>CANQTP010000010.1 GCA_947626755.1 uncultured Clostridia bacterium
ATACCGATGATGCGTCCGAATTCTTTGCACAGATCAAGCAGTTCATTGTTGAATGATTTTAAAGCAAACTAATATTTGCGGCTATATCGGCGAAAGTATCACTTTCGCCGATTTTCCGTTTCATTCAGTGTTTACGGAGAAGTCTTTCGTCGCAGTATTCGCATTCAAGAGTATCTCCCGAACCGCGGAAACTGCGGGGGAGGTACTTTTCTTTCTGAGTGATGCATTTGGGATTCTGACAGCAAATGTCGTTGTGGATCTTTCCGCTTAAAAGTGTGGTTGGATGCTCATTTCTGAGAATTGTCAGGATAAGCGCCATTCTTACATACATTCCGTATTTAGCCTGTTTGAAATATAACGCTCTGGGGTCGTCGTCCACTTCAATGGCGATCTCGTCAACTCTCGGCAGCGGGTGGAGAACGCAAAGGCTGCTTTTTGCTTTTTTCATTTTGGCTTTGTCAAGGCAGTAAACATCTTTTTGCGCTTCATATTCTTCCGGGGAATTGAAGCGTTCCGCCTGTATACGCGTCATGTAAAGTATATCAAGCTTTCCGATGGCTTCTTCAATGGTGTTGACTTCATCAAACTTGCAGTCCGAAGCGTTGAGGATATCCTTTATGTAGAACGGCAGCCGAAGTTCGGGAGTTGAGATCAGTATAAATCTGTTGCCTTTGTAACAGGCAAGAGCTTTACAGAGAGAATGTACCGTTCTGCCGTTTTTCAGGTCGCCGCAAAGTCCCACCGTAAGGTTGTCCAGCCTGCCTATTTCTTTTGAAAGTGTCAGCAGGTCGGTGAGGGTCTGGGTAGGGTGGAGGTGACCGCCGTCGCCTGCGTTGATGATAGGGCAGTCCGCTGTAAGTGCGGCAGCCTTTGCAGAACCTTCGGCGGGGTGACGCATTACCATTATGTCGGCGTAATTTGAAACTATCTTTGTGGTGTCTTTTAGGTTTTCGCCTTTTGCGACCGAGGAAGTGGCAGGATTGTCAAAACCGATTATCGTTCCGCCAAGTTTGAGCATGGCGGTCTGGAAGGACATCTGAGTCCTTGTAGAAGGCTCGTAGAAAAGCGTTCCCATGATCTTTCCGTCACATTCGTGAGCGTATTTCTGCGGGTCATCAGCGATTTTCGCGCCGAGAGAAATTACTTCATTCCACCATTCTGTGGGCATATCGTTCAGGTCGATAAGGTTTGTGAATCTTGAAACCATAGCAAAACCGCCTTTACATAATATATCATTTTATTTTACCATTTTTCGTCGGAAATTTCAATACTTTGCCGAAAATTTTTTCTGTGAATTATGTAAACCCAATATTATGTTGACAATTTTATTAAATTGTGATATTGTTATTAAGAAGAGTATTGACAAGGAAATTACACGGTTGCTGTCATGATAAAAATTATATAGGAGGATTTTGCTATGAAACTTGCAGAAGCATTACAGGAAAGAGCGGATCTGAACCGCAACATCGAACAGCTTAAAATGCGTCTTAACAAGAATGTTCTTGTACAAGAGGGGGAAACTTCCGCCGAATCGCCCGAAAAGCTGAAACACGAACTTGATGCATCGGTGGAGCGTCTTGCTTATCTTATGGCAAAGATAAATAAGACAAACTGTGTGACGATAGTCGACGGAAAAACACTTACGGAACTTATTGCCGAAAAAGACGTGCTTTCGCTGAAGATCTCAGCATATAAGGAGATAGTTTCGACTGCAAGTTTCAGCGTAAGCAGATTAAGAAATTCCGAAATAAAAATAAAACCGACCATTTCAGTGGTGGAATGGCAGTCTGAAATAGACAATATGTCCAAGAAACTGCGCATTATTGACAATAAGCTTCAGGAGACCAACTGGAATACCGAACTTATCGAATAAGATCTTGACGGTAGCAGCAGTGCAGAGTGAATGTCACGCGCGGCAGCGTTACGCCGTAAAGACTTATGCGTCAGGAGCAGGCGCGCCAACAGGATTGTTATGCTCAGACCGCGTACAATTGCATTGTAATTTTTTATTTTTAATACCGGACATTGGCTGCCTCTGCGAGGGTGGGAACGGGGAAAAAGGTGCTGCCTGAAATATCGGCAGCACCTTTTCATTTTATCATATTCCCGTCAGGTCAAAATCGGGAGTGTAGCCGCTGTCCGCCGAGCTGCGTTCCTGCATGAAGCCCTCTAAGCCCAGTTCAGCCGCCCTGTCAAGCAGGAAATTATATTCAAATGTGGATATCCTCCGCGAGATCTCCTTATGTTCAAAGCTTTTGTAAACGGGAACATACTGGCTCATAAGACTTACAAGCACGTCCTTTTTTGGAAATGTTTCCGCTATCCATTCAAGAATTTTTTCCGAATCCCTGCGGTGTGACGGCAGCGCAAGATGACGTATTATAACGCCTTTCTTTATAAGTCCGTCCTCGATTTTTACAGAACCGACCTGACGGTACATTTCCTTTATCGCTTCGGAAGCAATTTCAAAATAATCTGCCGCAGAAGAATATTTTTCGCCAAGGGAACCGTCATAATATTTCAGATCGGGGAGATAAACGTCCACATACCCCTCAAGCATTTTAAGCGTTTCGGGAAGTTCATACCCGCCTGTATTGTAAACAACGGGAATATCAAGTTTCCCTCTGCAAAGGTCAAGAGCCTTTATTATCTGCGGAACGTAAGGCGTTGGACTTACAAGGTCAATGTTATTTGCGCCTTTGTCACGGAGTTCAAGAAAGATCTCCGCAAGCCGTTCTGCGGAGATCTCCTTTCCGAAATTTTCTGCGGAGATCCTGTAATTCTGGCAATACAGGCATTTCAGATTACAGCCCGAAAAGAAAACCGTTCCCGCGCCGTTTTCCCCCGAAATGCAGGGTTCTTCCCACATATGGAGAAATGCTTTCGCCGCCTTTATTTCCGCGCCGCAGCCACAGAAACCTTTCCCCGCGTATCTGTCCGCGCCGCATTTCCGCGGGCAAAGCTTGCAGTTATGCAGGTCAGAGCTTTCTTCCAAGAATTTCATTGTAAATTTTCTCCCTGCCGTTAAGCTGTTCGGCGGCATTTTCAAGTGTTGTTCCGGTAATAAGTTCACCGCCGAGAATACGGGCAATTTCCGAAATTCTCTGCTCGCCGTCAATTTTTGAAACATTTGTAAAAGTGCTGTCACTGCTCCGTGTTTTCTCAATAAGCAGATGATTGTCCGCCATTACCGCTATCTGTGAAAGGTGGGTAACGCAGATTATCTGCCGAGCCTTGGAAATTTGTCTCAGCTTTACGCCGACTTTCTGCGCCGCTCTGCCGCTTATTCCCGTGTCTATCTCGTCAAATATCATTGTGGGAATGTCCTCTTTTTCAGCGATAACGTTCTTTATCGCAAGCATTATTCTGGAAAGTTCACCGCCGGAAGCTATCTTTGCTATAGGCTTAGGCGGTTCTCCGGGATTGACGGAGATCATCATTTCCATAATGTCCATGCCGTTTGAAGTGAGTTTCCCCTTGTTATGTTCAAAACATATCTTAACATCGGGCATATCAAGAAATTTCAGTTCTTCCGCAATGCTTTCAGTAAGTTTTTTCGCGGAATTTTCCCGCAGCTCCGAAAGTTTCTCCGCTTTTTTGGTAACTTCTATCAGCAGTTCCTTTTTTCGCTCCGAAAGCCGCTCTATTTCCTTTGAACAGCCTTCTGCCGCTTCCGCTTCGGAAGTGTATTCATTGTATCTTGAAATAAGTTCGCCAAGCGTGCAGGAATAGCGTTTTTTCGCACTGTTCAGCTTTTCACGGCGGTCGGAAAGATAGTCCATTCTTTCCTCGTCAATGTCTATCTTGTCATAAAGTCCCGAAAGTTCATCGCCTATGTCCTGAAGTTCCACCATTGCCGACTCCAGCCGTTCGGAAATAGCCGACAGTTCGGGAAGTATCTCCGCATAGTCGGAAAGTTCACTGTTTATCCCGCTTATCTTTTCTGCAATGCCCTCGCTGTCCTCGTAACCCGATACTGCCATTTTTGAACGCATTATAACGTCCGCAAGCGCCTTGCTGTTGCTGGCAATAACATACTCGCTCTCCACTTCGGAATCCTCGTTCTCGCTTTCAAGTTCCAGACTTCCTATATCTTCGATGAATCTGCGTATATATTCAAGCTTGTCCTGACGTTCCTGTTCGGAAAGGGAAAGCTGTTTTATCTTCCGCGCGGTGCTCTGAAGTTCCCTGAAAGACATTCTGTAATCTTCAAGAATGTCTCCCAGTTCTGCGTAACCGTCAATAATTTCAATATGCTTTTCGGGGTACATAAGTATCCTGTTATCATGCTGTCCGTGAATGTCAATAAGCGTTTCGCCTATTTCCTTGACCGTGGAAACAGGTGCGGTTCGGGAATTTATCCGTGCGGTGCTTCCGCCGTCCGCAGAAATTTCACGGGTTATCATAAGTTCGTCATTTTCGCAGTCAATGCCGAATTCTTTGAGTTTGTCCAGAGTTTCCCCCGAAAGTCCGCGGAACATAGCCGTTACTACGGCTTTTTCGCAGCCTGAACGCACTATATCCTTGTTTACGCGTTTTCCCAGAACGGCGTTTATACCATTTATAAGTATGGATTTTCCCGCGCCTGTTTCACCTGTGAAAACGTTGAAATTCCCCGTAAAAGGTATCTCTGCTTTCTGTATGACAGCAAGATTTTCAATATACAATTCGCTAAGCATACGCTATGTGTCCTTTCAAAAAAGCTGTATCAGTCAGGCAGCACCGATCTTAACATTTCGGTAAATTCTGCGGCGGCGTTTTCGCTTTCTGTAAGTACGAAAATTGTATCGTCTCCCGCAATAGTTCCCAGAATTTCCGAACGATCCATCTTGTCAAGAGTGGCGCAGACAGCCTGTGCCATTCCTGTGCTGCATTTTATTGAAACCATGTTCATGGCATACGCCACACTTATTACCGAATCCCTGAAAATAGGCAGCGGAGGGAATGCGGGTTTTGGACGTCTTACATAGATATTTCCGATCTCCGAAGCTTGCTTTTGCAGGTCAAGTTCATTTATATCTCTTGACAATGTGGCTTGTGTAACGTCTAAACCCTCTTTTTCAAGATATTCTTTAAGCATTTCCTGAGTAGTGATAGGATATTTTTCTATGATCTCAATTATTTTGTCCTGTCGTTTCTTTTTCATCAAAGCATTTCCTTTCACTTAATGGGACTCATAAGCTTGTTGTTGACAGCTTCAAAGAATGAATATCCCTTTATATCTATAAGCCTGAGCGTTTTAGGCGATTTTTCTATAATAAGTTTGTCGTCAATGTACATATCGCAGTTTGATCTGCCGTCTACCGAGAAATATAAAGGCTCGTCTGCGGAAAAATGCCGTACTTCCAGCACTCTTGACGCCGTGAATACCATTGTCCGCGAAAACAGCGAGTGCGGACAGATAGGCGTTACCTGAATACATTCCGTTTCGGGTTCGAGTATCGGTCCTCCCGCAGAAAGCGCATACGCCGTTGAACCCGTAGGCGTTGCAATTACCATTCCGTCCGCACGAATGGAACTCACCGTCCGCCCGCCTGTGGAAACTTCAAGATCCGTTATCCGCGAATAAGGACGTGCAACAACTATATCGTTAAGCGCAGAATGCCGTGAAATTTCTTTGCCGCCGCGGATCAGTGCCACATCTATCATCATGCGGTTTTCGGTGGTGAAATCTCCTGTTTTCAGCTTAGAAAGATTTCCCAGTTCGTCCGACTCCATTGAAGCCATAAATCCGAGACGTCCTGTGTTTATCCCAAGCAGAGGAACATCATATTCCGAAGCATACTCCGAAGCTTTCAGGATAGTGCCGTCTCCGCCTATGGCAAGCATTGCATCACAGCCGCTGATGATCTCCCGCTTGCTGCCGAATTTCACAAAATCTTTTGAGGAGATCTCCCCGCGGCAGGAATCGGGAGCGTAGACCTCGATACCAAGCTTATCAAGAATATCACAGCATTTCAAAGCCGTTGCAAGAGCGTTTCTCTTGCTGAAATTTGGGTACAGAATTACTTTCATAAAGTTCTCCTTTATTTCATGGCGTTAAAAGCCGCCGAAACTATTTCCCCGCAGTCGATGGCGGCTTGAACGCCGCCTTTTTTAAGATATGCTAAATATTCTATATTCCCGTCTCCGCCGCAAATGGGGGAGAACGTCATTTTCTCTGTCGGAAGTCCCACAGAAAGTGCAAATTCCGTAATTTCTTCAAGAACGCGCTTGTGAACTTTCCTGTCCTTGACAATGCCGCCTTTACCAACGTCGGAACGTCCCGCTTCGAACTGGGGCTTTATAAGTATGACCGCTTCGCCGTTTTCCGCAAGAAGTCCGCTTATTTTGGGAAGAATTTTCCTCAGCGACACAAAGGAAACGTCCGCCGAAATGAAGCTCACTTCTTCGGGGAAACGGTCTATTTTCAGAATGTTCGTGCCTTCCATGTTTTTCACCCGCTGATCGCTTTTCAGTGAATCGTCAAGTTGTCCGTGTCCCACGTCCACCGCGTAAACGAACGCCGCCCCGCATTTCAGCATACAGTCGGTAAATCCCCCCGTTGACGCACCTATATCCGCGCAGATATGGTCTTTCAGTCCTATCCCGAACTCCTTTACCGCCTTTTCAAGCTTCAATCCGCCCCTGCCGACGTATGCAAGCTGCTCTCCGATAATTTTTATGTCGTCCGTTTCATTCGCATCAAAGGACGGTTTTGAAACGTTTACGCCGTTTACCTTCACCTGTCCGCCGACTATCAGTTCTTTTGCTCTCTGACGGCTTTTTGCAAGTCCCATTTCTGAAATCAGCAGGTCAAGTCTCACAGCTTTCACTCCGTTCCGTGCCAAGTACCCTGCACATTCCGTCAACGTCCAGACCGTATTCCTTCATGCATTCGCAGACAGAAGCCTGACGGACAAATCCTTCTACGGCTTTTATTGTGAAATTCCCGCGGAAGCCTTTTTGGTAAAGTTTTTCAAGAAGCGCCTTTGCCGCCGCTCCCGAACCTTCCTCAAAGAAGTATATATCATCATATTTCATGCAGATGTCGGTAACTTCCTCGTCTATGGGGAAAATTTTCACTAATTTGAGAACGTCCCGTTCACCCGCCGCACCGTAAAGGTTATGAATTATCCGTCCGTATGAAACTGCAAGACCCTTGCCGCCGTTTTCGGTGAGAAAATATGAATCTGTGTCCTCCGCACCGATAGTAATATCTTCCGTGCCTTTCGGATAGCGGACAGCCGCTATGCAGTCAGTGTGATAGACTGCGCGTTCAAGACATATTTCCAGTTCCTTATAAGTGGAAGGAGAGTATATAGTAGTATCCGGAACGGTCATAAGCATTGAAACATCAAGAAGCCCCTGATGTGTTTCGCCGTCCTCGCCCACAAAACCCGCGCGGTCGATACCAAGGACGATATGTGTTCCGTCAATTGCCGCGTCATGGATAAGCTGGTCATAACTTCTTTGCAAAAAGCTTGAATACACTGCAAAAACAGGGATCTTCCCTTGCTTTGCAAGTCCTGCCGAAAATGTCACCGCGTGGGATTCTGCGATCCCCACATCAAAGAACCGTTCACCGTGTTCCGCCGCAAAATTCTGCAAACCTGTTGCATATTTCATAGCTGCCGTTACCGCACAGATATTCTTGTCGTTATCCGCAAGCCGTGAAAGCTTCTGCCCGAAAACGTTTGAGAAAGACATATCCTTGAAGCTTTCCGCATTGTAGCCGCCCGCCGAGATCGCATGAAATTCTCCGGGATTTTCCTCCGCAGGCGGGAAGCCTTTTCCCTTTACAGTGTTGACGTGTACAAACACAGGACGGTGAAGCGTTTTCGCCGCCCGAAGCGCTTCTTCCAGTTCGGAAATGTTGTGCCCGTCTATAGGTCCGAGGTAAACAAAACCCATATCCTCAAACATTGTGGAATGGTAAAGCACCGATTTCAAAGCGGATTTGGAAGTTTTTATGAACTTTGTTATTGGTTCGCCCACAACGGGAACGTTCCCGAGAAATTTCTCCGTCTGCTTTTTAGCGTCCAGATATGCTGAATTCCGCCTGATAGACGTAAGATACCTTGCAAACGCGCCTACATTTTTGGAAATCGACATATCATTGTGATTGAGAATGATGATGATGTTATCTCCGCTTTTGCCTGCGTTGTTAAGACCTTCATAGGCAAGCCCGCCTGTGAATGCACCGTCTCCTATAACTGCGACCGCATGGTGTCTGTCGCCGTTCAGACGCATTCCCTCGGCAATTCCGTAAGCCGCTGAGATCGCCGTGCTGCTGTGTCCGCTTATAAAAGCGTCATGCTCCGATTCTTCGGGGCGGCAGAATCCCGAAATCCCGTCCTTTTTCCGCAGACTTGAAAACTTGTCCAGACGTCCTGTAAGTATCTTGTGAGTGTAGGACTGATGTCCCACGTCCCAGACGATCTTGTCGGCAGGGGAGTGGAACACTCTGTGAATTGCAAGGGTAAGCTCCACAGTTCCCAGATTTGAGGAAAGGTGACCGCCGTTTTTCATGACCGTTCTTATGATTATTTTGCGGATCTCCCTGCAAAGCTGTTCACATTCGGGAATTGAAAGAGTTCTAAGCTCCTGCGGAAGTGAAATATTGCTTATCAAACGTTTGCTCATTTTATATAACAGTCCTTTTCAAAGATGATGCAAAATTTTTCAGCCAATGCTCATAGGCACGAGCATAGCAAGAAGTATTCCTAAAAGTGCGCCGCCCAGAACTTCAAAGGGCGTGTGTCCCAGATATTCTTTAAATTCCTTTTTCTTTTTGCTTTCGGTCTTATTTTCGGGAGTTTCTATGCCCCGATCTTCAAATATCCTGTTTATCTTGTTGATGGCACGGGCATGGAGCCCTGCGGAGCGCCGAACACCCATAGCGTCATACATTACCACCATTGCAATAATGAACATCAGCGCAAATTCGGGGGAATCCACCCCGCACTGCCTGCACATTGCCACAGCCGCAGAGCATACAAGCGCCGAATGTGAACTCGGCATTCCTCCCGCTCCAAAAAGTCTTTCGGGATCAAATTTCTTTGTCTGTAAAAAATTCAGAAAAGTTTTTATTATCTGTGCCGCGCACCATGATACTACAGCCGTGACAAGAACATAATTGTAACCTATATTATTCATTCCGTTTCATATCCTTATATTTTAGTAATTCCTTCCGAGAAGGTACATGGAAAGCTGTTCAAGAAATCCGCTGTCAGGAAAATTTTTCAGTTCTCCGCAGGCTTCCGCAGTAAGCTGTTCCGCGTATTTCCGTGAATCTTCCAAACCTTTCAGCGAAGCAAAAGTGAGCTTTCCGTTCTTTTCATCGCTGCCCACGGGTTTCCCGAGGATCTTTTCGTCCGCGGTCATGTCCAGAATATCGTCCTTTATCTGAAATGCAAGACCAAGCTTTTCTGCGTAACGTTCCGCGGCTTCAATAAGCGGCTTGTCCGCGCCTGCGGCGATACAGCCCATCTTGCAGGCGGCTTTCAGCAGCGCACCCGTTTTCATGGAATACATATTTAAAAGCAGTTTTTCGTCAAATTCTCCCGCATATGTAGTATCTATCACCTGTCCGCCTATCATTCCCATAACTCCCGTTGCTTTGGAAAGTTCGGAAATAAGCGCAATGCGTGTCTCTGCGGAGAGTTTTCCGTCCTCTGCAAGAATTTCATATGCGAAATTTAACAGCGCGTCTCCCGCAAGAAGCGCCTGCGCTTCCCCGAAAGCCTTGTGGCAGGAAGGTTTCCCGCGCCGCATATCGTCATTGTCCATACATGGCAGATCGTCATGTATAAGGGAAAATGTATGTATCATTTCCAGAGCGCAAGCCGCAGGAAGCGCGTCCTCCTCGTTTCCTCCGCAAATGCGGCAGAATTCAAGCACTAACACCGGGCGTATGCGTTTTCCCCCTGCCGAAAGCGAGTACCACATAGCTTCGATAATATCCGCCTGCGCGCCTGCTTTTTCGAGAACTTTCTGCTTGATCTCTTCAAGGCGGGAATTTATTATGTCCGCAAGTCCGTCAAGCCTTTTCTTTGCAAATTCGTCCATAAGCACCTCCATCAGAACGGCAGTATTTCATCATCGTCATCGCCGTCCTCATCTTCAAAGGACTCACTTTCTGCGGTATCTTCTTCGCCGTCATCGGGAACGGTCTCTTCCGTTACCGACTGTCTTGCAGTTTCAAGCTGTTTCTTGCATTCCGCAAGAAGTTTTACTCCCTGCTGATATGCCGCAATCGACTCTTCCAGCGTGATCTTGTTGTCCTCTAATTTTTTCACTATGTTTTCAAGACTTTTCAGTGATTTTTCAAAGCTCATTTTTGCCGTTCCTTTCATATGATCTCTGCGGAGACGTTTCCGTCCGCAAATCTTATTTCCGTCCTGTCGCCTGCGGAAAGTTTATCTGCCGAATCTATCAGTTTTCCGTCCTTGTATACAAGAGAATATCCTCTGCCCATGGTCTTTAGCGGACTGAGACTGTCTATAACAGCCGCGAAACGCGCAACTTCCGACTCCATAACGCGGATATTTGCAAGATACTGTAACGTCATTCGCTTTTCAAGACTTCTTATGCGTTCTGAGATAACGTTCAGCCTGTTTGACGGAGAAGCCGCCGTAAGCCTCTTGGAAATAAGCTCCAATTGCCCGCCGAGATCGTCTATCTTTGAGTATATCCTCATGTCAAGAGTCTGACCCAGCGAATCAAGATAGCGCATAAGTTCATTCCTATCGGGAACTGCCAGTTCAGCCGCTCTTGACGGCGTTGACGCTCTTACATCAGCCGAAAAGTCGGACAGCGCAAAGTCCGTTTCATGTCCCACCGCTGAGATTATCGGCGTTTTGCAGCTGTAAACGCATCTTACCACACTTTCGTCACTGAAAGCTATAAGATCTTCAAAAGAACCGCCGCCCCGTCCGCAGATCAGCAGATCGAGACCTTTTGAGTCCGCATATCGTATCGCCCTGCAAATCGACGCGGGAGCCTGCTCCCCCTGAACAAGAGAGGGGAAGACCGTTACTTTTGCGATAGGGAAGCGCGCGCCGAGTATTCTTTTCATGTCCTCAACAGCCGCGCCGTTGCCTGAAGTTATAAGACCGATGCTTTCGGGCATTGAGGGCAAAGGCTTTTTATGTTCTTCGGAAAATATGCCTTCTTCCGCAAGACGTTGTTTGAGTTTTTCGTAGGCAATATGCAGTTCTCCCAGACCATCGGGCTCCATGCGGTTTACTATAAGCTGATATTCGCCCCTTGCTTCATAGACGTTAATATCTCCCACAGCGGAGACCTTTGAACCGTTTTCAGGTCGGAAATCAAGATACTGATTCCTTCCCCTGAACATTACCGCGTTAAGGGTACACTGCTCATCTTTCAGCTTGAAATACATATGTCCCGAAGCGTATTGAGAAAAGTTGGAAATTTCTCCCGAGACCTGTATATTCTTGAATTCGCCGTCTTCTAATTTGCTTTTTACGGCTTGGGTGACTTCCGTTACCGTCAATTGACAGCACTTCCTTTCAATGCTGCAAAAACAGCCGTTCCCGCAGCGTTGTCGCAGGAAAATGCGGGTTCCGCAAAGTATGCGGCAAAATCATTTTCCAGCTTGTTTCTTATGATCCTGTCGGACATTACTCCGCCTGCAAATACAACAGGAAGCTGTCCGTATGTTTTCAGAGCATGAACGGTCATTTCCTTTACCGTCATGTAAATATATTCCAGACAATACAGCGCCGTGTCCTCGCGGGAAGCACCTTTGTCAAGCATTGTCCTGCATTTGTTTTCCAGACCCGAAAGACAGCAATTCCCATCGCGGATCACAGGTTTTATCGTAAATCTTTCAACGCTTTTTGCCGCCAGAGCTTCAAGCTGTTTCCCGCATGGGAAATCCAGACCAAGCATAAGTCCCACTCTGTCAACGGCTTGTCCCGCTTTCAGGTCAAGGGACGTGCCTGTTTCGGAAATTTTCAGGATATTTTCTTTGTCAGGCTCGCAAAGCAAACAATCGGTAGTCCCGCCGCTGACATGGAAAGCTATGAAACGATCCTCCGCAAGATCAAGCTTTCCCGCCGAATAAAGCGCCGCAAAAATGTGTCCCGCTTGGTGGGAAGTTTTGTAAACGGGGATCCCGCATACCGCCGACAGGGAATCCGCCAGACCTTCTCCGCAAAGGAAACAGGGCATATACGAGCCCTCAACGTTCCTCGGACGGACGGAAACGCCTATCCCATCGGGAATGCCGTTCATTTCCGAAAACACCCGCTCCACCACTTCGGGAAGCTGCTTTGTGTGGTGGAATACCGCATCGCTCTGCCGCAGACCCGCTTCGCCTTTCTTTACGGGCAGAAGTTTCCCCGCCGTGATGATACTGCTGCTTTCCGTATCGTACAAAGCCGCCGATGTGGTGTAGTTGCTGGTATCAATCCCCAGAAACTTCATTTTTGCCGCTCCTGCTCCTGAAAAACGCTCCAAGCAGTCCGTTGACGAACTGAACGTCCTGCTCGTATGCGAATTTCTTTGTAAGTATTACCGCCTCGCTGATAGCAACGTTATCAGGAACGGTATCGTCAAACATCATCTCATAAAGGGCTATCCGCAGAATGGACATGGAAACTTTCGGAATACGGCTTATCTGCCGCTTCTCGCTGAATTTTGCAATTACTTCGTCAAGCTGTTCCGCTTTTTCGTCCACAGCCTTGAAAAAATTTTCCGCGTCCTCGTTTATCTCGAAAAGATCCGCTTCGTAAGCCGTGTCCAGAATGTCGTCGGCAGTGCCGTCGCTGAACATCTTTTCAAACGTGAGGAAAAATACCGCTTCTCTTACTTCACTTCGTTTCATTTGTAAAAAACTCCCAACTCATTTTATAACGCAGAAAAGCAAGCCCGCTCAGAACCGCATTCAACAGAATACGGTATAAGAGAGCCTGCTTTGCGCATTATTCCTTTTCAAAAATAATATCCTTTACGAACACGCTTACCTTTGTAACGGCTATTCCCGTCATGTTCTGGACGTCCTCTTTGACCTGTTTCTGTATCTTTTCCGCGGCTGTCCGCACCTTGCAGGAATCAGAAACTATAATGCTTACGGCGATTTCCGCCGCGCCGCCGTTCATGCGTATCCTTACGGGGCTTTTCTCCACGCTGAACAGGAACGGCACAATACATTTCTTGGAAACGGCAAAGCCTCTTACGCCCTCAACGCCGTTAACGGCGGATTCCGTTATCTTGGTTATAACGTCCTCGGATATTTTAACGCTGTCAGTCTTTCCATTTTTGCTCATTTAAAAATACCTCCGCAATTGCGGCTGACAGGAAAATTCAGGAAGTCAGCCTTTCAAAAAAATCATATACAATACTATTATACCAGATTTTTTTGAAAGAAACAACTACTTGACCTCAAAAATTCTAATATTTTCTGCGGGAATTGTCACCTCTGTTAATAAAATGTCTTTAATTTGCGCTGCTTCCGAGGGAACGAGCCCTTCCGACTTGACAACAATGTTGGCTGTAGAGCCGTTGAGATATACCACACAGTCGTCAAAGCCCTGCGCTTTGATAAGATTTTCCACGGTGCTTTCGCTTTCAGACAGCTTGGAAAGATTTACCGCTTCGTTTGTATAGGAAACGGATTCCTCGTCGGAAAGGTCGCCGCCGCCAAGGATAGTGGAAAGAGTTTCCACGGCTTCATCGCGGGAAGTCATTCTTGCAAGGCGCACCTGCGCGAAATAGTCGCTTTCACTGTCGGCATTCACAAAAGCCGCATCGCCGTAATTTACAGCTTCTGTGCTTTCCGCGTCCGCATCTGCGGTGGAAATATCCTGATCCGCAACGGAGAAAGCGTAGTTCATGTAGATCGCCGCGCCGAGAATAAGCGTAAGGCAGGCGAGAATGATATGTTTTTTGCCGATGATAAGATTGGGTTTTCTCATAGAATTTTCCTCCTATTTCATTTCTGCCACATAAATTTTATTTGTGGGGATACTCAGCGCCGTTGACACGGCAAGATAGATCTTTTCGCATACCCGCGGGTCATCGCCTCCTTCGCAGACTATCAACACGCCGCTTACGGCGGGATTGTTTATTTTTTTGAGAAGGGCTTCCTCTTGGGAGCCGTTCTCTATAATGACATAGCTGTTTTCCGATTGTGACGGACTGATTTTTTGTGTTTCCGCATAAACATACTCCTCAGTGGATCTGATGGTAAGCATTACCTTTGCTTTTCCCACGCCTTCTATTTCGGAAAGCATGGCGCAGAGCCGCTCTTCCGTGCCTGCGGCGTAAATATCCGCGCTTTCAAAGCTTATCTTATCGGCGGGGCGGGGTTCACGTTCATTGTCCTCTCCCGAAATATCCGAAAGCGCAATAATTATCATCAGAATGATCCCCGCCGCTGCGGCGATTTTCAGGAAAATCGGCTTTTTGACAAGTTCCTGTATTTTGTCAAGAAATTCCTGCAAGTTCATCACCCTTTTCTTTTATCTCCGAAATTATCTTTACGCTGCCGTTCACAGCGTTTCCTATGCAGTTTTCGGCGTCCGCGACCTGTTCTGCGTTGTCAAGAACAAGCCTTATCTCACTAATAGATATGCTGCCGTTTTCGGAAATATTAATACTTGTCTCGATTTTTTCGGGATAAATATCCAACTTGCCAAGTTCTGTTTCCAGAGCCGCGCTGATATTGCTTTCCACCGAACGGATAAAGTACCCGTATGTATTTTCGCTTATCTCCTCGAAATTTCCTGTACTTCCGGAAACGGAACTTTTCAGTGCGGAAAAATCAAACTTCCCGCCGAGAACGGGTTTCAGAACGCTTAATATAAAGATAAGCGAAAATATGATCTTCATCTGCTTCCCGAACTTTTCCGAGGGGTACAGCGACCCGAAAACGGTTATCACTATCCCCAGAAAGCAAGCAGACGCAGAAACGAGCCTAAAAACGTCCATAGCTTTTCTCCTCATTTTCCAAAATTGAGAGTTAAGAGCAGGCTCAACCTGTCGAAAAACATATTTTAAATTTGTTTTGAAACAGTCCACCGGACTGTTTCAAAAGACAAAAACTAAATAACTTGCCTATTTTAAGGGGACGCCCTCTATCGCAGGGCGTCCCCTCTTGCCGCCTACGGCGGCAATTCACCCCTTGCGGAGCTCTTAATTAGGGGAGTTCCGCCGTCTGCGGACGGCGGCGGGGGCTCCGCCCCTCGACCCCGCAGCCTTGAAAGGCTGGCGAACTTTTTCCTCAATTTTGCGCTTCGCGCAAAATTGCAATTACTTTTTCGACAGACTGGAGCAGGCTCAGCCTGCTAATTACGCATTACGAATTACGCATTACGAATTAAGTTGCGAGTCCAACGAGCATAAGTATCGCCGTGGAAATTATAAGCATTACCGAAAAGGAAACAAGTATGCTGAAAACAGCGGAAAGTATCCAGTTGGTGTTCTTCATAAGCACTTTCAGACGGGGAACGCCGAACAGCTCCGATACCACCCCCGCCGCCATGAATATCAGCTTCATAGCCGCCGCTTCAAGTATGGGCGGAAGTATCATTATAAATATGACCGCTATCCCGAAAAATCCCACTCCGCCCCGAAGCAAGCCAAGACTGTTCTTGACGGTGGTGTAAGTGTCCGCCACCGCCCCGCCTATCACGGGAACAAAATTGGACACCACGAATTTTGCCGCCTTTACGCCTAAAGTGTCCGCAGACGCGCCCAGAATACTCTGCAAGGACAAAAGCCCCAGAAATACGGTCATTATGAATCCCAGCACGAATGTTACCGCGTTCTTGACCGCTTCGGTTATTCCCGAAAGGTGAAAGCCCGGGTTAAGGGCTTCAACTATCCCCATAGCCATGCAGACAGAAAGCGCGGGCACGATTATTTCTCCCGAAAACTGCACCGAGACCTCCGCCACAAGCACTACAAGCATATTGTATACCACCGCCGAAGTGACGCTTCCCGAGGACGCTGTTATCCCCGCAAAAACAGGAACATAACCAAGCATGAACATTCCCCCGGAGTCAAGGGCTTCCGCCGCCGAGGAAATGCATTCCGACACCGCCCCCGAGATCACTCCCACCGACACCAGAACGCATACCGCCCCGAATATTCCAGAAAGGGGCTTGCTTGAAATGCTGTCCTCCATGCTTTCCACCACAGCCGCCGCCGCGATGACCGCAATAAGCGAAGCAAGAACTTTCAAAGGACGCACCATGGCTTCCTTGAACTTGTCCCATATGAATTTCATGACTTCCGCAGGGGTAACGGCTGTCATGGCGTCGGTGTTTTCGGGGGAAAATCCCCGCTCCTCCACAATTTCACGGACTTCGGGTGAAAGACTGTCTCCGAGACTTTCCGTGTCTATGCCGAGTTCTTCGGAAATTTCCCTCATTTCCGCATGAACGGACATTCCCGAAAATAACGGAAATGCAATAAAACAAATAAGCAGAATTATCAGCGTTCTTTTCATATCCGTTCACCTAAATAAGCCCGTCCACCAAGTCTGCAAGGGTGTCGAACAACGGCAGGGCAAGAAGCATAAGCGAAATTTTTCCCGCAAGTTCCGCATGGGAAGCAAGGGCATTTTCCCCGCTGTCCTTGCAGATGTCACAGGCAAACTGTGTTATGTAGCAGATCCCCATAGCTTTGAAAAGAATGGTAAGATATTCCTTGTCCGCGCCCGCTCTTGAAAAGATGTTCCGCACAGTTTCCGCTATTGGGGAAATGTATATCAGCACCGCCGACATTATGGAAGCCGCCGCCGCGATTTTTATGTAAAGCGCATACTCTTTCCCCTCGGTTGCAAACAGCTTGCAGAGTATGGCGGAAATTATGCAGAGTCCCGCTATTGATACAATTTTCACGTTTATCACCAATTTTCAGAATCCGAAAACCGTTTTCACAGTCTCGAAAAGCGCGGAAATTTCGTTGATTATCATGGCAAGAACTACTATCAGTCCCGCAATTGCAACCATCATGGCGTATTCGTCCCTGTCCGCCTTTTTCAGAAGCATACTGAGAACGGCGACTATTATTCCCACGCCCGCTATTTTAAAAATCAAATCAAGTTCCATGCTCCCGCCTCCGTTCAGACAAGCATTATTGCTATGAATACTCCCGCAAGCACGCCGAGAGAACGGTACAGCTTGGCTTTGCGGCGGTATTCCTCCTCGGCGGCGGAAATGGCGGAATTCAGTTCCGCCTGCCGCAGTTCCAGCGCGGAAAGCTGCCCTTCCAGATCGCTTGTGCCGAGTTTTCTGCCAACGTCCGAAAGCAGTTCCGCATCGCTTTTCTTCAGACCTTTTGGAATGTTCCGCTCCACGGCTTCGCACCACACTTGCTGAAAGGAATTATCCGCCGAAAATTTCGGTTCACCAAGGAAAGCGAGTTCCGCGAACCGCTCGTCTCTGCGGAGAGTTTCCAGAATTTCATATACAGTTGCGGAACGATATTTTAATAGTATGAAAATTTCTTCAAGCATACAGCTTATACGTTTAAGGGAAATTATGCGGTCTTTCAGCGCCGCCGAAAAGTATATCCCGCAGCAGGAAGCGGCAAGGACTATCCCGCCTATGCATATGAATTTAATCATGACGTTTTTCCGCTCCTTTCCGAATTTCAGATACTTTCCCGTCGCCCGTCAGCAGGACAGCGCAGTCGAAAATGTTCCTGTCTATCCCTTTGCGTTCAAGCTCGTCCAAGCTCGCCGCGTGTACTGTCGCCACAATATAAACTCCGCTTAACGCCGCTGCCCGCAGAGCTTCAAGGTCGTTTCCTATCTCATCGCAGATGATAATCTGCGGCGACATTACACGAATAGCCGTCATTATCCCGCGGAATTTGTCGTAGCCGTCAAAAACATCGGTGTTTAATCCGATGTCATTCTGCGGCGAACCGTTCCAGACCGCCGCCAATTCGCCACGCTCGTCTATAAGCGCAGTCTTGAAGTATTTGCCGAGATTACGGGAAATATCCCGCAGAACGGTGGTTTTCCCCGTCATGGGCGCACCTGCAATAAGCAGATTGCAAAGACCGTTTCCGAAAACGTTTCCGCAAAGCTCGTCCGAACAGCCCCGCACTTCCCGGGCGATACGGAAATTCAGAGAACCCACATTCTTCACCGAACCGGAAATATCCGTTCCGCATATCCCCACGCGGTGTCCGCCCCGAAGTGTAATGAACCCATCGGCAATTTCCCGCTGAAAGCTATGCACGGAATACTGGCAGACCGCTTCAAAAGTCCGCTTCACGTCCTCCGGGGAAACATTAACTGCGCTTTCGGGACGGCAGACAAGCTGTCCGCTTTCGGTCAGATAACGTATGGAATTGTTTATCTGTACACTTGCGGGACGATCTGCCCGCAAACGTACCTCGCGGATATTTTCAAAAATGTCTGCGGGAATGTTCCGCACTGCTTTGCCGATCTCACCGCCGAAATAGCAGATTATCTCATCTTTTTTCACTTCCTGCCGCTCCTTTGAAATTGATATATTCAATACTATGCAAGAACACGTGGAGATAGAACAGCGGTCAGAATTCCGCATTATGCAGTCGTTGACAAAACGCCGCAAATATTGTATAATTGTCAGAAAGCAGGAAATTTCATGAAATATTTTTATAAGGAAGTGTTTGTATGGCTTCGGAAAATTTTAATATAGAAAGGCTTTCCTTGGAAGAGGATATACATACCGCATTTACCATTGCGGAAAATGTTTTCATGGAGTTTGAAGCGCCTTATTTCAGCAAAAGGGGAACAGACAGCTTTTTGAATTTTCTATGGGGAAAACGTATGCGTGAAATGCTGAATAGCGGAGAAATGATCGTCTGGGGCTGCCACTGCGGCAGTGAAATTGTGGGAATGCTTGCTTTGAGGAATGGCACTCATATCAGTCTTGCGTTTGTAAACAAAAAGTTCCATCGGCGGGGAATAGGCAGAATGCTTTTCTCCGAAGCGGAAAAGTACGCTTTATTGCAGGGAGCTTCGGAAATTACCGTCAATGCCAGCGATTACGGCATACCATTTTATAAAGCAATGGGATTTGTTCCCACCGATATGCAGACGGAATATGACGGGATAATTTCCACGCCTATGAAAAAACATCTCCGCAGGAGGTAACACTTTCATGCTGAAACATAAAGGCACAAATATCATAGAGACCGAAAGGCTCATACTCCGTCCCTATAGAAGTTCCGATGCGGAATTTATGTTCAGGAACTGGGCAAATGACAGGGAAGTTACAAGATACCTTACATGGAATGCTCATAGAAGTGTTTCGGACAGCGAAAATATAATAAATTCATGGATAAATGAATACAGCGATCCTTCAAGATACAACTGGGCGATAGTTTTAAGAGAGACAGGAGAACCTGTCGGCGGCATTGATGTCTGCCATATCTACCAAAATACCGATATTGCGGAAATAGGTTACTGTCTCGGAAGAAACTGGTGGAACAAAGGGTTCATGACAGAATCGTTAAAAGCTGTTATACCATACCTTTTTGATGTGGGATTTGAACAGGTACTTGCGGTCCATGCTGCGGAAAATACCGCTTCGGGAAGGGTGATGCAGAAATGCGGCATGAAATATGAGGGAACTCTACGTAGGTTTTTCCGCTCAAATGACGGCAGACTTCTGGATCTGTGCTATTATTCGATCCTTCGCGAAGAATTTCTGTCAGCCCTTGAATTTGGCGGGGAAGTATGATATAATTTTAATTATAGTAAGAAATTTACCAAAAATATATTTGAAAGGGATCTTTTAAAATGAAGCAGATAAGCGAAAATGCAAAAATCGAAACAAAATGTTTACATTCAGGATATACTCCCAAGAACGGCGAGCCGAGAGTCGTTCCGATAGTACAGAGCACAACTTATGTTTACGACTCTACCGACGATGTGGCGGCTGTTTTTGACGATCCGACCAAGAGCCTTATTTACTCACGGTTTGCAAATCCCACCACCGATGCGGTGGAAAAGAAAATTGCCGCTCTTGAAGGCGGTGCTGCCGCTATGTGTACTTCCAGCGGACAGGCGGCGTCGCTTATTTCCATTCTGAATATCTGCGAATCGGGGGACAGCTTTATCGCTTCTTCGTCCATTTACGGCGGAACTATCAACCTTTTTGCCGTTACTCTTAAAAGAATGGGCATTGAGTGTATTTTCGTGGACGTGGACGCTTCCGAAGAGGAGCTGAACGCCGCGTTCAAGCCCAACACCAAGGCTGTTTTCGGGGAAACTATCGCAAATCCCGCACTTACCGTGCTTGATATTGAAAAATGGGCGAAAGCCGCACATTCACACGGCGTTCCGCTGATCGTTGACAATACTTTTGCAACGCCTGTGCTTTGCCGTCCTTTTGAATGGGGAGCGGATATTGTAGTACATTCCACGTCGAAATATATGGACGGTCATGCGGTACAGGTCGGAGGAGTAATTGTCGATTCGGGAAAATTTGACTGGACAAACGGCAAGTTTCCCTGCATGACAGAGCCGGACGAAAGCTATCACGGACTTGTCTATACCGAGAAATACTCATTCGCACCGTATATTGTAAAGGCAAGAATGCAGCTTATGCGTGATTTCGGCTGTTATCCCGCCGCAAACAGTTCGTTCCTGCTCAACCTCGGTCTTGAAACTCTTGCGGTAAGAATGGAGCGTTACTGCGAAAATGCCATCAAGGCAGCGAAGTTCATAGAGTCAACGGGTAAGGCGAACTTTGTTTCTTATCCTTCACTTGAAGGCAGCAAGTATTACAGCGTTGCGCAGAAGTATCTTCCCAAGGGCGCAAGCGGAGTAATTTCGTTCTCTATAAAGGGCGGACGCGATACGGCAGTTAAGTTCATGGACAGCCTGACACTTGCTTCAAATGAAGTCCACGTTGCGGATATACGGACTTGTGTACTGCACCCTGCTTCCGCGACACACCGTCAGCTTACCGATGAGCAGCTTGTTGCCGCTGGAATTGACGGCGGACTTATACGCTTCTCAGTAGGACTTGAAAACATAGACGACATCATCGCCGATCTGAAACAGGCGTTTGATAAAATATAATTATATGTGATTTTTTGTGTGAAAGGTAATTTATAATGTCAGGTAAAAAAAGGAAAAAGAAAAGAAATACCGATCCCGAAGCTGCCCGCCGCAAAAGAAAGGCTGCCGCAGCAAGGATACGTCTGCTGCTGGTAATGCTTGTTATAGCGGGCAGCGTGTGGGGAATCGTGACTCTTGGCAAGTCGGTGGAAGTGCCGCTGACGGTAAGTTCGGAAAATTATGTCATGCTTGCCAATGATACCCATGCGGAACTCGATCATGACGATATTGAAGTGACCGATGTGGTTTCCGAGGACGAGACAGAGGACGTTTTTGCAAATGATGAATCTTTGCTGAAATATAAGATCCCTCAGCCGAAACTGCGGAAAGAGTATCCCATTGATATGGTGATACGTTCGGAGTATGCAATAGTTTACGATGTTCAGGCGGACGAAGTGCTTTTTGCAAAAAATCCCGATGAGAAATGCTTTCCCGCAAGCACTACAAAGATACTTACCGCTGCTGTTATGCTGGACAATGCTCCGGAAGATCTTGGATTCACGGTGGGAGATGAACTTGATTTTGTCAATCCCGAATCAAGTCTTGCGTTTATAAACAAGGGCAATATCCTGAGCAGGGAAACCATTCTGGACGGCCTTATGCTGCCGTCGGGAAATGATGCGGCATATTCCATAGCCGCAAATGTTGGGCGCAGAATAAACGGCAATGACGATATTTCCGCGGAAATGGCAGTAAAGACTTTCGTTGACGAGATGAACAAGACCGCAAAGCTTATCGGCGCGGAAAATACTCACTTCACCGATCCTGACGGTTTCCACGATGACGATCATTATACCACCGTTCACGATATGCTGAAAATTACCCTTTACGCCATGCAGAAGCCCGAAATAATGGCTTCCGCGGCAAAACCAAACGCCTATGCCGTTTTTGAAAGCGGAGAAGAAGTTTCGTGGGAAAATTCCAACAAGCTCATTCAGGAATACAGCGACTGCTATTATATGTATGCAACCGGAATGAAAACAGGTATGACGGATCAGTCGGGCTATTGCGTTGTGGCGACTGCAAGGCGTTTCGATCATGATATTGTCTGCCTTGTGTTCGGCGCGTCTGCTTCGGACATTCGTTGGAACGATACTATAGCTTTGCTTGATGCGGCTTTCGTTCAGGTAAGGAACAGGGAGGGGCAATAATGGTAAACATAGGAAACGAGTGGGACGAACTCCTGAAAGGCGAATTTGAAAAGGAATACTATCTGAAACTCCGTGCGTTTCTTGCAAGGGAATATTATACAAGGAAGATCTATCCCGATATGTATGATATATTCAATTCACTGAAATACACTTCCTATTCCGATGTAAAAGCGGTAATTATCGGGCAGGATCCCTACCACGGAGCGGGACAGGCGCACGGGCTTTGCTTTTCTGTGCAGAAAGGCGTTCCAATACCGCCGTCTCTGCAAAATATTTACAAGGAACTTGAAGCGGATCTGGGGATCCCTCCCGCAACCCACGGGTATCTTAAAAAATGGGCGGATAACGGTGTTCTCATGATGAACACTGTTCTGACGGTCCGTGAGGGACTGGCGAATTCCCATAGGGGAATGGGCTGGGAGATCTTCACCGACAGGGTAATAGAACTTCTGAATCAGAGGGAAAAGCCTATTGTTTTCCTGCTGTGGGGCGGAAATGCCAAGCAGAAGAAAGCACTTATAACAAATCCTAACCACCTTATTCTGCAAGCGGCGCATCCCAGTCCGCTTTCGGCATACAATGGATTTTTCGGTTGCAGACATTTTTCAAAGACAAACATTTTTTTACAGGAACACGGCATGACGCCTATTGACTGGCGGATCGAATGACACGGAGGGGTTTGTATGTTAAATTTCAGGAAAAAACTTGCATTGTTCGTATCGGCGGCAATGGCGGTCTCCATGATGTCCTCCTGCGGCGGGGATAAGAGCGAAGCCGAACTTTCGGACACCGAAACGTCTCTTTCCGTTGATACCGAGGAGGATAATTCTGCGGAAATCGACTTTTTCGGCGAGGATTACGATCCCTTTGCAGACGATTACGACCCGTACGGCGGTAACGGCGCATCTGCGGCAAAGCACGATCCCAAAACTTCCGAGGCTTCCGAAAGTGAAGCGGAAGTTACCTCTCAGAGCGAAGAGACCGAAAGTTCCGTACAGGTCACCGCTGTCTCTGCTTCGGAAAGCGAGCCTGTTAAGGTTTCGGAAACTACGGTCAAAAGCAGCAATAAATCATCAGATACCGACAATTCCGAAAGCAAGAAAGCAGATAATTCCAAAGCTGATCAGAGCAGTGTGGAACTTATAATAAACTCTCTAAACGGCTGGAATGACGGCACGAACGATTTTATCCAGATAGACGGAACGGTAAAGAACGGTTCGGACAAGGTAATAAACGGCTGGACGGTGACGATCTCCGTTCCTTCGGGAGCAAAGATAGATCAGAAGTGGAACTGTGAAGCTTCCGTAAGCGGCGGAACTGTTACCGTAACGCCCGTTGACTATAATTCAAATATAGACCCGAACAGCGAGGGGACATTCGGCATGATACTCTGCGGAGCAAGCTCCGTTGACAGCTCAAAAGCGGCTGTAAAGGTGGGAAGCATGACAGTCAGCGGCTCGGGAAACGGCGGCGGGAATTCAGGCGGCGGACAGTCGGGACAGAGCGGTTCCGTGGGGAACAATAACCCGAAGATCGTTCAGGCAAAGGACGTTCCCGAGCCTACAACCGACGACTGGCTCCATACAGACGGCAGCAAAATTTACGACAAGGACGGCAAGGAAGTATGGCTGACAGGCATAAACTGGTTCGGCTACAACACAGGCACAAATACATTTGACGGCTTGTGGGCTTGTGATCTGAATACATCTCTTTCAAATATTGCGGACAGGGGATTCAATCTGCTGCGTATACCCATCTCCGCGGAACTTATCAAGAACTGGTCGAACGGGAATTATCCGAGTGCAAACTTCAATCAGGCAACAAATTCCTATCTTGTGGGAATGAACAGCCTTGAAATTTTCGACTATGTAATAGGTCAGTGCCGCGCAAACGGCATCAAGATCATGATAGACATTCACAGCGCAAAAACCGATTCCATGGGACATATGAAAAACCTCTGGACGGACGGGGACATAAGCGAAAAGGATTTCCTTGATTCCCTTGCATGGATAGCGAACCGCTACAAGAAAGACGATACAATTATCGCTTATGACCTGAAAAACGAACCCCACGGCAAGGCGAACGAATCCCCGCGGGCAAAATGGGACGGTTCAAAAGACAGCGACAACTGGAAATACATAGCGGAGAAAGCCGCAAAAGCCGTTCTTGACAAGAATCCCAATGTTCTTATAATGGTAGAGGGAATTGAGATCTATCCTATTGATACAAAGAAAAACGGCAATTTCTCTTCCACCAATATGGGGGATTACTACTGCACATGGTGGGGCGGAAATCTCCGCGGCGTAAAGGATAACCCCGTTGATCTGGGCAAATATCAGAATAAGCTCGTATATTCGCCCCATGACTACGGTCCTACGGTCTATGAACAGCCGTGGTTCAAGGGAAATTATACCTTTGACAGTCTTTATAAGGACTGTTGGTATGACAACTGGTTCTATATCCAGAAAGAAAACATCGCTCCTCTGCTTATAGGCGAATGGGGAGGATTCATGCGGGATCCCAACCTTAAATGGATGAAGTATCTCCGTCAGCTTATCAAGGAAAACCGCATAAATCACACGTTCTGGTGCTTCAATTCCAATTCGGGTGACACGGGCGGACTGGTTCTGGACGATTTTACCACTTGGGACGAGGACAAATACGCTTTTGTAAAGGAAGTTCTCTGGCAGCAGAACGGCAAATTCGTGGGACTTGACCATGAGATCCCGCTCGGCAGCAACGGGATAACACTTTCAAAGGCAAAGTAAGCGAAAAAACTCCGACATTCTGAGAATGTCGGAGTTTTTGGAGGTATATCGTGTTACATCATATGAATTTGAATACAAAACCATTTGAAATGCTGCTTTCCGGTCGGAAAACCATTGAACTCCGTCTCAATGACGAGAAAAGACAGGCGATAAGGGTCGGGGACGAGATCGAGTTTACCAACAATTCCGACGGAAGAAAGCTGACTGTCAAAGTAAAAAATATACATAAATTTCCTGATTTTGAGGAACTTTACAAGAAACTTCCGCTTGAAAAGTGCGGCTACTGCAAGGAGGAACTTTCGCAGGCAAGAGCGGAGGATATGGAAGTCTACTATTCAAAAGAAAAACAAGCGCGTTACGGGGTTCTTGGGATAGAAACCGAGCTTTTATAAACAAAAAAGGCATTGACCGTAATGCCAATGCCTTTGAGTTCACTTTCGGATCAGACAGCTCTTGTTACCTTGCCGGAACGGAGACATCTTGTGCATACATAAATATGCTTAGGAGTTCCGTCAACAATAGCCTTTACACGCTTAACGTTGGGTTTCCAAGTTCTGTTGGAACGGTGATGTGAATGGGAAACCTTTATACCAAAAGTAACGCCCTTTCCGCAAATATCGCATTTTGCCATGGGGTTACACCTCCTTTTCCATAGCTTTTTAAAAATCAACGATAATATTTTACCACATTCTTTTATAAATTGCAAGTGTTTTTTGAAAAAAAGTCGGACAAATTTAAAATTTTAAGAAAAATTCATTTAAAATTGGAAATAGTCCTTGTAATTTAAAGTAAAATGTGGTACAATTATATTGTTATTGCGTTTATAAATGGTATTTATAGGCTTTTGGAGGCAGCTTACATATTTTATGAATGAAAGATTGACCGAAATTATCATACACGCTCTTGTACTGCTGACGGCGTTCCCGATACACGAATCGGCGCACGCTCTGGCGGCGCATTGGCTGGGGGACGATACCGCCAAGGAGCAGGGACGTATTTCCATGAATCCTGCAAAACATCTTGACCTGTTCGGAACTATTTTCATGCTGATAGCGGGTTTCGGCTGGGCAAAGCCCGTTCCCATAAACCCCAACAATTTCAGGAACAGGAAGGCGGGAATGGCTCTTTCGTCACTGGCGGGTCCCTTTTCAAACCTGTTGCTTGCGTATGTTTCGATAATACTATATAAATTATCGGCGTACTTTGCTTTTTTGAAACAAAGTACCGTAATTGACGCGCTTTCAACGGTGTTTTTGTATTCCGTATTCTTGAATGTGGGGCTTGCGGTGTTCAATCTGCTGCCGATACCGCCGCTGGACGGTTCGAGGATATTCAATCTGGTACTTCCCGAAAGGATATACTTTAAAATAATGAAATACGAAAATATTATTTTCGGAATACTGTTTATCTGTATATTTCTGGGACTTCTTGACAGACCGCTTAATTTTATGCAGTCCAAGGTGATAGTGTTCATGGATACTATATCGGGCTGGGTGGATATGCTGTTTTTCAGATGATCTGATAGTCGGAGAGTAATTAATGGAAAAAATGTCTTTTAAATTGGAGGTCTTTGAAGGTCCTCTTGATCTGCTGCTGTATCTTATTTCCAAACATAAGCTGAATATAAACGATATTCCCATATTTACGCTGCTTGAACAGTATCTTGACTATATGGACAAGATGTCGGAGCAGAATATGGAAATTGCGGGAGAATTCCTTGAAATGGCGGCAAGGCTCGTATACATTAAGACCGTGTCGCTCCTGCCGCAGAAAGAAGAGGCGGAACAGCTCAAAAAGGAACTTCAGGGACGGCTTATTGAGTATTCGCTCTGCAAGAAGGCGGCGGAACTTATGAAAATGCGATACATCGGCAATGTAAACGCTGTCAGGAAGCCGCTTGCAATTGAATTTGACAATACATATACGCTTATACACGATCCGCAGGAACTGCTTGATTCCTACCTGAAAGTAAGCCGCAAACCTCCCGAAGAACAGGTGAAAGCCGAATCTTTCAACACTCTTGTGAAGAAAAAGATAGTTTCCGTCACCTCAAAGATAATTTATGTGCTGAGAAATCTTTACAAAACGGGAACTTGTCTTATGAGCGGACTTTTTGATGGAATGACGGATCGCTCAGAGCGGGTGGCGACTTTCCTTGCAGTTCTTGAACTTACAAAATCGGGAAGGATTTGGCTCAATGACGATAACACGGTTATAACATTCAACCGCAGCAGGAATACGGACAGCGATCAGCCCGATGAAACGGAGGTTTCATATCAGTGAAATTAAATGAAGGCGTTTCTATAATCGAATCCATTCTTTTTGCCCACGGAGACCCTATTGAAGCGGAAAAACTCTGCCAAGCGGCGGGGATCGAAGCGGATATTCTTGAAAAACTTATAAATTTGCTTTCGGATAGGTATGAATCCACGGCAAGTTCATTGCAGATAATGAAGCTTGGAAGCTGTTATCAGCTTGCGGTAAGAGCTGAATATTCCGAGTATGTCAGGGCGGCTCTGGAGACCAAGAAGAATACTCCGCTTTCGCCTGCGGCGATGGAAGTCCTTACTATAATAGCTTACAATCAGCCTGTTACAAAAGGCTTTGTGGAACACGTCAGGGGAATAGACAGTTCAAGTGTCGTCAATTCCCTTGTGGAAAAGAATCTTCTGGAAGAAGCAGGCAGGCTCGACGTTCCGGGAAAACCCATAGCATATAAGACAACATCTGCATTTCTGAGAAGTTTTCAGCTTTCCTCTCTTGACGATCTGCCGCCGCTGCCCGGCTCGGAAAGTCAGGTAAGTTTTGACGAGATACTTATTTCCAAAGATGAAGAGAAAGCTGAAACCGAAGAGAACGAAAAAGCCGATACCGAAGATGTTCCCGCGGAAAGTTAAGTATCCGCGAAAGGCGGTGGTGATTTGACTGCATTGATCGTGATCGGAATAATTGTACTTATCTTTGCGATCATTCTGAATATCAGGATAAGGGCGGAAGTGAAATTTTACGGCGGGGAACTTGATCTCAAAGTAAAATATTTCCTGTTCACCGTTTTCCCCTTTAAAAAGATGGAGAAAAAGGCAAAAAAATCCAAAAATAAGAAAAGCAAAAAAGTGTCTGTGACAGAGGAAACAGCGGAGAAAGTTCCCGAAGCGGAGGAAAAGGCTGCGGAGAACGAGGAAAATTCAGCCGACAAGACAGAAGAGAAAGTTTCTGCAGCGGAGGAAGCTGACACGGAGAGCGAAGAAAAAACCAAGCCCAAAAAGGAAAAGAAAAACTTTTCCGAAAGATTCGGAAGTATTCCGGATATTATCGAAAAGGTGAAAGTTATATGGGAGTACTCGGCGAAAGGGCTGAAAAAGCTTTTCCTGCATATTTACATTGACGGGCTTGTGATAGATTTCAGGATTGCGGGAGAGGACGCTTACAAAACGGCTCTCAATTACGGCAGGATAAGCGCGGGAGTTTACAACGCCGTTGGGATTATTTCAACGCTTTTCAGGACTAAGATCCGCTCGGTGGATATTGTCTGCGATTTTGACGGGAAAAAGTCTGTTTTTGACTGCGAGGCAAAAATTTCCATAAAGCCTGCCACTATATTTTCGGCGGTGTTTGTAATACTTTTCGGACTTCTGAAAAATATCAGAGTCCTTACCAAAAAGAGCGAAAACGTCAAGGATCAGCCCAATGCAAACAAGGCTGTAACAGTATAAAAGGAGAATGAAAATGGATACAAAAGTAAAAGATCTGGTAGCAACTGCCATTGGAAAGATACACGAACTTTCCGATGCTGACACCATTATCGGAAACCCCATAAAGGCGGACGGGGATATTACCATAATTCCCGTTTCAAAGGTTTCCTACGGCTTTGCTGCGGGAGGTTCCGACCTGCCTTCAAAGAATGACAAGGCAATGTTCGGCGGCGGAAGCGGCGGCGGAGTTTCTATCCAGCCTATAGCGTTTATCGTTATCGCAAACGGCGAGGTAAAGCTTCTTGAACTTGGTACGGGAAATTCTTCCGCAAATGCTATAATAAGCGCTGTTCCCGATCTGATCTCAAAGGTGCAGACAATGTTTTCCAAAAACAAGAAAGACGGCGCAGCTGAAACGGTAGATGCCGTTGTTGACGCCGATGTTTCGGAAACTGCTGCCGAACCAGAAATTGAAAAGGTGGAAATAAACACAGACGGTTTTGATTTCTGATAAAATATAAAATATTTGCGGCTGAAACCTCCATAATATAAGTAAAAATATATTGCGGACTTATGTCCGTAGGAGGTATTTATGAAACGCGTTATTTTATCGGTTTTAACAGCATTTGCGCTGTCTGTAACGGCTTTGCCCTGCCTTGACGCGGCGGCATTTTCGGTATCGGATATTACCGCAAAGTCGGCAGTGCTTATAGATGCACAGTCGGGAACGATCATAACAGGCAAGAATGAATATTCTTCCATGCCCATGGCAAGCACTACCAAGATAATGTCGGCTCTGCTGCTTATCGAAAGCGGCGATCTTGACAGCGAATTCAAGGTGGATAATAATGCCATAATGGTAGAAGGTTCTTCCATGGGACTTAAAGAGGACGATATTGTCACAAAGCGGGCGCTTTGCTATGGTATGCTTCTTCCTTCGGGAAATGATGCTGCGAACGAAACTGCCGTTCTTCTTGCGGGAAGCGAGGAGAAGTTTGCGGATATGATGAACGAGCGGGCAAAGGAAATCGGCTTGAAGAATACACATTTTGTAACGCCGTCCGGTCTGCATGACGAGGAACATTATTCCACGGCTTACGATATGGCTTTACTGGCTCGTGAAGCGCTTAAAAACGAAACTTTCCGCGAGATCTGCGGCACAAAGCAGATAAAGCTTCGCTTCGGCAACCCGCCTTATGAAAGATGGCTCACAAACACAAATAAGCTGCTTTCTCTCTATGACGGCTGTATCGGAGTAAAGACGGGATTTACTGACGAAGCGGGAAGATGTCTTGTTTCGGCGGCGGAAAGGAACGGCGCAGCTCTTATTTGCGTTACCCTCAATGATCATGACGACTGGAACGATCATATGAAAATGTATGACTACGGTTTTTCACAGGTGAAAAATTGCAGGGCGAAATGTGATCTTTCGGATATTTCGGTGAATGTTGCAGGCGGAACTTGTGAAACACTTCCCGTAAAAGCGGAAAATGTTCCTTATTATACGGTGGTGGGAAGTTCCGAACCGTATATTACCTATGAGACAGAGCTGGAAAGATTTATCTATGCGCCTGCGGAAAAGGGCAGGAAGGTCGGAACGGTGCGATTTTACGCCGACGGTGAACCGATAGGAACTTCCGACATTGTGACGGCGGACGGCTGCGAAGCGTTAATTATCGAACGAAAACTTTCTTTATCGGAAAAGATAATTGAGTTTATAAAGAAATTTTTGTAAGCGGCGGGAAATTTCCCCGCTGTTTGTGGGAAAGGAGCAAACATATGGAAAAGGTCAGACTTCAGAAGATACTTTCCCAAAGCGGGATATGTTCCCGCAGAAAAGCGGAGGAAATGATCTCCCAAGGCAGAGTAAAGGTCAACGGCAGAGTCGCGGGACTTGGTGACGGCGCCACCGCAAAGGACGTCATAACCGTTGACGGCGAGCGGGTGAACTATTCCGAAAAGCGTGAGAAATACTATATCATGCTTAACAAACCCCGCGGCTATGTTACCACCATGTCGGACGAACTTGACAGAAAATGCGTTACAGACCTGCTTTCGGACGTTCCCGTCAGAGTCTACCCTGTGGGCAGGCTTGACAGGAACTCCGAGGGCTTGCTTTTGTTTACAAATGACGGAAAATTTGCCAATGACATCATGCACCCCAGCAGACATATTTCCAAAACTTACCGTGTGACGGTACATTCTTCCGTAAATGAGGAACAGCTTGCACAGCTTGCGGAAGGAGTAGTTATAGACGGCAGGAAAACACTTCCTGCGGCGGTGAATGTCCTTACACAGGAAGCTGAAAGGGTAGTTTTGCAAATCGTTATCCGCGAGGGCAGGAACCGCCAGATCCGCAAAATGTGCGAAGCGGTGGGGCTTGACGTTGCACGCCTTAAACGAACGGCGATAGGTCCCGTAAAACTGGGTATGTTAAAGCCCGGCACATATCGGGAACTCACTTCCGAGGAACTGCGCGCTCTCCGCAACGCGGTGGGAGAAAGCAGAAAATAGCATTTCTGTTGTATCAAATGTGAATTTTTTGAAAAAACATATGTAAAATATTTGTTATCGTCTTGTTTTTAACAGCGGTATGTTGTATAATTATATTGGTTTATTTTTTTATATCGAACGGAGGAACCATTTATGATAACTGAAAGTCAGAGGGCTAAGCTTGAAGCGTATAAAGCCGCTTCCGCAGGCTCCGGAAAGGCAAGACTTTCCAAGCTGTTCGATGACGGCGTTTTCACGGAAGTGGACGCGGGAGTCAAGCACGGCGGAGATCTTACAGGCGTTACAGCCGCTTACGGCTATGTGGACGGAAGCCTTGTCTATGCTTTTTCTCAGGATAAAAACGTCAAGGGCGGCGCGGTGAACGTTCACCATGCGGCAAAGATATGTAAAGTTCTTGAACTTGCGTCAAGAACGGGCGCTCCCGTTGTGGGAATATACGATTCCAACGGCGCGTTTGTTGACGACGGCGCGGAAGCCCTGAAAGCATACAGCGATATACTTACACAGATAAATAACCTGTCGGGAGTTGTTCCGCAGATCTCGGTCGTTGCGGGAACCTGCGCAGGCAGCGCGGCAATGGCGGCTTGTTCTGCGGATATTGTCGTGATAACGGACGAGGGCGAACTTTACACAGACCCGAACTGCGTAAAGAAAGGCAAGGAAGCCGTTGAAAACGGTACTGCGGCTGTTTCCGCAAAGGACGATGCCGCTGCTTTTGAAGAGGTAAGGAAACTTATTTCCATGCTTCCTCAGAATAACATCTCCGTTGCTCCCATGTTTGAATTTGATGCTCCGAACGGTGCAGCAAGCGGTCCTGCCGAAGATACTGCAAAGGCTGTTGCCGACAAGGGAAGCATAGTTGAGCTTTCCGACAGTTTCGGAACTTCCGCTTATACCGCTTTTGCAACTATTGGCGGTTCTGTTGTGGGAATTGCCGCAACAAACAAAAAGGGCGGAAAACTTTCTTCCGATGACTGCTCTAAGCTGGCAAGATTTGTAAGAACTTGTGATGCTTTTACCGTGCCTGTGGTAACTTTCATAGACACCGAGGGATTTTCTCCCGAAACAGGAGTCCGCGATATGGCTAAGCTTGCAAATGCTTACGCCGAGGCTACGACTCTGAAAATTTCCGTTGTAACGGGTAAGGCTTACGGTGCGGCAATGTCCGCTCTCGGTTCGGGAAATGCCGATGTTACCTACGCTTATCCCGACGCGGCGATCTCGCCCCTTGCTCCCGAAACGGCTGTTGAGTTCCTGTGGCACGACAAACTCAAAGGCGCAAAGGATCTTGCGGTGGAAAGAACTAAGCTTGCCGCTCAGTATGCGGAGGAAAACGCTTCTGCGTTTGACGCTGCGGAAAAAGGCTGTGTTGACGACATCATCACCGCCGAAGAAGCAAGAGAAAAGATACTTGCGGCTCTTGAAGCAATGTCAGGAAAGCGCATGAATAAGCGTTTGCCCAAAAAGCACAGCAATATGCCTTTCTAAGATAAATCAAAACAAAATTTAATGAATGGTGGTATAAAGTTATGAAAAGATTCAATATTACCGTAAACGGCAAGGCTTATGACGTTGCTGTTGAAGAAGTAGACGGCGGAACTGCTCCCGCTGCCACTCCTGCCGCAGCACCCGCACCCGCTGCTGCTCCTGCGCCGAAGGCTGCTGCTCCCGCAGACGGAACTGCCGTTAATGCGCCTATGCCCGGAACTATCCTTGACGTTAAGGCAAATGTGGGCGATACCGTTGCGGAAGGTCAGGTACTTATGGTACTTGAAGCACTTAAAATGGAAAACGACATTGTTGCTCCCAAGGCGGGCAAAGTTGCTTCCATAAACGTAAAGAAAGGCGACACGGTCAATTCCAACGATCTTCTCGCTTCTATCCAGTAAGCTAAGAAAGGGTTGGTTCAGATGGCTAAGATCAAAGTTACCGAGACTGTTCTGCGTGATGCGCATCAGTCCCTTATTGCAACAAGAATGACTATGGACGATATGCGTCCGATCCTTTCCACAATTGACAAAGTCGGATTCTATTCCGCGGAAGTCTGGGGCGGAGCAACATTTGACTCCTGTTTGAGATTCCTTAACGAGGATCCTTGGGAAAGACTCCGTATCCTGAGAAAGGAAATGCCCAACACCAAGCTTCAGATGCTGTTCAGAGGACAGAATATGCTTGGCTACCGTCACTATGCGGACGATGTTCTTGAATATTTCGTTCAGAAATCCGTTGCAAACGGCATTGACATTATCCGTATTTTTGACGCTCTCAACGACATAAGGAATCTGAAAACTGCAATTTCCGCCGCAAAGAAGGAAGGCGCACACGCACAGGTTGCAATTTCCTACACTCTGGGCGAAGTTTTCACAACGGACTATTATGTAAATTACTGTAAGCAGATCGAAGAAGAAGGTGCAGATTCTATCTGTATCAAGGATATGGCTGCACTTCTCACTCCTTACAGAACTGCGGAGCTTGTAAAAGCTATCAAAGCGGCGGTAAAGATCCCCGTTCAGCTGCATACTCACTATACTTCGGGACTTGCTTCAATGTGCCTGTTAAAGGGCATTGAAAACGGCGCGGACATGATCGACACGGCAATGTCTCCGCTTGCTCTGGGAACTTCCCACGCGCCTACGGAATCCATGGTAGCTGCTTTGCAGGGAACGGAGTATGACACGGGTCTTGACCTTGTGTTATTGACCGAAATAAGAGACTACTTCATGAAACTCAGGAAGAAATATATCGACAGCGGTCTGCTTGATCCGAAAATGCTTGCAGTTGACGCAAATGCGCTTATTTATCAAGTCCCGGGCGGAATGCTTTCCAACCTGCTTTCGCAGCTTAAACAGGCGGGCAAGGAAGATAAGTTCAACGACGTTCTGAAAGAAGTTCCTAACGTTCGTAAGGACGCGGGTTATCCGCCTCTTGTAACGCCTACTTCTCAGATCGTGGGAACGCAGGCGGTGTTCAACGTTATCAACGGCGAACGCTACAAGACCGTTACGAAAGAATTTAAGGCGCTTGTCAAGGGCGAATACGGAAAAACTCCGTCACCCATTGATCCCGAATTCAGCAAGAAGATACTCAAAGACGAACAGCCCATTACCTGTCGTCCTGCCGACCTTATCGAGCCCGAACTTGAAAAGCTCAAGGAAGAAGCTTCCGAGTGGACAGAACAGGAAGAGGACGTTCTCAGCTATGCAATGTTCCCGCAGGTCGCTCCCAAATTCTTTGCAAAGAGACGCGATGCGAAGTACGGAGTTGACAGCGCACACGCCGATGCAGAAAACAAAGTACATCCCGTTTGATAAAATTGATCCCGAAGTATTTCTGCTTCGGGATCTTGTTTTATATTATTTGTCATTGTAATGCGAGCCGCATTGGATTATTTCTAACTGCTCATCTGTAATTTTAAATACGATACGATTTTTTTTCGTCAACTCTTACACTCCAGTATCCTGATAGGTTTCCTTTAAGAGGTTCGGGTTTTCCTGTACAATTATAACCGTTTCGGTCTATGCCGGTCAGCAATTTATTGATCTTATTCAGTGTTTTTTTATCCTGTGTCTGCCAATAAAGATATTCTTCCCATGCTTTGTCATGCCATATTTTTTTCATTCATCATCTACCTCTATCAACTCATGTTCGTGCATATTTATTCCTGCTTTTGCATCGGCGAGCCTTTTTTCCAGTTCGCTGATATTTTCGGCACTGTAGAACGGGTCGGCATTTATCTCAAAGGGTATCCGCTTTTCGCGGGCAACTTTGACAAGAAATATATTTATGGCGGCAGACATGGTAAGTCCCATTTCTTTAAGTGCTTTTTCGGCATTGGATTTTACATCATCATCAATGCGGAAATTGATTTGAGTCATAACAGATCACTCCTTCTTTCTTAATTATATCATATTTATATATACAATGTCAAGTATTTTATATACAAAAATTATTGTTACCGTATTGTAACCTTAATTTCCCAATATAATACTTGATTTTTATGCATAAAAATAGTATAATATAAAAAGCTGTTTTGTGAGGTGATAGCGTGGCTTTGGATATGCAGCGGGCGGAAACTGTAAGATATGCTTTGATACAGAATGTAATTGATATTATACAGGATAATGCTGCGAAATGGAATGTTCCTCATGATTTCAATGTGGGAAAAAGACTTTCCGTCAGCGGAAACACCCTGCATATCGGCAGGAAAAGTTTTGAAGCATACGAAATAGGGAAGTTTTCAGTTAATACCGAAGGCTCAATGGCTCTTTACGACCGTTACGGCAAAAAGCTCTGCGGAACGCTCAGCTTGAATGTTTCACTGAAAAATATTGACATATTCTGTAAATGGATAAAGATAAACAATGTTTTCGCAGAGGTCATTACGGGAAAAGCCGAAAGGATCTTTCAATATATTTTCATGATCGTTGGGATCGCCGTTATCGTTCTTATAAAAGTTCTGAGAAATTTTGGATAAATTTCGCCGAAAACGCGGATTTTTAATGAAAAATACTTGATTTTCATGCCGCGAAATGGTATAATAGAATGTAAATGTTTTATTGGCAGAAAGGACTGTGATCTGATGATAAAAAGTATGACGGGATACGGCAGAAGTCAGCAGATAATAGACGGCAGAGATATTACCGTGGAAATAAGATCGGTGAATCACAGGTATTTTGAATATTCCGCAAGAACTCCCAGAGCATACGGCTATCTTGAGGAGAAGATGAAAGCTTTCCTGCAGGGAAGTATCTCCCGCGGCAAAGTGGACGTGGGCGTTTCGGTTTTCAATATCGAAGGCAAGGAAGCACTTATCGAAGTAAACAAGTCCATGGCGCAGGGATATGTTTCCGCTCTCAGAAGTGCAAACGAGGAACTCGGTCTGGAGGACGATATTACTCTTTCCAAGCTTATGCGGCTGCCTGATATTTTCAATGTTGTCAAGACGGAAGAGGACGAAGAAGCTGTCTGGAACGATGTCAGGATCGTTGCGGAGGAAGCTTTGAAAAACTTTGTTTCAATGCGTGTTGTCGAAGGCGGCAAAATGACCGAGGACATCAGTTCCCGCCTTGATTATATAGAAAAGTTAGTTGAAGCCGTTGAGAAGCGTTCTCCCGAGACTACAAGGCTGTACAGGGAAAAGCTTTACAATAAGATAAAGGACATTCTTGAAGATAAAAATGTTGATGAACAGCGGATAATCACCGAAGCGGCGATATTCTCCGAGAAAACAGCCGTTGATGAGGAGACCGTAAGGCTCAGGAGCCATATTCACCAGTTCAGGGAACTGCTTAAAGCGGAAGAACCTGTGGGCAGAAAGCTGGATTTCCTTATTCAGGAATTTAACCGCGAAAGCAACACAATCGGCTCAAAGGCTCAGGACGTGGAAGTCACGAAAACAGTGGTTGAACTTAAATCTGAAATAGAAAAGATCCGCGAACAGATCCAGAATATTGAATAACGGGAGAAGTTTATGAAACTTATAAATATAGGGTTTGGAAATATGATAAACGCGGGACGGCTGATAGCTATAGTCAGTCCCGAGTCTGCTCCCATAAAGCGGATAATTCAGGACGCCAAGGAAAAAGGTTCGCTGATAGATGCAACTTACGGCAGACGTACCCGAGCTGTCATAATCATGGACAGCGATCATGTGATACTTTCCGCTGTTCAGCCTGAAACCGTTGCAGGCAGACTCAGTATTGACGAGGAGGAATCGGAAGATGAATAAAGGTTTGCTTATAGTTGTTTCGGGTCCTTCGGGCTGCGGAAAGGGAACAGTTCTTGCGGAGATCCTGAAAAATGACAATATTTTCTATTCTGTTTCCGCAACTACAAGAGCTCCCAGACCCGGGGAAGTTGACGGCGTAAACTATCATTTCCTTACTAAAGAAAAATTTGAGGAACTCATAGGCAGCGATGGTATGCTCGAATATGCGGAATACTGCGGGAATTATTACGGAACTCCCCGAAAGCCTGTTGAGGATAAGCTTTCTGAGGGAAAGCACGTCATACTTGAAATTGAAGTTCAGGGCGCTATGAAAATTATGGAAAAATGCCACGATGCGGTGTTTGTGTTCATTCTGCCACCGTCTCTGAAAGAACTGCGCAGACGTCTGAATAAGCGCGGAACAGAAGCGGAGGACGTTATTGAAAAACGTCTCGGCGAAGCAGCGGGAGAAATAAAACAAGCTTATAAATACGATTATACTGTTATAAACGGCGAACTTTCCGAAGCTGTTGACGATCTGAAAGCGATCATAAGGGCTGAGGAACTGAACGCAAAGAATTATCCAAATTATATTGATGAGGTGTTGGAAAATGCTTAGACCATCTATTAACCAGATCGCGACAAAAAACGAAAGCTACTATTCGGTAGTTCTTGCTGTTGCAAAGAGGGCGAGAGAGATCGCCGATGATCTTTACACGAATCATCAGGTTCTCGAAGAAAAGCCTGTAAAAACCGCTGTTGAAGAATTTGCAAACAGAAAATACACATTTGTGGAAAACTTTGACGAAAATAAAGATTGATCTTCCGGGGTGGTAAAATTTGCTGACGGTAAAGCATCTGGCGGCTGTTGCTGTTGAGGAAGCGTCATATGGCTATGACAGGCGTTACAGGTATATCATTCCCATTGAAATGGAAGGCAAGGTCTTTGCGGGAGCAAGAGTTCTTGTCCCTTTCGGCAAGGGAAACAGAAAGCGGATAGGCATCGTCATAATGATAACAGACACTTCGGGTGAAGATGTCAGCAGATTAAAGCCGATCAAATCCATTATTGACAGCAAACCTTTGCTTAATGATGAAATGCTGGAACTGCTTGTATGGCTCCGTCAGACAACGCTATGCACCTACTTTGAAGCCTTCAGAACGCTTATCCCGATAGGTCTTGGAGTTATTTTTGACAGAAGCTGCCGTCTTGCAGAGGAGGATATGTCGGAAGCGGAACTTTCCGAAAAGGCTTCGCTGCTGCTTCATGCGGCAAGAGAGGATATTTCCGTGCTTGATAATGCGGAAGGAAAGATATTGCAGGAACTGACAGAAAAAGGTTTCGTTATCGAACAGGAAAACTTCAAGCGCCGAAAAAATGACGAAACCGTAAAGGTGATACGTCTTTCGGAAGGATACCTTTCGGGAGATGTAAAGGCTGTCCTTTCGGTGAAGCAACGATCTGTTGTCGAGCTTCTGGAAAACAGCGGTGCGGCTTCAAAGGAAGAAATATGCAGCCTTTGCGGAATTACAAGCGCAGTTATAAAAAAACTTCTGGAAAACGGCGTTCTGGAGACATATGAGCTTGAAGTAATTAAAAAGCCGAACGCCGAGGCAATTGACGATCCGGACGATATTGTCCTTAACGAACAGCAGCAGGCGGCTTATGACGGGATAGCAAAGCTTATCGACGACAATGACTGCCATGCGGCTCTGCTTTACGGAGTTACGGGCAGCGGGAAAACCCTTGTATTTGCCAAGCTTATCAAGCATACTCTTGAACTCGGGCGCAATGTTATAATGCTTATTCCCGAAATTTCCCTTACTCCGCAGACTGTTGAACGCTTTCAGTCGCTTTTCGGAGATCTTGTGGCGATAGTTCACAGCAGTCTTTCCATAGGCAAACGACTCAACGAATATAAACGCATAAAAAACGGTTCCGCAAGGATAGTTGTGGGAACGCGGAGCGCAGTCTTTTCGCCGATGGACAACATCGGACTGATAATTATTGACGAAGAAGGGGAACGGACTTACAAGTCCGAGTCCTCGCCAAGATACAATGCCAAGGAGATAGCCAAGAAGCGCTGTGTAACACATAATGCAACGGTGCTGATGGCGTCGGCAACTCCCTCCATAGAAAGTTATTATTATGCAAAAAATAACAGATACAAGCTTTTTGAACTGACAAAACGATACTCCGAACATGATCTTCCCGAAGTGAGCATAGTCGATCTTGCGGTAGAAGGTTTTTACGGAAGATCTTCCGTTTTTTCGGAAAGGCTTGTGGACGAGATCCGCTATAATCTGGATCACCATGAACAGACAATACTGCTTCTTAACAGAAGAGGTTACCATACATATATAAGCTGCTCGGATTGTCGGGAACCGATAATGTGTCCGAATTGCAGCATTCCGCTGACGTATCATAAAACAAATAACCGCCTTATATGCCATTACTGCGGTCATACGGAAAATATGATACGCTCCTGCCCGAAATGCGGTTCGGAGCATATCAGGCTCACGGGAACAGGCACTCAGAAAGCTGAGGACGAAGTATCACAGATCTTCCCCGATGCCCGTATCCTGAGAATGGACGCTGATACCGCCTGTTCAAGATACGCTTATGAAAAGAATTTCCGCGCTTTTGAACAGGGAGAATACGACATAATGCTCGGCACTCAGATGATTGCCAAAGGACTGGATTTCCCGAATGTCACGTTGGTCGGAGTCCTTTCTATTGATAAAAGCCTGTTTGCGGGCGATTTCAGAAGCTATGAGAGGACATTCTCACTTGTGACTCAGGTCGTTGGAAGATGCGGCAGGGGAGATAAACAGGGCAGGGCATTGATACAGACATACGTCCCCGAACATTATGTGCTTACTCTTGCGGCAATGCAGGATTACAAGGGATTCTATGAACAGGAGATCGCTGCAAGGAAGGCACTGCTTTATCCGCCGTTCTGCGACACCTGTACCGTGGAATTCTCTTCCATGATAGAAAGCTGCGCAGGCGCGGGGGCTGCAAGATTTCTGGATATGATAAAGGAGACCATCTCTTCGGGGAAAATAGATGTTCCCATAAGAGTCCTCGGTCCGTCAAAATGCAGCTATGAAAAGATAAACGGCAAATATCGCTACAGAATGATAATAAAATGCAGGAACGGTCAGAAGTTCCGCGACTATATAGCTGATATTTATAAAAAGTCGTTCACCGACAAGGAATTTGCAAATGTACAGACTTTCTTGGATATAAACGGCGATATAGGAGTTTGATAGAAAGGCAAGTGATAGGCTTGGCAATCAGGAATATTATGAATAAAACGGAGGATATTCTCAGGAAAAAGTGCAGACCTGTGGAGATATTTGACGAAAAGCTGGGTATACTTCTTGATGATATGGCGGAAACCATGTACAAGGCAAACGGCGTTGGTCTGGCAGCTCCGCAGGTGGGAATACTCAGGCGGGCTGTGGTCGTTGATCCGGGAGACGGATTGATAGAACTTGTAAATCCCGAGATCATCAAGGAAAAAGGAAGCCAGAGGGATATTGAAGGCTGCCTGTCCTGCCCTGACGACTGGGGATATGTTGTACGTCCTATGGAGATAATCGTAAAGGCTCAGGACAGAAACGGCGGTCATGTACAGTTAAAGTTAAGAGATTTTGCCGCAAGAGCAGTTTGCCATGAGGTGGATCATCTTGAAGGACGGCTCTTTGTGGATATTGCAGATGAAATGGTAGATCCCGATCAGGTTGAAGAGGAAAGAAACAAGAGAAGCAGGAAAAGAAAGAGAAGATAACGAAAGGACGCGTTTTCCTATGGATATAGTTTTTATGGGGACTCCCGATTTTGCCGTTCCTTGTCTGCAAGCGCTCATCGACAGCGGAGAAAATGTCCGCGCGGTGTTCACGCAGCCTGATAAACCCAAGGGACGCGGTTATAAGCTGACTCCGCCGCCTGTAAAGGAACTGGCGCTTAAATATAACATTCCCGTCTATCAGCCTTTGAGTCTGAAAAAAGGCGAGGACGCGGAAAATTCTCTGAAAATTTTGAGGGAAATTTCTCCGGATATGATCGTTGTAACGGCATACGGGAAAATTCTCCCAAGTGAAATACTGGAACTTCCCAAGTATTTCTGTCTGAACGTCCATGCATCGCTTCTTCCGAAATACAGAGGGGCGGGACCTATCCAGTGGAGCGTTCTCAACGGGGAAAAAGTGACAGGCGTTACCACCATGAAAATGGCTGACGGCATCGACACGGGAGATATGCTTTTAAAGGCTGAAACGGAGATCGGAGAGAACGAAACGGCTTCGGAACTGCATGACAGGCTTGCTGTTATGGGTGCGGAACTGCTTCTGAAAACTATCAAGGCTGTAAAGGAAAATAACATTACACCGGAGAAGCAGGACGACAGTCTTTCAACATATGCTCCCATGCTCACAAAGGATATGTGTCCTATTGATTTTTCAAGACCTGCGGCTGAAATACACAACAAAATACGCGGTTTGTCGGCATTTCCCTGTGCAACGGCAATGCTTGACGGGAAACGCCTTAAAATATACGGTTCGGAACTTGCAGGCGAAACTTCGGGAAATGTTCTGTGCGGAACAGTTGTAAAGCCTGAGGACTTTACTGTTGTCTGCGGCGACGGAAAGTGCATAAGATTTACCGAAGTTCAGGCGGAAGGCGGCAAGAGAATGAAAACTGCCGATTATCTCCGCGGAAAACCTGTTGCAAAGGGTACTGTGTTGCAATAAAAGGAGGGAATGTCATGTTCTGGGATCCGACATACATTATCGTGCTGCCTGCGGTCATATTTGCAATGATCGCGCAGTTCAAGGTGAGCAGCACATTCAATAAATACAGCAATGTACGCAATTCACAAGGCTACACTGCAAACGAAGTTGCAAGAAAGATACTTGATGAGAACGGGCTTTACCACATTCAGATAGAACACATCAGCGGAAATCTTACAGACCATTATGACCCGTCCGCAAATATCATACGGCTTTCGGATTCCGTATACGGAAATTCTTCCGTTGCGGCAATAGGCGTTGCGGCTCACGAAGTTGGACACGCTATCCAGCACGCGCAGGGTTACACGCCTATAAAGATCCGTCAGGCAATAATCCCCATAACGCAGATAGGCTCAAAACTTGCAGTTCCGCTGATACTTATAGGACTTATTTTCAGCGCACTGGATTTTCTCATTCCTGTGGGAATATTCCTTTACGCGGGAGTTGTGCTGTTTCAGGCGGTGACACTTCCTGTTGAATTCAACGCCAGCGGCAGGGCTTTGCGGACTCTTGACGAAAGGGCGATCCTGATGCCCGATGAGGTGAGAATGTCAAAGAAAGTTCTCAGCGCGGCGGCTATGACATATGTTGCGGCGATGTTCTCGGCGCTGCTGAGCCTTTTAAGGCTGATAGTGATAGCTTCGGGCGGCAGAAGGAGAAACAACTGATGAGCAGTCAGGCGAGGTACACAGTCCTCGGGCTGCTTGACAGAATGGACGGCAAAGCGTATTCAAATCTCCTGCTGGAACAGGGTATCTCGGGACTTTCCGAAAGGGATAAGGCTTTTGCTTCAAGGCTTTTTTACGGAGTCCTTGAACGGAAACTGACTCTTGAATATATCATTTCAGAATACAGCAGCAGACCGCTTGAAAAACTTGACGGTTCTGTTGCAAATATCCTTAAAATGGGAATTTATCAGCTGCTTTACATGGATTCTGTTCCCGACAATGCGGCGGTAAACGAATCGGTTGCTCTTGCCGCAAAATGCAGGAAGAAAAGCGCGTCGGGGTTCATAAACGCCGTTCTAAGGAATTTTATAAGGAACGGGAAACATTTTGAACTTCCTGCAGACGATACAGAGCGTCTCAGCGTGGAATATTCCTGCGGAAAAGAGCTGGTAAAGCTTCTTTGCGGGGACTATTCAGCCGAAAAAGCAGAAAATTTGCTTAAAAATTCGCTTTTGCCACATAAACTCTATGTCAGGGCAAATACATTGAAAACCGATTCCCGAAAGCTTATTGAAGATCTCGGGAAGATAGGTATAGATTCGCAGATATGTGATACGCTCCCGGATTGTGTTTCGTTGGATCTTAACGGAAGTGTTGAGCAGCTTGAACTGTTCAGGAACGGAATGTTCCACGTTCAGGATCTGTCATCGCAGATGTGCTGTGCGGCTCTTGCTCCGAAAAAGGGAGAGACAGTCATTGACGTCTGCGCCGCGCCCGGAGGGAAAACTTTCACAATTGCGGAAATGATGGAAAATAACGGCAGGATAATTTCGGGAGATGTGAGGAAAAACCGAGTAGGTCTTATCCGTAAAGGTGCGGAACGGCTCGGGATCACAATTGCGGAAGCTGTCTGTAATGACGGAGCAGTTTTCAATGAAAGCTTTCCGAAAGCCGACAAGGTGCTTTGCGATGTTCCATGCTCGGGATTCGGAGTTATCCGCACCAAACCCGAGATAAAATATAACGGCATTGAACGGGCAAGGGAGCTTCCCGAGCTTCAATATAAGATCCTTTCCGCGGCGGCGTCCTATCTGAAGGACGGGGGAGAACTGGTATATTCTACCTGTACTCTCAGCAGATCGGAAAATGACAATGTGATCGACAGATTTCTGTCGGAACACAAGGATTTTGAACCTGTGAACGCTTTCCCGGAAGCGGACGGGTACAAGCTTACGATATTTCCCGATGAATTTGACTGCGAGGGATCTTTCATGGCAAAAATAAGAAAGGTGATAGCTTGAAAAGGGATATTTTATCCTATGATTCGGAGGAACTTGCGGCTGAACTTGAACTGATGGGCGAGAAAAAATTCAGGGCAAAGCAGATCTATGAATGGTTACATACAAAAAGAGTTCACGAGTTTTCCAATATGAGTAATATTTCATTGCCGTTACGCACAAAATTAGATGAAATATATTGTATAAATAGTATAAAAATCGTCAGAAAGCTTGAATCTTCACTGGATAATACGGTAAAATATCTATATGAGTTGTCGGACGGCAATCATATTGAGTCGGTGATGATGGAGTATAAGCACGGGAACAGTCTTTGCATTTCCACACAGGTTGGCTGCAAAATGGGCTGCAATTTCTGTGCATCGACTATCGCGGGTTTCAAGAGGGATCTGCTGCCGTCGGAAATGCTGCTTCAGGTCTACACTGCCGAAGAGGACAGCGGCAAACACGTTGACAGCATCGTACTTATGGGAATTGGCGAGCCGCTGGATAATTTCGATAATGTGGTAAAGTTCCTGCGGATACTTTCTTACGAAACAGGGAAAAATCTCAGTCTCAGGCACGTTTCATTGTCTACCTGCGGACTTGTGGACAGGATATACGATCTGGCGGAATATCGGTTCGGGCTGACGCTTTCCATATCGCTCCACGCTGTTACGGACGAAAAACGAAGCAGCATAATGCCGATAAACAATCGTTACAACATTTCACAGCTTATGAAAGCTTGTAAAGATTATATGGATAGGACAGGCAGGCGGATTTCCTTTGAATATGCCGTTATTCACGGCGTAAACGACACTGCCGCCGATGCGGAAGGTCTGATACGGCTGCTGAAAGGCATGAACTGCCATGTTAATCTTATCCCCGTAAATGAAATAAAGGAACGGGATTACCGTTCGGACAGGAACGCGCTGAAAAATTTCGCTTCTGCACTGGAAAAAGGCGGTCTTAACGCCACGATCCGCAGAACGCTGGGCGCGGATATTGACGCAGCTTGCGGTCAGTTAAGACGAGAATACGAGATATGAAAATAAAGGAGTGAAGCATATGCAGGTCTTTTCGGATACCAATATAGGACTTTCAAGAACCGAGAATCAGGACAGAGTCCGCACAGCCATGCTCAGGGACGACATATGCTTTGCTGTTATCTGCGACGGAATGGGCGGTCAGAATGCGGGAAGCGAAGCCAGCGAAAGAGCGGTAAACGTGGTCTTTGAACGGATAACAAAGGTCTTTCGTCCCGACTACAACGGAAATTCCATAAGAAATCTTCTTATTTCTTCGGTGACAACGGCAAATTCGGTGGTTTATGATATGTCAGTATCAAGTACGGATATGAAAGGTATGGGAACTACCTGCGTTGCGGCTCTGATCTTCGGGAACAGGCTCTATGCGGTAAACGTTGGCGATTCCAGACTTTACCTTATAAATCATGAGATACGCCAGCTCACAAAGGATCATACAGTTGTTATGAGAATGTATGAGAACGGCGAGATAACAAAGGAGCAGCTGAAAAATCACCCTCAGAGGAATTACATCACAAAGGCGGTAGGCGTTTCGGATCGTGTCGCTCCGGATTATTTTGAAGCGGATCTTACCGATAATTCTGCGGTACTGCTTTGTACGGACGGACTTTCAAACTACTGCGATGAAGCGGATATGTTCAATATCATCAAAAAAAATGAACCCAAGGACGCTCCTTCATGCCTTATCAGACGGGCACTGGAAAACGGCGGAGGGGACAATATCACCGCTGCGCTCATGAAAATATGATTAAAACCGTTGTCTGCGGTATTATATAAAATTACTTGTGTTATTACAGGAGTGGATTTGATGGATAAAAATATTGGAAAGAAGCTTGACGGCCGCTATGAAATAACCGAGCTTATCGGCATCGGCGGAATGGCGGACGTTTACAAGGCTACCGATATTCTGGAGGATAAGATCGTTGCGGTAAAGATACTCAAGAACGAATTTGCCAACAACGAGGATTTTGTAAGAAGATTCAGGAATGAATCCAAAGCCATAGCTGTACTTTCTCACCCTAACATTGTAAAGATATTCGATGTGGGATTCACGGAGAAGATACAGTTCATCGTCATGGAATATATTGACGGTATCACTCTTAAAGAATTTATCGAGCAGCAAGGCGTTCTGAAATGGAAAGACACGGTACATTTCATAATCCAGATACTCCGCGCCCTGCAGCACGCTCATGACAGGGGCATAGTCCACAGGGATATAAAACCGCAGAATATAATGCTTTTCCCCGATGGTACAATAAAGGTCATGGATTTCGGCATCGCGCGTTTTGCAAGGGAAGAAGGCAAGACCATCTCGGATAAGGCGATCGGGAGCGTTCATTATATCAGTCCCGAACAGGCAAGGGGAGATGTTACCGACGAAAAGAGCGACATTTACTCCGTCGGTGTAATGATGTACGAAATGCTCACCGGAGAAAAACCTTTTGACGGCGACAATCCCGTTTCCGTTGCGCTCATGCATATGCAGAGCAACGCAAAGCCGCTTCGCTCAATAAACGATTCCGTTCCGGAAGGTCTGGAAGAAATAGTTATGAGAGCAATGCAGAAGGAAGCGTCGAAGCGCTATCAGTCGGCTTCGGAAATGATAAAGGATATTGAGGAATTCAAGAAAAATCCGAGCATTGTTTTTGAATATAAGTATCTGTCCGAAAAGACTCAGTATTTCAATGCGGGAGCTGTTTCAAAAGCTGCTGCCGGATCGGGTCTGAAATCGGCTTCTTCATCGGGAGGAGGCAGGAGTGATATGAAAAAAAGCACAAGCATGACCAAAACTAAAAAAGAATCCGAAAATTATGATGATTACGATGATTACAGCGAGGATGAGCAGCCTTCAAGATCTTCATATTTTGTGGTCGTACTCACTGCCATTGCTGCGGGAATTGTCATAATAGTTGTAGCGTTCATTGCAATACTCCTTATCAATACTATCTCTGATGAGGACACTCAGATAGGAAAAATGCCGAATCTTATCGGTTTTGATTATCAGGAAGTAAAGTCCGCATACGAAAGTTCGTTCTCGATCCTTGTGGAAAGGCAGGAGTATTCCAATGACTACCCCGAAGGCGCAATAATAGATCAGACGCCCTCCGAAGGCAAGGATTACATCATCGGAAAGCAGACTGTAAAGCTTGTTGTCAGCAAGGGCAAGAGAATGGTTCCCGTTCCCAATGTTTACGATCTTGCATCAAATGATGCGGAGAACATACTTAAGGATAACGGATTCGTTGTTACTATCGTGAGCGCATATGATGAGACCGTTCCGAAAAATAACGTTATTATGACAGATCCCGATAATAATGCTGTTGTTTCTTACGGCTCGGCAATACGTATGTACGTGAGCCGCGGTCCTGAGGAGCAGGATATTCCCGTTCCTGAATGCAGGGGATATATGATCGAAGATGCGCAGAAGCTTCTGGAAAAGAAATTTACCGTTCAGGTAATGGAGCAGGATTCCCTCGAACCAAAGGGAACGGTCATAGATCAGAGCTTGCTGCCCACCAAAGAGGACGGTCAGTTAAACATTGTAAAGCTTAACACCACTATAATCCTTACCGTAAGCACAGGCGTCATGCCCGAGTCCGAAGCGGTAATTACCTTCCGTGTTCCCGATAATATTAAAGGTTCTGCAACGTTCAACTGCTATGTAAATGGTCAGATAATCGGTACGGAGACCATCGACAACCTTGCGTATGCGTCAACGGTATCGGTAACAATTACCGGCACGGAAATGCAGAAGGTGATCCTTGAAGCGGTAAATAATGACAGCGAGATCAGTGATACGATCGGAGAATATTCGGTAAACTTTGTTGAAAATACAGTAACGGAAGTTTCTTTCGATGATAATGCGTTCAAACTGCTTTTCGGCGGCGGTGATGAAGACAGGAATGTTTTTAACGATAATGACTATGAAGGTGACATTTACGCTGATGATAATGAAGGCGGCATCGCGGTTGATCCAGAAGATGAGGCTTTCTGGAGAGAGGTATACGGTTATTGATGTCACTTGAAGGAATAATTTTAAGATCTGTCGGGGGACTCTGTTACACGGAGACCCCCGAGGGTGTTTTTGAATGTAAAGTAAGGGGAATTTTCAGAAAAAGGAATATTTCTCCATGCGCGGGGGATAAGGTGATCCTTACGGATATTTCGGGGGATACTGCGCTTGTAAGTGAGATACTTCCGCGGAAAAACAGCCTTATACGTCCGCCCCTTGCAAATCTTGACTATCTGGTGTTTGTAATATCCACCTGCGAGCCGTCTCCGAACCTGACGCTTCTGGATAAATTCCTTGCAATTGCGGAATTCAAACGGATAAAAAGCATTATTGCGGTCACAAAGCTTGATCTGCAAAAAAATTCGGAACTGGCGGATATTTACAAGGCTTCGGGCGCGGAATTTCTGGAGATCGACTATGATACGCCAGATTCATACATGAAGCTTTATGACATGACGGCAGGGAAAATATCCGCTTTCACAGGAAATACGGGGGTCGGCAAATCCACGCTTCTGAACCACATCGACAGCGGTCTCGGACTTAAAACAGGCGAAATAAGCAAAAAACTCGGCAGGGGACGTCACACCACACGCACAGCGGAGCTTTACAAGCTTGACAACGGCGGATATATTGCCGATACCCCGGGATTTTCCACCTTTGAAACGCAGAAGTATGACATTATACTTAAAGACGAACTTGCGGACTGTTTTCCCGAATTCAGACCATATCAGGGAAAATGCCGTTTTCAGGACTGCGCTCATGTGAAAGAAAAGGGCTGTGCTGTTATAGAAGCGGTCAACAGCGGAGAGATCCCCGTTTCAAGGCATAACAGCTATCTTGAAATGTACGAGGAAGCAAGTCAGCTGAAAGAATGGGAGATAAGGAGAAATGAGCCGTGAGACCATGCTGGATATTCGGAGGAGCACCGATAAGCGGCAAGCTTCTTTGCGAGCCGCCGCATAATGCATATATAATTGCCGCGGACAGCGGTTATTCTTCCGTGCTGGAAATGGGATATTCTCCCGACCTTACGGTGGGGGACTTTGACAGCCTTACGGGGGGAATGCCCTCTTTAGGTGAAGTTTTAACTGTTGGCGCGGAAAAGGACGACACCGACACCATGCTTGCAGTGAAAATGGCTCTTGAAGCAGGATATAAGGACATTTCAATTACGGGAGCCGTAGGCGGACGTTTAGATCATACCATAGCCAATATCCAGACGCTTGCTTATATAAAGTCGCACGGCGGAAAGGGCAGGCTTGTGGGAGAACGGGATATGGTTCTGCTGGAAGGGGAAGGCAGATACATTTACAAGCGCACTGACGGAATGTATCTTTCGCTGTTTTCTTACGGAAGCTCTGCGGAAGTGTCCGTTTCGGGGGTGAAATACTGTCTTGACAGGCACTGCCTTGAAAATACTTTTCCGCTTGGTGTCAGCAATGAGATCACGGAGCAGGAATGCACATTTACAGTATGGAAAGGTGAAGTTCTGGTTATTTTTTCAAAAAAATAGCACCTATTCGATCCTTTGGAATAAAATGTAATAAACATTCAAAGAAAGGATCGCTGTTTATGAAGATAGTTGTAGTAAAAAGTCCAAAAATTCTGTCAGGATTGTTCAGGTTTATTTTCAAGATCAAGAAAGAACCTGAGGAGATATGAAAAAAGCAGAGCCAAGATCGGCTCTGCTTTTTTATACGAAAAATGTTTCGGTAAGAACTGATACGCTCATGTCAATGTCGTTCAGGTCAATGAGATACATCGTCTTTCCGATGCCGCTGAATGCGGTGTTAAGTACCTGCGTTACCGGAAATACAAGTACGGTGTTTTCCTTTTCAACGCCGTTGAAATCCTTGAAATTCTTGAACTTGAACCGCATATTTATGGTGTTGTCGTTGACTCGGTTCTTGATGTAAAAATCGGAGATAGGCTTCATTTCCTTGTCCATGCCCGTGTTGCTTATGGAATTGCTTATCTTTTCGGGAGTCATGAAATAATAGTTAGTCCTGTCGATCTGCTTTCTCAGACTGGACGCAATACACGCGCTGAAAAGTTTATCCATATGAAAAAGCAGAGCATACTTGACCTTTCCGCCGGTAAAGAATGTTGTACCCTTATTTAGAAGAAAGAATCTGCACCACTTGATAGCATTGAAATACTTGTTCATGCTCCTGTCCTCAATGATGTTCTTGAAATCATCCCTGACGTTTTTTGAAGCTTCCACGTTGTCAAGAGCCATCAGCAGCATACGTATCTTTTTCTTGTTGAGGTTGTTTGAAGAAAGATCGTTCAGCACTTCAAGACACTTTTTTAACAGACGGTTTTCCGCTCGGTTCACACTGAAAACATCATATTCCACAAAGAATTTTTCCTTGTGGGCAAAATTTTTCTTTGCGTGTTCGGAATATATGGTCTTGCCCTTAACGAACATCTCGTTGCCGCGGTAGGGGACATAGGTCTGTTTCAGACCGTTTCGGACAACGCTCAGGACTTCGTCCGTATACATTCTTACGCATATTTCAAAAAGATTAAGCTGCTCCTTTTTGAAATAGCGTTCGTCAACGTTCCGCACGGGGATCTCGCGGATAGCGTCCAGCATACGAAGAATGAGCATTTTGGAAACAATGATATTTTCTTCACTGTCGGCACGGATCTGTGGAAGTATTTCGATCTGCGTGCCGTCCTTAAGCATGATTATTCCCACATAGCGGGTCGGTTTCAGAGCTTCGCGACCGTCAGGAAGGGTAATTTTATGCATTACGGAATATTTTTTGCTTGCTGCAAAGTCGTCAAGGCGCATAAAATTCTGTTCCGAGATAAGTATTATTCCGGTCTCATAGCCCGGACCTTCCTTGACGAAGCAGTCTGCTTCCGTTACCACATAGCGTTTTAATTTTTTCATATCGGCGCACCGTTAAATTTTAAGATAGGCGTTTATATTTGCGAAAGCGGCGTTGTTAATGGAGTAAACTTCATCGTTTTCAAGGTAAAGTTCGGCTTTTGAACCGAAGATCTGCGCATAGTCAACTGCCGTTGCGCGGACAAACTGCTCGTTTTCCTCTTTGTTTGCATCGCCGAGGACAAGTCTTATCTTTTCATAATCGTCATAGAAATATTCCTGCAAAAGGGGAACGATGGCATTCTTGAAGATGTGTGCCAGAGTTGCGAGAGTAGGTTTATTTTTAAGCTGCATGAAATATGCGTGACCGATGGTGTGATCGCGGTCGCAAAGGATCTCTATGCGCTTGTTTATCTTTATCATAAGCTGACGTATATCAACGCCTTCAACAACGACTCCTGCAAGCAGATCGGGGTTAGGCATCATTTCAATAAAGTCAAAACGACGTCTTAGTGCAGAGTCCAGCATTGCAATAGAACGGTCGGCGGTGTTCATTGTGCCGATTATGTAGATATTTTCGGGAACGCCGAAATCCTCCTGCGAGTAAGCAAGTTTTACAGTCGCGGCTTCGGGCTGACCGGTACGTTTGGTAGGCTCGATAAGGGTTATCATTTCACCGAATATCTTGGAAACGTTGCCGCGGTTTATTTCGTCGATGATGAACACATATTTTTCCTCGGGATTTTTGGAGGCTTCTTCGCAGAAACGCCTGAAAACGCCCTGATCTACTCTGTAGACCATTTCTTCCTTACGGGAACGTTCGCCGCGTTCATTCATTACCTGAATGAATACAGGCTTGATACCTTCAACGAATTCCTCATAGCCGAAAGATTGGTGGAAAGTGGTAAATTCTATCTGTCCGTAAAGTGTTTTAAGAGCGTGATATTTTTCTAAAAGTTCGTTATAGTCCTCTTTCATGACTTCTCGCACAGGACGTCCGTAAATAATAGAAATAGCGTAAGCAACGGTATTGTAAGTTTTACCTGTTCCCGGAGGACCGTACAAAATGATATTTGCACCCATCAGATGTTCACCTCATAAAAGAATTTTTGCAATAATGTCTCCAACATATTCCAATTTCGAGAAATACATTTTCAACACCAATACTAATTTTAATACATTTCAACAATAATTTCAATAGTTTGCTAAATATTTTTATGCTATTCTACTATTTTTATAAAATACTTCTCAATTAATTGCTGTTTTGTACAAAAAACAAAAAACTTTCGCCGAATAAAGGCGGAAGTTTTTTGTAAGATATTGTAAATTGTACTTTTATAAGGTGAGATCACATCACATAATTGTATGCACCCTCGGAGGCGGGGAAGCATACGGCGGAGAAATATCCCTTGTCGCGGATTGCCCGTGAAGTAAGTTCGGCGGTGGGTTTGTCGGTAAACAGTCCGAAAACTGCGGAGCCGCTTCCCGTCATTGCAGAATATCCCGAGCCGCTGGAATCAAGCAGTTCTTTTATTTCGGAAACGCTTGCAGGGACGGAAACTTTCTCGAAAATGTTCATTCCCACAGCCGCAAGAGAACCGATAGTTCCGTTATAGGACGATGGAAACGGGTTTTCGGCAAAGCCTGCGGAGTCAAGCTTTGCATACGCTTCTTCGGTGGAAACACCGTCATTGCCCTTTCCGATGACGATAAAGCAGTCTTCAAGGGGCGGAGCAGCCGACATAACGTCGCCTATACCTCTGCAAAGCTGTGTTCCTCCCACAATACAGAAAGGCACGTCCGCACCTATTGAAGCGCCCATCTGACAAAGTTCTTCAAGAGAATAGTTTGTTTCAAAAAGCTGATTCAGTCCGCAGAGAACGGCAGCCGCGTCCGCGCTTCCGCCGCCGAGACCTGCCTGAACGGGAATTTCTTTATGTATGGAAATATTTAGTCCCTGAAAGATCATTCCCGCCTTTTCAAGGAAGATCTCCGCCGCGCGGTAGGCGGTGTTTTTTCTGCTTTTGGGAACATCTTCCACATTGCATTTTATAGATATTTTTTCCATATTGCTTTTCTCTATGGAAATAGTGTCTGAAAGGGAAATGCTCTGCATGATATTAACAAGCTCGTGATAGCCGTCGCTGCGTTTTCCCGTAACATCAAGATAAAGGTTTATTTTCGCGGGGGCTGTTATCAATACTCTTTCCATAATGTTTACCTCCTGAGTTCGTCCATAAATTCGGAAATGCGTTCCACCGCTTCCATAAGATGCTTGAGTGAGTATGCGTAAGAGATCCTTATATATCCCTCTCCGCACTCTCCGAAAGCGTCTCCGGGAACAACGGCAACGCGGTGTTTTTCCAGAAGCTGTTCACAGAATTGCTGACTTGTAAGTCCGCTTGCCCTTATAGACGGGAAAACATAGAACGCGCCCTGCGGGTCAAAGCATTTCAGACCGATCTCGTTCAAAGCGTTTACAAGCCACCTTCGGCGGATATTGTATTCGTTCATCATACTTTCCACTTCATGCCCGCAGGATCTCAGGGCTTCTACTGCGGCATACTGGGAAACTGTGGGTGAACACATTACCGCGTACTGGTGTATTTTCAGCATTTGTTTTATAAGCGGTTTCGGACCTGCAATATATCCGAGCCGCCAGCCTGTCATGGCGAATGCTTTGGAAAAGCCGTTTACAAGGAGCGTTCGTTCCTGCATACCCTCAAGCTGAGTTATGGAGAAATGCTTTCCCTCGAAAGTCAGCTCGGCGTATATCTCATCGGAAAGAACGATAATATCCGTTCCCCGCAGGACTTCTGCTATCGGTTCAATGTCCTCCTTGGTCATTATCGCGCCGGTAGGGTTGTTGGGGAAGGGGAATATCAGAAGTTTGGTCTTATCGGTAATTTTTTCTTTTAACGCTTCGGCTTTCAGCTTGAAACCGTCCTCTTCCTTGGTCTCTACTATCACGGGAACGCCGCCTGTAAGTTCAACTATTGGAGCATAACAAACAAAGCAGGGTTCAACGATTATGACTTCGTCTCCCGGGTCAACGAGAGCGCGTATGCCAAGGTCAATGGCTTCCGAACCGCCTACCGTTACGATAATTTCACCGTTCGGGTCATAGGTAACGCCGAGTTTGTCATTGATATATCCGCAAATGGACTTTCTCAGCTCCATAAGTCCCGCATTGGCGGTATAAACGGTCTTACGCTTTTCAAGAGTGGTTATCGCTGCTTGACGTATTGCCCAAGGTGTGGTAAAATCGGGTTCTCCCACGCCGAGGGAAATGACATTGTCCATAGTGGCGGCAATATCGAAGAATTTTCTTATTCCCGAGGGTTTCAGCTTAGCACATTTTTTGGAAATAAGCTTTTCATAGTCTATCATGGAGAAACAGATCCCCTTTCATTGTCCATAGTGGCGGCAACATCAAAGAATTTTCTGCGATCCGTCATGGAGAAACAAATCCCCTTTCGTCGTCCGCCTCGTTTTCAATGAAAATGCCCTTTTCCTTGTAGCGTTTCAGAACGAAATGGGTGGCTGTGGAAATTACCCCGTCAATGGTGGAAAGTCTTTGAGCGACAAAGAGGGCAACTTCCTTGTAGTTTGTTCCGCTGATGGTGACTGCAAGGTCAAAAGCCCCCGACATAAGAGTGAGACTTTCCACTTCATCATACATCATAATAGTTCTGGCAATATCGTCAAATCCGCAGTCCGCCTTGGGAGTTACCTTTACTTCGATAAATGCGGTAACGGTGTTCTTGTCGGCGGCTTCATCGTTGACAATAGCGGAATATCCTTTTATAACGCCTTCATGTTCAAGAGCCTTTATCTTATCCTCAACGGCATTTTCGGACATTCCCGTCATAGCCGCAAGTTCCTTGCAGGAAAGGCGGGCATTCTGCTTCAGAAGTTTGATGAGCGTATCCATAAATTATTCCTCCCTGAGTAAAACTAATTTGATTATAACATAAAATTTTGCATTTGTCTATATTTTTATAAAATTTGCTTTCCGTTCTTTGAAAAAGCAAAGATATTCAAATCCCGTTTCAAGGGCAAGTTCCGCGCCTTCCTTTACGCCTTTTCCGAGATCTGCGGCGCAGTGTGCGTCCGAACCTATGGAAAGTATCTCGCCGCCCATTTCGCGGAACATTTTAACCCAATAAAGATCGGGGAACGTCCTGCCGTATGCCTGACGCAGACCGCTGGTGTTTATTTCAATGCCCTTGCCGTTTTCTATAAGAACTTTGAAAGACTCACGGATAATTTCTTCATGCTCGGACATATCCACTTTTATGCCTTTGTCGCCCTCAATGTACCGCAGGGGATAGGTGAGATGCCCCAGAACATCGAATTTGTTCCACTTGCAAAGTTTGTAAACATTTTCATAGTATAGTTTCAGAAGCGGCGCGACGGCGTTCTTGGAGTAGTCTATAAACGCAAAATCATCATATGGCATTACCTGATGTATCGAGCCGATGACAAAATCAAGCCGCTTGTCAGCTGCTATTGCTTCCGCAAGACCGAAATCGGCAGGAGCCTGTCCCAGTTCAAGACCGCAAATAAAGTTTATCTTTCCCGCGTATTTTTCTTTCAGAGCAGTGTTTTCCTGCATGGAGTTCTCAAAATCAACGCCGAAGTCGTATGTATCATAGTCGTTTGGCTCTGCGCCGTAATGCTCAATGGAAAACCACCTGTTGACTTCGCAGTGATCCGTCAGGGCATAGGCGGAAAGCCCCTGCTTTACGGCAGTTTTCAGCATTTCTTCGGCGGGAGAATCTCCGTCGGGACTGTTTAATGAATGTGTGTGACAGTCGATAAGGTTCATTTTTTACATTCCTTTCAAATTTTTTTATAATTTTTGTATGATCTGACGAAATTTACAAGCAGTATTTTCCGAAAAATTAAAACTTTTTCCCACTTGACGCAAATTCCGTTTTGTGGTAAAATAAAACACGTTGATAAAATTCAATAATAATTTAACTATCGTAAAACGACACACGTTGCGCTTTGGCGCGTAAATCTGATCACGGAACGAAACGATCGGTATTTGCGCTGCATTGCGGGCGTGTGTTTTTTGCGCGGAAAGGATCTTTTTTATGCCAAGAAATCAGTTTCAGAGAATGATCTTCGCCCTTATAACGGTGATCATCACAGTCCATGCCTATGTCTTTTACAGCCTTTATGTCGTAAACGGCAGCACACTTATGGAAGTAAACGGCGCGTCAAGCGTTCTGTCTGCCGTCAACAAGCAAGGCGGAGTGCTGATGTGCGGTTCGTTGGTTCCCATATGGGCGGTAGTGCTTACGGAGTTCATACTTGCGTATCTTCTGGAAAATCTTCTGGGAAGTCCGCTTTCGTTCAGGCTTGCCTGCAAGGTATTCGATCCCGCAGACACTCACCCCGTGATTTTTGAAACGGCGATAATCTGCGCCACAGTGGGGATCATGTGTCCTGCCATGAGTTTTATTGCAGCGTTCCTGTATTATCCGTACTATGCGGGATTCGATCCCATGACGCTCCTTGCGAACTGGATAAAGCTCATCTGCTATAATTTCCCATTTGCGTTCTTTTCACAGCTGTTTTTCATTCAGCCCTTTGTGAGAACGGTTTTCAAGCTGATCTTTGCCAAGGACATCAAGGCGAGAACTGTGGCGGAGGTACGCGCGGTATGAGCCGTCTGCGACATTCCTCTTATTTATTATAACACATTTTCCAAAAAATTAACATATATTTTGTGAAAAAAACATACAAAATTGTATGATTTTCGTCTTTTATTTTTTGTAAAATTGTGATATTATAATATATGTATTTTTATTGTTTCGGAGGGAATGTAATATGAGAGCGGTCGTTACGGTCATCGGCAAGGATACTGTGGGAATTCTTACCAAAGTAAGCGGTATCTGCACCGAATATAACGCAAATGTCATCGAAGTTACGCAAAGCGTTCTTCAGGATATGTTCGCAATGATAATGCTTGTGGATATTTCAAGGCTGAACAGGGATTTCACAGAACTTGTGGGAAGAATGAACGAACTGGGCAGCGAACTTGGACTCCAGATCCACACCATGCATGAGGAAATTTTTGAGTCCATGCACAGGATATGAAAACAGACGAACATCACAGAAGGAGTTTTGCACTGTTATGATAAACGTTCACGATATACTTGAAACTATCCGTATGATACAGGACGAATGTCTTGACATACGAACAATAACTATGGGCGTTTCCCTGCTTGATTGTATCGACAGCGACATTGACAAAGCCTGCACCAAGGTCTACGACAAGATAACCAAGCGCGCCGAAAATCTTGTCAGAGTGGGGGAGGACATTGAGAAAGAATACGGCATTCCCATTATAAATAAGAGACTTTCGGTAACGCCTATTGCCATCGTTTCTGCGGCTTGTTCGGAAAGTCCCGTGAAATTTGCTCTTGCCATGGAAAAAGCCGCAAAGGCTTGCGGAGTCAACCTGATAGGCGGCTATTCCGCACTTGTGCAGAAAGGCTTTTCGGCAGGCGACGAAAGGCTTATAGAGTCCATTCCCGAAGCGCTTGCTTCAACTTCCTGCGTCTGCTCATCGGTAAATGTGGGTTCTACCAAAACGGGCATAAATCTTGACGCTTGCAGAATGATGGGCAGGATCGTCAAGAAAAGCGCGGAACTTACCGTTAATGACCAGTGTTTCGGCGCAGCAAAACTTGTGGTATTCTGCAACGCCGTTGAGGATAATCCCTTTATGGCGGGAGCGTTCCACGGTGTCGGCGAGCCGGACTGCATTATAAATGTAGGCGTTTCCGGTCCGGGAGTCGTACGCTCTGCTCTCAGGAAATATCCCGATGCGGATATTACCGAAATTTCCGATATTATCAAGAAAACTTCGTACAAGATCACCCGTGTGGGACAGCTTGTAGGCGTTACCGCTTCCGAAAGACTGGGCGTTCCTTTCGGGATAGTGGATCTTTCCCTTGCGCCTACTCCCGCAGTGGGGGACAGCGTTGCATATATCCTCGAAGAGATCGGTCTTGAAAAGTGCGGCGCCTGCGGAACTACTGCCGCTCTTGCGCTTCTCAACGATGCGGTCAAGAAAGGCGGCGTAATGGCTTGCTCAAGGATCGGCGGACTTTCGGGAGCGTTCATACCCGTTTCCGAGGACGCGGGAATGATCGCCGCTGCCGAATGCGGCGCACTTGCCATTGAAAAGCTTGAAGCCATGACCGCGGTCTGCTCCGTTGGTCTGGATATGATATGTATTCCCGGAGATACCACAGAGGACGTTATCTCCGCAATTATTGCCGATGAAGCCGCTATAGGAATGGTAAACAGCAAGACCACAGCCGTGAGAATAATTCCCGCTATCGGCATGAAAGAGGGAGACGTTCTGAACTGGGGCGGACTTTTCGGAAAAGGTCCTGTTATGCGGGTAAATACCTACTCGCCCTCTAAGTTCATAAGCAGAGGGGGGCAGATCCCCGCTCCGCTCCACAGCCTTAAAAACTGATATTTTCTGCGGCGTCCGTATTCCGCTTTTGGCGCGGATACGGAGCGTTCCGCATAATATGATAGAAAGTACGGTGATACTATGGAAAATATTATTTTAGGCATACTCGATATTGAAAAGAATGCAAAATCACGCCTTGAAGAAGCCGAAAAGGAAAGAAACAAGATCATTGCCGATGCCAGAAACGAACGTGAACGGCTAATCAAGGAAAAAGTAAAAAATGCCGAGGACGAACTTAAAAAGAAAGATTCCGAGGAACAGAAAAAAGCGGAGGAAAAGCTTGCGGAGATCGAAAACCGCAAGAAAGACGAGATAGACCGTCTCAACAAGGCGTTTGAGGAACACAAGGAAAAGTGGGAGACAGACATTTTTAACGCTATCGTAAACGGATAGATCCGCTTTTTGAAGGGAAGTGAACGCCTGTGTTCAAACGCAGGAACTATAACGCCACTGTCGCCAAGATAATGGCAATTTACGGCAAACGCCTGACACAGCAGGACTATCTTGAAATGATGAGCAAGCAAAGTGTTCAGGAAGCCGCCGAGTATCTGAAAAAAAACACCCATTACAGCGAACTGCTTTCTTCCATCGACACAAACACTATCCACAGGGGAATGCTTGAAAATCTCCTGCGCAGAAGCGTTTATGATACTTATATCCGTATTACGGGATTTGAACATATTTCCAAGGAAGAATTTTACAATTACAAAATATTGCAGACCGAGATAGACGAAATTTTAAGGTGTATAAGATTCCTTAATGCAGGTTCGGAAAAGCTTATTTCCGATGTTCCTATCTATCTGAAAGGGCTTACTTCATTTGACCTGATAGACCTTGCAAGAGTCACGGATTTTAAGGAACTGCTGGTATTTCTGAAAAAAACTCCATATTATGACGTTCTGAAAAGCGTAAACATCAACGCGGACGGCAGGGTAGACGTTACGGAATGTGAGACCTTGCTCAGAACTTACTACATCAAGAGACTGAAAAGCTCCCTTGACTTCAGGAAGAACGATGTTAAACAGTTCGTTTCTTTCCTTGAAACGGACATTGACCTTATAAATGTTATAAATTCTTACCGCCTTACCGCTTTTTTCGGGGCAACGGGAGACGAGATCGAAAAGGATATGCTTCCTTTCGGCGGACGGCTTTCCCCCGCCAAGCAGAAGGAAATTTACAGCGCGGACAACTCCGAGGAGTTTGTAAAGCGTTTCTCAAAGACAAATTACGGCAGGCAGATGATCGAAAACGGCTATGACATTAATAATCTTGAACAGAGCGCAAATCAGCTCCGCTACAAATATGCCAAGCTTATGCTGAAACGTTCACAGTCTGCGCCGTTAAGTGTATATTCCTTTATTTTCCTGCTTGAAATAGAGGTAAAGAACATCATCAGCATTATTGAGGGAATAAGATACGGTGTTGAATCAAGCAAGATCGCGCCGCTTATTATAATGTAAATAATTAACATTTAAAGAGGTGATAATACAGTGTCGATAGAAAAAATGGAGCTTGTCAACATTGCAGGACTTACAAAGGATCTGGACAAAGTTCTTGTAAAACTAAGCGACTGCGGCTGTTTCCACATTGAGTCGGCTTCAAAGGTTGCTGGCAAGAAAAGCGGTTTTACAGTTCTTAAAGAGGATAACCCGTACACTCCGCTGCTGAAACAGATAAGCGAAATATCGGCGCAGTCGGGAAGAAAGTTCCGCAGCGATGATTTCTCGGACATTGCGGGCGAAAGTCTTTCGTCCTTGGGAGAATACATTCTGAACGTGCGGAAAAAGCTGGACGATTTCAAGACCGCCGAAAAGCTTGCGGACGAGAAACTTTCCGTCCATGAACAGGCGCTGTATCAGGTGGATCATCTGAAAGGCATGACTGTGGATTTTCAGCAGATATTCTCCTGCGAAAATATCAAAGTCCGTCTGGGACGTCTCCCTGTGGACAGCTATGCAAAGCTCGAATATTACGATGACAAGCCCTTTTACTTTGCGCATTTCAGCGAGGAAAAGGAGTATTACTGGGGAATGTATTTCGTTCCCGCTTCATGCAGCGATGATGTGGACGAGATCTTCGACAGCCTGTATTTTGAAAGAACGCATATCCCCGACTTTGTAAAGGGCGATTCTTCGGAAGCTTCTGCGGAACTCCACAAAATGGTTGACGAGGATAAAAAGCTTATTGAGGACAGCCAAAAACAGTATAACGAGTACCTTGACAAAGAGTCGGACAGGCTGGGAAAGATTTTTTCACGTCTGAAATCGAGCCATGACAACTTTGACTTGAGAAACAAGGCGGCTATCGTAAATGACAAATTCTATATCGTGGGATTTATTCCTAAAAGTGAGACAGACAGATTTATGGCACTTTTTGACGATATGGAAAGCGTTTCGTTAGTGCTTCAGCCTGCCGATTCAAACGGAAAGCTTGAACCGCCCATAAAACTCAAAAATAACAAGTTTTCACAGCCGTTTTCAATGTTTGTGGAAATGTACGGACTTCCGTCCTATAACGGCATAAACCCCACCGCTTTCGTGGCGGTGACATATACGCTGCTTTTCGGAATAATGTTCGGTGACCTTGGGCAGGGGATAGTGCTTGCTATAGCGGGCGCGCTTCTCTGGAAATTCAAGAAATTTGCGCTTGGTCCGATACTTACGCGGGTTGGAATTTCGGGAGCAGTGTTCGGACTTCTTTACGGAAGCGTGTTCGGATATGAAGAACTTCTGGATCCCGTTTATGAGGCTCTGGGAATAACTTTCCTGCCGTTCAAAGTTATGAAGAATGTTACCACAATACTCATCGGTGCAATAGTTCTGGGCGTTCTTATAATGTTCATCTCGATACTGATAAACATTGTCACGGGAATAAAAAACAAAAAATTTGAAGAAGCGCTGTTCGGAAACAACGGCATTGCGGGACTGGTTTTCTTCGGCTCGATACTCGTTGGAGCAGTTGCGGAACTGTTTGGAGTTCACCTTATGAACGCGGTATATGTTATAGTTCTGATAATTCTGCCCCTTGTTGCTATGTTCATGCGGGAACCGCTTTCCTATTGGGTAAAAGGCAAAAAGTACCGCATGGAGGGCGGAGTAGGCGACTTTATCGCCTCAAACTTCTTTGAAGTGTTCGAGTTCCTGCTGGGATATGCCACAAATACTCTGTCTTTCATTCGTATAGGCGGATTTGTCCTTTCCCACGCTTCAATGATGCTGGTGGTAATGGCGCTTTCGGAGCAGGTCTCCGCGGCGGCTTCTCCGATAGTGGTAATTCTGGGAAATGCCTTTGTAATGGGCATTGAGGGACTGCTTGTGGGTATTCAGACGCTGCGTCTGGAATTCTACGAAATATTCTCACGTTTTTATTCGGGCGACGGCAAGCCGTTTGAACCCGTTAAGATCAATTACGATGAAAACATCGAATAATTTTTTGGAGGAATTTTTATGCTGTACATTTTTCTGCTTCCCATTGTTGTGATAGGACTTCTTGCGCTTCCCGCGATAATTGCCATTAAGGGCAAACGCGGCGCTAAGTCTTTCAAAAATGCTATAATAGGCAACCTCTGCGCGTTTTTTGGAGTTATGATAATCTGCGCGGCTGTTCCTGTTGGAATTTACGCTTCTGCCGAAGAAGCACCGTCCGCTGATACTTCCGCTTCGGAAGAAGCAGACGAGCCGTCCGGAATTTCCGACGGGGGAATAGGTTATCTTGCGGCGGCTCTGGCAGTAGGACTGGGTTCTATAGGCGGCGGTATCGCCGTTGCGGCTGCTGCTCCTGCGGCTATCGGAGCTGTAAGCGAAGATCCGAAATCTTTCTCGAAAGCGCTTATCTTTGTTGCTCTTGGTGAAGGATGCGCGCTTTACGGATTTGTTGTTGCTCTCCTGATGCTGTTTGTTTAATAGGAGGCGGCTATGCGCTTTTATTTGATAAGCGATAATGTTGATACGCAGATGGGAATGCGGCTTGCGGGTATCGAGGGCGTTGTTGTCCACGAATCAAGCGAGGTAAAAAAAGCTCTTGCCGCTGCTATGGACGACAAGGACGTTGCCGTTATACTTATGACCGAAAAGCTTATAAAGCTTTGTGAAGAAATGGTTTATGAATACAAGCTCGACAGACGTCAGCCGCTTATCGTGGAGATACCCGATCGTCATGCCACATCGAATATCACGGGCATAATTTCAAAATATATCGAATCTGCTATCGGGTTGAAGCTTTAAAGGAGTAATTTCTTATGGATATGAACAATGAAAAGCTGCAAAGATTCATTGACGCTGTAAACAGCGAGACAGAACGTAAAGTCAGCGAAATGCTTGGCGAAGCCGAAAAGGAAAAGAAAGAGATACTTTCCGAAGCCGAAAGGGAATCGGAGGAGTTCGCCGAAAGATATTTCAGCACCGGAAACAAGAAGAACGGCAACCGCTACGTCCGCGATATTTCCAAGGCGGAGCTTGAAATGAAAAAGGAAGTTCTCCGCCGCCGTGAAGAACTTACAGACGAGATATTTTCCGTTGTGTGCGAACGCCTTACAAGTTACAGGAACGACCCCAAGTATGTGGATATGCTTGTAAAAGATCTGCTGCGGGTAAAAGTTTCCAACGGCGCGGAAATTTTCCTTGCTCCCGAGGACATGAAGTATGCCGATACGTTAAAAAAGGCGATACGTTCGGAAAATGTTGTATTTTCTCCCGATGAGAATATAAAGCTTGGCGGGATCTCCGTTTACAACAAGGACAGCGAGACAATCTCGGACAAGACTTTTGACATGGCAGTCGAGGAACAGCGGCAGCTTTTTGCCAACAGCAATGTTTTTGCACAATGAATCCCGAACGGAGGTATAAGCCTTGAATACGATTTTTTCCATAAACGGTCCTGTTGTAAAAGTAAGGGATACAAAGGATTTTTCCATGCTTGAAATGGTCTATGTGGGCGTGAAGCGTCTTATAGGCGAAGTCATCGGTATAACCTCCGACGAAACTACCATTCAGGTGTACGAATCCACAACGGGACTCAGACCCGGCGAGCCTGTGGAGGGCAGCGGAATGCCTATGTCGGCCACTCTCGGTCCGGGAATACTTTCAAATATCTTTGACGGCATCGAACGTCCGCTGAAACAGATCGAAGCTCTGAGCGGAGCATTTATTTCCGAGGGTGCGAACGTTTCCGCACTTGATACCGCTAAGAAGTATGACGTCAAAATAACCGTTTCCGTGGGGGATAAGTTAAGCGGCGGGGATATTTATGCAACCTGCCCCGAAACTCCCGTTATCGAACATCGCTGCATGGTTCACCCGAACCTTGCGGGCGAAGTTGTATGGACTGCGGAAAACGGTCAGTATACCATAAATGACTGCGTTGTAAAACTCAAGACCGACAGCGGGGAAGTGAAGGAACTTACCCTTTGCCAGAAATGGCCTATCAAGAGGAGCAGACCTTTCAAGGAACGTCTGCCCATAAGCAGACCGCTTATAACGGGTCAGAGAGTCATAGACACGATACTTCCCATTGCAAAGGGCGGAACTGCCGCCGTTCCGGGAGGTTTCGGAACGGGCAAGACTATGACGCAGCATCAGCTTGCAAAGTGGTGCGATGCGGACATAATAGTTTATATCGGCTGCGGCGAACGCGGAAACGAAATGACGCAGGTACTTGAAGAATTTTCCGAACTGGTTGACCCAAGAACCGGAAAGGCTCTGACGGACAGAACAGTCCTTATTGCAAACACTTCAAATATGCCTGTTGCAGCGCGTGAAGCTTCCATTTATACGGGAATAACTCTTGCGGAGTATTACCGCGACATGGGTTATCATATTGCTATAATGGCGGATTCAACATCGCGTTGGGCGGAAGCGCTCCGCGAAATTAGCGGACGTCTTGAAGAAATGCCCGCGGAAGAGGGTTTCCCCGCATATCTGCCGTCAAGAATTTCCGAGTTCTACGAACGTGCGGGTTATGTTCAGTCACTTAACGGCGCGGAAGGTTCGGTAACGATCATCGGAGCTGTTTCTCCGCAGGGTTCGGACTTCTCAGAGCCTGTTACACAGAATACAAAACGTTTTGTACGCTGCTTCTGGGCGCTGGACAAATCTCTTGCCTATGCTCGTCACTATCCTGCCATAAACTGGAATGACAGCTATTCGGAATACATTGACGATCTGTCTAATTACTATGACGAAAATGTCAGCATCGATTTTCTGAAATACCGTCAGAGCATTTCCAATATTCTCCTTGAAGAAAATAAACTCATGGAGATAGTAAAACTTATCGGTTCGGATGTTCTTCCGGAAGATCAGAAGCTTGTTATCGAGATCGCAAGAGTGGTAAGAGTAGGATTTCTCCAACAGAACGCGTACCACAAGGACGATACCTATGTTCCCCTTGACAAGCAGTTCAGAATGATGGAAATTATCCTTACCCTTTACGATAAGTGCAAAAAAGTTGTTGCGGCGGGAACTCCCGTAAGCGTCATTGTCAATACGGGTGTATTTGAAAAAGTTATCAAGATGAAATACGACATTCCCAACGATAAGCCCGAACTTTTCAATATGCTTACCGTGGAGATCGACCAGCAGCTTAAAAAGATCGGTGCCGAAGCCTGAAAGGAGGTCATTTGAATGAGCTTACAGTATATAGGATTAAGCGAAATAAACGGACCTCTTGTTGTTCTTGACAATGTGGAAGGCGTTTCATATGATGAAGTAACGGAGATCCGTCTTGATGACGGAACGAAAAGAATAGGCAGAGTTGTTGAAATTTCGGGCAAAAAGGCTGTTTTGCAGGTTTTTGAGGGAACCAACGGGCTTTCTCTGAAAAATACAAAAACGCGTTTCATGGGCAAACCCATGGAAATGCCCCTTTCTCCCGAAATTCTCGGAAGAATTTTCAACGGCGCGGGACGTCCCGTGGACGGTCTGGGAGAGATATTCGCCGAAAAGACCGCCGACATAAACGGCAAGCCGTTGAACCCCGTTTCAAGAGCATATCCGAGAAACTATATCCATACGGGAATTTCTTCCATAGACGCGCTTATGACTCTTATCAGAGGGCAGAAACTTCCTATCTTTTCAGGATCGGGACTTTCCCACAATAAACTTGCGGTTCAGATAGTACGTCAGGCGAAGATCGCCGAGAACAGCGGACAGGATTTCGCAGTTGTATTTGCGGCGATGGGCGTTAAAAACGACGTTGCGGACTACTTCCGCAGAAGTTTTGAGGAAAGCGGCGTTCTTCAGAAAGTTGTTATGTTCCTGAACCTTTCAAACGACCCTATCATAGAGCGTATACTTACTCCGAGATGTGCGCTTACGGCGGCGGAATATCTTGCCTTTGAGAAGAATATGCACATTCTGGTAATTCTTACGGATATGACTTCTTACGCGGAAGCTGTCCGTGAATTTTCCTCGTCAAAAGGAGAAATTCCCGGACGTAAGGGATTCCCCGGATATCTGTATTCTGACTTGGCTTCGCTTTATGAGCGCGCGGGAATTATAAACGGCTCGGAGGGTTCGGTAACGCAGATACCTATTCTTACAATGCCCAATGACGATATTACCCACCCTGTTCCCGACCTTACGGGATATATCACGGAGGGACAGATAGTTCTTGACAGGGGACTGGATCAGACGGGAGTTTATCCGCCTATCTCGGTGCTGCCGTCACTTTCACGTCTGATGAAGGACGGAATAGGTGAGGGCTACACACGTTCCGACCATGCGGACGTTTCCAATCAGCTTTTTGCCTGCTATGCGAAAGTTATGGACGCACGGGCTTTAGCTTCGGTAATAGGCGAGGACGAACTTTCCGACCTTGACAAGTCATACATGAATTTCGGCAAGATGTTTGAGAAATACTTTATCACTCAGCGTCCTGATGAGAACCGTTCCATAGACGAAACTCTCGATCTGGGCTGGAAGCTTCTTTCTCTACTGCCGAAATCCGCGCTTGACCGTGTAAATGAGAAACTTCTTGAAGAAAAATACGATCCTCACGCGGCTGAAATGTTTGAATAATCATGAAAGGAGACGTCTTATATGGCTGAACAGGTATTTCCTACCAAAGGAAATCTGCTCAACGCGCAGAAATCGCTTTCTCTGGCGAAAGTGGGATATGAGCTTCTTGACAAAAAGCGGAACATTCTTGTAAGAGAACTGATGTCGCTTGTAGACAAGGCGAAGTCCATGCGCGGAACTATTGAGGAGACCTATATAAAGGCGTATTCCGCGCTGCAATTGGCGAATATTTCAAGAGGAGTCATTGAAAATATAGCATATGCCGTTCCCGAGGAGAATTCCCTTTCTGTTTCGTACAGGAGCGTAATGGGCTGTGAACTTCCGAAAATTTCAATTGACGAAAGGAAACCCGTACTCAATTACGGACTGCAATACACCGATTCAAACGTTGACCTTGCATATATCTGTTTTGAAAAGGCAAAATATATGTCGGTGACACTTGCAGAAGTGGAAAACAGCATTTACCGCCTGACAAATTCCATACGAAAAACCCAGACAAGGGCAAATGCTTTACAGAATATCGTTATCCCGCGTTATGAGGGGATAGTAAAATTCATCACTAACAGCCTTGAAGAAAAGGAACGTGAGGAATTTTCAAGAATGAAAGTAATAAAAGCCCAGAAGCTTAACAAGAAAAAGTACATCATAAAAGACAAAACAAGAATATGATATGTAAAGGGTGTGAACTTCACACCCTTTTTGCTTTATGACAAACGGATATTGTCTACTTCTTTCCGCGCTATTTCTGCATTTTCCTCGTCGGCATTGACAACGCTGCCGTCGGGGAGAGTGATATTGTCGGTTATGATGTTGGTATAATATTTTCCGTTTATCTGCTGTGGATTATTAACGTCTATCTGCGCATAATTTCCATGCTTGATGAGATCCTTATACATATGCTCCCGCCTTTCTGCTAAAGATAGCTTTTAAGATCATCTATATAACGCTGCTCCTTGGAAAGCATTTCCTGCGCCGCCCGTATCAGTTCGGGTTCGGCGGTAACGGAACGGTTCAGCGCTTTGTTTATCTTTATAATTCCCATATTAGTGCCCTGAATGAGCATTTCCGCGATGTGCTGTGTGGAATTGTCCCGCGCGCAGTTCAGGGTAATGCCCATTGATGTCATGACTTTTGCCATTTTTGAAACAGGCTTGGGAGTCATGTTCTGCGATCTCATGCGGTCTGAAAGCATATTCGTCTGATCGCTGTAGTTGGAAAGCTGCGTTCTCAGTTCGCCGCGAAGCTTGTTGTCATGGACTTTCGGGAAAATATGCTTTATGGAATCCGTTCCCATTTCGGCGTTCTGATAAAGAGCATTGTAAAGATTGCTGCGGTCTGCCATTACTATCATTCCTTTCTGAAAATTCGGACAGTGTCCTATATTATTATTTCGGCGCGGGAATAATTTATTTAAGGAATTTATACTGAAAATTAACAGGATATAACTTATTCTGCAAGGTGCAAAGATTTGAAGAAAGATATTGAAATTTTCACAAAAAAGGTGTATAATGTGATAAGACTACCTGAAAGGAAATGAACGGAATGTCCGAAAGATATATTTCAAATAAAAAGGAAAATTTTGCTGCAAGATGTCTGAAAGGCATAGGCTATTGGTTTCTCGGGAATTTTATGTGCTTTTTCATATGCTCGTCCACGGCGCTTTTTATGAGAAACTTCATATTTATAAGAATTTTCATAGCGTTCTGCACAATGACGGTAACTCTTGGTCTTTACTTCAACTGGGCGCATTACGCCGCGAAACGCGACAAGAATGTTGTTAAATTCCACGGCATGGAGTACGACAGATATATGCCTTTAAAAATGGCGATCGCCGCCCCCATATTCAGCTATATAATGCTGATAGTTCTGTATCTTAGCAAATCCGGGGTGCTTCCCGACGTGTTCAATTACTATCTGCTGCTGAATATGTGGCTTCGTCCCTTTGTAACGCTGTTTACGGGAGAATTTGTCATTGACGCCATATCATGGCTCGGGGTCATAGGGATAACGTTCATGGTGCTTCTGCAGCCGCTGACAATTGCTGTCACTTACATTCTGACCTACAATGATGTAGACGTTACAAAGATAATTTTCTATAAAAAACACTGATAAATGTTTTTTATACAAAAAATCTGAAAATCCTGAACAAAAGCTATTGACAAGTACCCTGTAATGTGGTAAAATATTAAGGTACGGGGGTATAGCTCAGTTGGGAGAGCGGTTGCTTCGCATGTAACAGGTCAGGGGTTCGAATCCCCTTATCTCCACCAGCTTATTGCCTTGGGAACAACGTAACAGCGTTGTTCCCAAGGTTTTTTATTTTTGATTTTGAAAAATGGTCTTTATTTGGTACTTATTTTTAAAATTTGGTCTTTACGCAAGTTCTTGTAAATTCACACCGCTTTAAAATTCAATGCTGCTGCAATAACCTCCGAGTTTTTCGCCTGTGCTTCTTGAAACATATGGCAATAAATGTTACTTGTTGTGCTTACGCACGAATGTCCCATATCTCCCGATACTGCTACAACATCTACGCCTGCATTGATAAGCAAGCTCGCGTGCAAGTGACGTAGGGAGTGCAAGTCACAAAACCGAAGATCATTTCTCTTGCAAAATCTTTTGAACCAATAGTATGGTGTATTGTTACTCATTGGTAAACCATTCCATTGAATAAACAACCTATCTGTTTCTTCCCATTTGTCGCCTATTTCCATACGCTCTTTATCCTGTTGCTGTTTCAGTTCATTGAGCATATCCATAACATAAGCTGGAAATTTCAGGGTGCGTTTTGACTTTTTGGTTTTTGTGGTATCAGTAAACGTTCCTTGTTCGACTGTATAATTTGATGTTCTGCGAACACTTATAAGCTGATTATCCCAATCCACATCTTTCCATTCTAAGCCAAGCAGTTCTCCTCTTCGGAATCCGCTGTATACTGCAAGTTTAAAAAACACACGATATTTCAGTGGAACATCTTCACTATCAAGAAGTTCAAAGATTTTTGCAATTTCATTAATTGTGTAAATTTCTTTTTCTTTCTGCTCCCCTTTTGGAAGTGAAACAGATTTGCAGGGATTGTCTTTCAGCATTCCCACTTTAACTGCGTAATTAAAAATATCCGAAATAAAATTAAGATGATGTACAACAGTTTTCCTCGATAGAGGTTTGCCGTTTATCAAGTTCCTACCGTTCAAAGCAAGATAATTGATGAACTGCTGAATATGTCGTCCTGTTATCTTGTCAATGCGAAAATGACCGATCGCAGGGTAAACTCTTGACGGTAACTGTTTCATTTTGGAATAAGATGTGCTGCGCAAGTTAAGCGTTGCGTATTCCTCAACTGCTCTGCAAACTCCTCAAACTTCACGTTGGAAGTGATAAGTCCTTTCAGGCATTTCTCCTCAAAAAGCATTGCCTGCCGCTGAAGCTCTTTTTCGGTTTGACGTGCGGTCATATTTGGTTCAGGTTTCCAAGATTTTGTCCGTATTATCTGATTGCCGTTAGTATCGTAACCGCAGGAAACTCTTATCTGATACGAATTTCCGCGCTTTCTTATAGTTGCCATAAAAATATCTCTCCTTGCGATATTATAGATTTTATGACATACTCCTGTACTTTCATTATACAGCTTTCACATTGTAAAGTCAAGAAGTTTTTAGAAATATGTCAAAATTGTATAGTATAAATATTAAGTGTGTATGTGTGTAAAGCACATAAAATAGGCATTTGCAGTGTGTATGCAGATGTGTAAAAGTGTGTGTCAGATCACAAATGGAACGTAACTCGTTCTGATACCTTTGAAACCACGGACACGTCTGTTATCCCTGCTGATTATGTTACCGTCATATCTTATCCCGTACTTTTCTGAATTTGACTTCAACCAACTTGTAAAACTGTACTGTTTCATAGGTGTCAACCCGTTCTGACTGCACCATTGAGAATATCCCCAAAGAGGTCGTTTGACATTGCTTCTTATTCTTTGCCGAACATAATGTAATGGTTATCGGATAAAAAATCAATGATATTGCAGTTTTCGGACAGCATATCGGCAAGATTGCTCCTTGCCTTTTCAGATACAGAAAACAAAAAGTTATTCGCGATAAGCCGCTGCAAACCTTTGAATATCCAACAGAAGATTTTTTCTTTTTCTGCTATAAATTTATCCGTAATGTTCGGATCTGGTATCCTGTCAGGCGGTACGGTCTTTGTACGCAGGATAATAAGCCTGCGCGAAAAGCCGTCAGATTTGTCATACAAAGCCTTTGGTGAACCGTTTCCGAAACATATGAACCTTGCATATATATCCGCTTGCCGTGACTGCTGTCCTTTTGCCTCAACGTCAATTGGGATTTTGGCGGTAATAAGGTTTTTGATATACCCCGTGGATGGCAGCGCGTTCATCTGCATATCATCATCAAGCATTATCAGCTTATTCTACAAATTGTACCGAAAGAATTTGTCGGTTTCCACGCGCTGAAAGTTTCCCGTAAGCATTGCGTTTCCAAAAATCTCGCGAAGTACCACGCCTATACAGCTTTTGCCCTCACCTCCGTTTCCTATCACAAATAACGCCGCCTGTCCCTTGGTAGAGGGTATCAGACAATAACCGAGATATTCCTGCAAAGTGATTATATCCTCGCTGTCAAGCATTTCGGAAAGAAATTTCAAGAAATTTACAGGCAGTTCGCCGCGGCTGAAAATTTCAGGAACATACGAAACATTAAGGCGGTTTACGCAGAATTTATTAGCATTGTAAAATATTCCGTCTGTTCGCAGAATACCGTTTTTAAGATAAATTTCATTTTCGCATATCTTGAAATTTTCAGAATGGCAATGCAGTTTTAAGGCTTTAAGAAGATTATCGGTCTTACGGGCAATGCCGTTTGTAACAAAACCGCTTAGTCTGTTATATATGTTACCTGATACAACATCATCTGAAAGTGTCCCGTCAATACTGTAAAATACATTGTTGACACATTTCAAAGGCTTTTCTTTCAGAAACTCCTCGCAGAATTTCACTTCATTTACAGAATTTTTGTCAAACCAACAAGGTGTTTTTCCGTCCATTACGCCGTACCTCCAAAATAGTCCATAAGCGCAGACCTTGAAATAAGTATCTTGCCCTTTTTCCCTTGCCCTGTCCTTATGTACGGTATCTTATTCTGCAATACAAGCTGTCTGACGGTATGCTCCGAAAGTCCTTTTACTGCTGCCGCACATTCTTTGACGGTAAGCATTTCAATAGGTTTTTCGGAAATTTCCTCTTTATGCTGTTTTTCTTCCGTTTCGATAAGCTGATTCAAAAGCGCGGAGATCTGCATAATTATTTCTTGTTTTTCATTTTTTACGTTCATAATGAATATTCCTGCCTTTCATAATTTGTTCTTGTTTGTTCTGAAAAGAATTTGTACCATCTTTCATATTCGCTGCGTATCTCGTCACTCATTCCGCCGATCTGTCCTATTTCTTGTGCAATATCGTGATAACCGAAATTGTCCGCAATATTATGACAAAAATCAACAGTTCCGAGAATTATACTTCTCTGTTTAGCCGTCAGCGCGGCGAAAAATTCTTCATTTTCATATGTCTTGTGTCCAAGCACGGAAACTGCCATTGCCGCGTCAGCAATATATCGGCAAAGTTTACGCCTGTCCTTTTTAAGCCTGTCTATTTCAGCGTTCAGACTGTTTATTTCCGTAGACGAATCCGTTTTGACTTCATCAAGCTTTTTCTGCATTTCGTTTTTTATTTCTGATGACCTTTTTTGAGCCTTGTCGATAACGTCATTTAGGTATGAACATTTATTTGTCAGTTCGCTTACCTTGCGTTCAAGGTCTGAACAATGTGAAACTTTTTGGTTATACAGTCTGTTCAGATTTTCCTGTTCGTGCAAAAGGTCGTATGCTCTTTCTTCCTTTTGCTGAATCTGCGTTGTCAATAGATATGACCCAAAAAAGAAATTCATCTCCAAGATATGGAAAAACGAAAGTTGAAGTCCTT
>CANQTP010000011.1 GCA_947626755.1 uncultured Clostridia bacterium
CGTTCTATTAATTTTTCTATTTTCATATTCCTATTTTACCATATCTTTTCTAAAAAGTAAATGCTGTTGCCGTGTTACAAATTGCGGAATATCCTGTCTTTGGCTTTCTTAGTGTAAAATAAAAGCAGGCAGAGTGAGAAAAGAAAAAGAGGGCAAGAAAGCCTTGCCCTCAGAGTCACCGGATGCTATAATATTAGTTGCACAAAAAATATAAAGCAGGTGACTATAAAATGATTATATCATATGAGATCGAATTTGACAATGGCAAAAAGGTTATGAATTCCCTCATAACATACATTTTCCTCCGGCTTACAAGTCTATTGCCAAATTATCTCATTTGAAATCCTTAACAGATTTACGCTTCTGATTTTGTGCATTGTGATGAATTTTCTAAGACTTGCCTACTTTTGCTTGACACATACCAATTTTTAGGGGGTGGACAAATAGAGTATAATATAGATATGAGAAAAGCAAAAGAAGTAGCAGGAAGGCAATGTCCTAACTGTGGAAAAGTGGAAAACCAAGTAAATGCAGGAAGAAATCGTTCGGGAACACAAAGGTGCTTTTGCAAAGAATGCAAAAAATACTACACACTTGACCCGAAAACACGAGAGTATCCTGAAGAGATCAGAGAACAAGCAATAAAAACATACTACGCCGGAGCAAGCGGACGTGGTGTGGGCAAAGTGTTTGGTTTCAACAAAGCCAATGTATACAATTGGATTAAAAAAAACGGCTCAAAAGCCGAAAAGTGATTTCCAATTTTTAGAATTAGATGAATTATATTGGTTTATAAAAAAGAAACCTAAAACCGAAACACGGGAAAACACCTATATAATTACGATGGTAAGCCGTTTGCCGCGACAAATAGTAGGTTTTGATGCAGCATTTGATAAGTCTCCGGAACGGATCCAAAAAATAGTTGATAACGGTCCGGAAGCAAAATATTACTGTACAGATGGTTATTTTGGTTATATTGATGTTGTTTATCCGGGAAAACATATAAGAAATGCTCATGATAAAAGCGATACATTTACAGTAGAAAGTGTAAATGCTGATCTGCGGCATTATATTCCTATTTTGCGGCGGCGCAGCAGATGTTTCCCAAGAAAATTAGAAACTCTTATTGCCGTTTTAGAACTTTTTGTACAGGCGTATAATGCTTTTGGTATTGCTAAAATGAATTTCCGCTTGCGGCAAAAATCTAAATCCCGTGAATTGCCTTTTTCTGTTCTTGACTTCCTATAATATGCTTGGTTTAGCCACATCTAATTTTTATAATCATTTGACAAATGAAACAGAATGTGGTATAATGTCAGAAAGGCTTGAACGGATCGGGTGATGAAATTGTTCGGTTATGTAAAACCATTTAAACCACATCTCAGAATATGTGAATATGAGACCTACAGGGCTGTTTACTGCGGTTTGTGCAAAACTCTCGGGAAAAGTTACGGAATAACTGCGAGACTTACCCTCAGCTATGACTTTGCCTTTCTGGGACTCATGGCTCTGGCTCTGAATGATTCCGATGCCGAAGTGTGCAAATGCGGCTGCATTGCGCACCCGTTCAAAAAATCTCTTTGCATGGTTTCGGAAGAAGGTCTGGAATACACTGCCGCCGCCGCGTCTATACTTATCCATCATAAGATATTGGACGACAAGGACGACAGGAAATTCCTCGGAAAGCTCGGTCCTGTTATCATGCTTAAAATTACGGGGAAAGCATATAATAAAGCTAAAAGTTCATACCCCGAACTTGCGGAGTACGTTTCGGAACAGATGAAGCGTCAGGCTAAGCTTGAAAAGGAAAACTGCAAGTCCATAGACCGCGCTTCCGAGCCGTTTTCAAATATTCTTGGAGAGATAGCTTCGGGACTAAGCAATGATCCCGACGAAAAGCGAATACTCCATCGTTTTGGCTATCTGCTCGGAAGATTCATTTACATTGCCGACGCCTTTGACGATGTGGAAAAGGATTTCAAAGCAAACGCCTTCAACCCGCTTTCAAGAGGAAACAAGGCGGTAAACGATCTTGACATGGCGGAAGTGCGCACAAAAGCCGAGGACAGCGTGAACTTCACTCTCGGCGCTCTTGCGGACTGCTATGTCCAGCTTGAAATGAAGCGATTCAAGCCGATCATTGACAATATAGTCTATATGGGACTCAAAAATGCTTTCTACGATATTATAAACGAAAAAGAAAAACAGGAACAGCGAAAGGAGAACGCTCCTGAATGAAAGATCCTTACAATATTCTCGGTATAATGCCTTCGGCTTCGGACGATGAAGTAAACTCGGCATACAGAAACCTTATCAGACAGTTTTCGGACGATAACGAAAAGATCAGCGAACTTACAGCTGCTTATGATGAGATCATGAACGCAAGGCGCGGAAACGGCGGCGGGAACGGTTTTTCCGAAGTAAGGCGGCTGCTCGGAGACGGAAATTACAATGACGCGGCTGCATTGCTGGAAAATATTGACGATAAGACCGCAGAGTGGTATTTTCTTAACGGAAGTGTCTGCTACGCGCGAGGCTGGCTGAATGACGCATTTGCAAATTTTGAACAGGCTTGCAAAATGGAGCCGTATAATCAGGAATATAATTCCGCTCTTAGACATATGCAGGACAGCAAAGGCGGGTATATGCGGGGAGACCCAAACGCGCGGGGTTTCGGATACGATCAGGGCAGCGGCGTTAGATGCGGTGTCTGCGACATATGCAACGGACTTATCTGTGCCGATTGTTGCTGCGAATGCATGGGCGGGGACTTCATTCCTTGCTGCTGACGGGGGTATGCGATGAAAAAAGTCAGCTATAAAGTATCTGTAGGCGGGATAGTTTCATCTTTATGCCTGCTGATGATGTTTCTTACGGCGGTCTTTCCCTTGCTGAACATGACGCTGCCGCTTTTTGCGGGAGTGCTGATAACGGTAGTTGCCATCGAAGTAAGCACATCATGGTCATTTGTGACATATGCGTCTGTTGCGGTGCTGTCGTTTTTTATTACGCCTGATAAGGAAGCATGGCTTTTCTTTACATTCCTTTTCGGATATTATCCCGTGGCAAAATCATTCTTTGAAAATATGAAAAGCAAGCTCCTGTGTTGGGTATGCAAGCTTATCACCTTCAATATCTCGGTGATAATAATTTTCTATACGCTTATGAACATTCTGGGAACGCTTGATCTTTTTGAAGAGTTCGGATTTTACAATGAATGGCTCATTCCCGCGCTTCTGGCGGCGGGAAATCTGATTTTCCTGCTTTATGACTATACATTGACGCTTCTTATAGTCAGCTATAAAAAATGGTTCAGACCCACATTTTTAAGAAAATTCAAATAATAAATGCGTGCCTGCGATCTACAGACACGCCATTTTTATAATTGCTTTGTTTCTTCTTTGAGGATACGTCCTTCGCGGAGCAGTTCTTTAAGACGTTCGCTGTCGCCGCTCTGCATTGCATCACGGTATTCTTTGAGACGGTCTATGATATAGTCGATCTCAAAGCAAAGCGGATCTTTATTCATCATAAACAGCGGAGTCCACATGACTTCGTTGAGTTTTGCAACGCGGGTAAGATCCTGAAAGCTTCCCGCGCTGAATCCGAGCTGCTTCTGATGCGTGGGACTTTTTATATATGCATTTGAAACAACGTGCGCAAGCTGACTTGTAAAAGCTATTATCTGATCGTGCTCTTCGGGAGTTGCAAAAACTACCTTCTTGAAATGCATCGAATAGGCAAGATCTTCCAGAAGATTCAGTTGTGCCTGTGAAACATCGGGGGAAGGCGTGATTATAAAGCTTGCATTGTCGAAAAGATCGTCAAGTGAATATTCAAAGCCTGAAAATTCACGTCCCGCCATGGGGTGGCAGCCTATAAATGTGACGTTCCGCTTTTTAAGCACGGGAGTAACGCTGTCAACGATCGCTTTTTTTATGCCGCAGGTGTCGATGACAATGCTGCCCTCCTTGAATTTGTCCGCATTGGAGGTGATATATTCTATCGCGTCTGTGGGGTAAAGCGAAACGATCGTTATATCCGCAAGGCTCAGATCGTCGGTAACGCCGTCAATTGCGTTCTGGGAAAGCGCCATTGAGACGGTCTCCTTGTTGATGTCTATTCCGTAAACGGTGTGGTTAGTGTGCTTCTTGATGGCTTTGCACATTGAACCTCCGATAAGACCTATTCCTACAGCAGTTATTATCATGATACATACCTTATTTCATAAAGAATTTATGATAACATTTTACCACTTTTTATTGCAAAAGTCAAGCGGACTTTTTTGCAAATTGTCGTTTCTGTGCTTACTTTTTTTGAAAATTTAATGAAAAGCCTTGCAATTTTGGCAAAAAAATTGTATAATATCTGTGAGTGCTTGCACTTTGCAGGAAAATTCGCCCCGCCGCGCTTTTCCGCAGAATTTTATGCGGCGGAGAACGGAGCTTTTTATGTTTAAGGAAATCACTGAAAATACTTTGTCAAAAGCAAAGGAAGAAGTCGTTATCGAACAGTGGATAGTCGTTCTTATCGCTGTCGCTTCTTTTCTGACAGGTCTTATTGTGGGAATACTCTGCGCTTCCGGTTCAAACAGCAGAAAAAACAGAAAGAAGTTCAACGCCGATGCTTATGTACGCGATCTTGATTTTGAATATCAGGACGATGATGACGACGATGATGAAGGTTTTGAATACTCTTTCTGAAAATTTACAAGTAAAGGATAATCTGTAATATGAAACTTGGTATGGTTGGTCTCCCGAATGTGGGAAAAAGCACACTTTTCAACGCTCTCACAAACGCAGGCGCAGAATCGGCAAACTATCCGTTCTGCACCATAGAGCCTAATGTGGGAATAGTTTCCGTTCCCGATGAGCGTCTTGACAAACTTAAAGAAATGTATCACCCCGATAAATTTACTCCCGCAACACTGGAATTTGTGGATATTGCAGGTCTGGTAAAGGGAGCGTCCAAGGGCGAAGGTCTTGGAAACAAGTTCCTTGCGGATATACGCGAAGTTGACGCTATCGTTCATGTTGTACGCTGTTTTGAGGACATCGACATCGTTCACGTTGACGGTGAGATCAATCCCCGTCGCGATATTGAAACTATTGAACTGGAACTTATATTCTCCGATATCGAACTTCTGGAACGGCGCATCGACCGCGCTAAAAAGGCTGCTAAAGGCGATAAAAAATTTGCCGCCGAAGCGGAATTTCTCGAAGATCTGAAAAAACATCTTGAGGACGGACATTCCGCCCGTTCTTACGGTTTCACCGAGGAGCAGGAAGAGATAATAAAGTCCACTCCGCTGCTTTCCGCAAAGCCTGTAATTTACGCCGCAAATCTCAGCGAGGACGATTTCAAGAACAATATCGAAAATTCAGAACATTACAAGACAGTCTGCGAAATTGCCAAAGAGGAAAAAGCTGCCGTTCTCCCTATCTGCGCGCAGCTTGAAGCCGAGATCGCGGACATGGACGAAGAGGACAAAAAGATGTTCCTTTCCGAACTCGGTCTGGAAGTTTCGGGTCTTGACAGAATCATAAAAGAAGGTTATGAACTGCTGGGACTTATTTCCTATCTTACGGCAGGACAGCCCGAAGTCCGCGCATGGACCATCAAGAAAGGCACAAAAGCTCCCCAAGCGGCAGGAAAGATCCATTCCGATTTTGAAAAAGGCTTTATCCGCGCGGAAGTTGTCAGCTTTGACGATCTGATGGCTTGCGGATCAATGACCGCCGCAAAGGAAAAGGGACTTGTCCGTTCCGAAGGCAAGGAGTATGTCATGCAGTCGGGAGATGTGGTTCTGTTCAGATTCAACGTATAAACTAACGAAAGGTTGTATTTAAATGAGCGAAAAGATTTACGGTATCCATATGGGAAAAGCAAAATGCGCCGTTGACCTGGGTGACGGTTCGGAACGCGGCGAGTATGTTGATCAGGACTATATCCTTCACACTCTCGGCAGACCTCACAGAAGCATCAGCCTTATGTACTGCTACTATCCCCTCGACAAGGAATGGCCGGGACGTATTTCCGAAGTTATGAAAGATGCGGAAGTTTCTTTCCAGTGGGACTATCCCTATGACGATTATTTTACATACAAGGGCGGCATAAACGGCAATACCGATGATGAACCTTTCACATACATGAGAGATGTGCGCCGCCACGGGCAGGACGTTACTCTTACTCTTACCGTAGATCCCAATGTTCCGGACGAACATCTTGTGGCAATTGCAAAAGATCTGCGCACTTTCGGAAGAATGATGCTCCGTATCAATCATGAAGCAACGGGCAACTGGTTCTCGTTCACCAAAAGGACGGATTATCAGGGAGTTGCGGACTTCTTTGTGAAATTCAGCAAAATTATCCATGAATATGCTCCCAATGTCAAGACCATAATCTGCATAGGCGGCGTCGAACACCCCGAAAAGGGCGAAGAAATGGAGAAAGAAAAGGAATTTGCACAGTGTATACCCGAAGCGGACATCTGGTCGGTGGACAAATACATGGCGCTTCACTGGGGCTGGCCTTACGATGTTGCGGAACGGGGCGGAAACACCCATTCCAGAAGCAAAGTAAGGGATATTTACGAACTTACAAGACTTAGTTTTGAACGCTACAAATATCTCAACGGCGGAACTGCAAAGCCCATGGTAATGTCCGAGTTCAACGCTGACGGAGATGTTACGGGCGCATACGATCAGGCGGACATGGTAAAGGAATTCTGCGATATTCTGGACGAGGAAAATGCCGACTGGTTCAGCGGGTTCACGTTCTATCAGTTCCGCGACAGAGGACGTCTCGGCTTGGAGATAGAAGATCCCAACAATCCCGATGTAGGTATCCCGCAGCCCGTTCTGAAAACCTACAAGGAAATTATCCACAGCGAACGTTTCCTGCCCGAAATGAAGCAGGGCGGCGAGATCGGACTTCCCATAAAGCTCCGCTGGGGCGGTGCGGAAGATGCTGACGGAATTGCAATTCCCCTGCATTTTGAAAAGAATCCCCACTTCTGCGAGTTATATTTTGACGATGATGACGACGGAAACTATATGTTTGAGATAAACGGCAAATGGTTCTACAGATCCCCGACCGCAAAGTGCATTGATCTGATGAGTGCATTTTACGAAAAGCCCCTTGACGGCGAATGCGACATGACATTAAAGATGTTTGCTCCGCCTGCAAGCGGTGAAAACGATCCTTCGCAGGGAGACGACTGGGCGGAGAATTACTACTACACCGTTAAGAAACTTCCGAGGATACGCATTTTCTGCGAACCCATAGTCAATGCGTAATTCGTAATGCGTAATTCGTAATTAAAGAGTTGAGAGCAGGCTGAAGCCTTGCAATAGAGTTGAGAGTTAAGAGTTGAGAGTTAAGATATTGCAGTAACGCTTATATCTTGGCTCTCAACTTTCAACTCTCAAAACTTTAATTCAGATTGCACTTTGCTTTGCCACACATTATACTTAGGCGGAGAATAGCAAAACTTTGCCTGAATGGGTCAAGGCTCAGCCTTGCTCTCAACTCTTAACTCTCAACTCTTAAAATGGTATACATAATTAAAAAATCAAAAAATTGCCTGAATGGTATTGAAATTTACATTATAAGATGGTAAAATATTATATGTATTATGATTCGGGAAAGGACAGAGCAAATGGATTTTTTATATAAAATGGACTCGTATGTGAACAGTATCCTGCCTATCGAATTCTGGGATATTGTGGATATTGCCGTTCTTGCATTCCTTATTTATAAGGGAATACTTATCGTCAAGGAAATTCGCGCAGGCGGGCTTATAAAAGGTATCGTGCTTATTTTCGCAGTGTACCTTGTTATGAGCTTTGTCAGAATGAAGGTAATGGCATACCTTCTGAGAAGCGTTTTTAATATAGGACTTCTGGCAGTCGTGGTGCTGTTCCAGCCCGAACTGCGGCGTTTTCTGGAAAAAATGGGACATTCAAAAGTTTCAAAACTGCCTGTTTTTTCCTCTCTTTCAGGGGATAATTCCGACCTGCTTTCGCAGAAATGGAGCAGCGCAATAGAAGCTATCTGCGATGCCTGCGAGGATCTTTCCGCAACGACCACAGGCGCGCTCATAGTTATCGAACAGGAGACAAAACTCGGCGAGCAGATAGACACAGGCACTATTATTAATGCCGAACCTTCCAAGGAACTTTTCGGAAATATTTTCTATCCCAAAACTCCGCTCCATGACGGCGCGGTCATAATGCGTGACGGGATAATTCTTGCCGCCGCCTGCTTCCTTCCCAAACCCCAGAAGGAGGAAACCATAAACAAGGCTCTCGGTTCAAGGCACAGAGCCGCTATCGGAATGAGCGAAAACTCCGATGCGGTGATCGTGGTAGTTTCCGAGGAAACGGGTACTATCTCAATTGCAGAAAACGGAGAACTTACCAGAAATCTTACAAGAGACAGTCTGAAAAAATATCTCCGCACAAGGATACTTCCCGAAAAAGTGCAGAAGCCTGCTAAACCTCCCAAATCAAGCGGTTCTGATGAGGACGATCCGGCAGAAAAGTCTAAAAGCGGGTTTACGGACTTCTTTAAAAAGAAAAAATTTACCGATAAAATTTGATTTTGATCCAAGGAGCAGAATAAAGATATGTTCAATGCTGTAAAAAATTTTTTCAACAATATAGGACTTTTCTTTGCACGCCTTTTTGAAAAGGATCTTTTTATAAAAATAGGTTCGATAATAGCGGCAATAATTATATGGTTCGGCGTTTCAATAAGCGAATATCCGTCCATAAGCAGGATAATATATAATGTTCCCGTGGAGATAAATTTTGAGGGAACATATGCGGAAGCCAACGGTTACCAAGCGTTAAGCAAATCTGATGAAACGGTCACAGTCTATATAAAAGGGGAGCGCGGCGAAATAGGAAACCTTGAAGCTGACGAACTTGTTGCATCAGCTTCTGCCGAAGATGTCATGTATGCCACAGACTACAAACTTCCTATAGAAATAGTCTGCACCACGGGCAAAACTTTTGAGATCGAGAAAGTAGAACCTGCGGTAATAGATGTGAATTTCGACAAGATAATTACAAAGGAAGTGACCCTTACGCCCGAACTTTCGGGGGTAAAGACTTCTGATGGGTATATTATGGGCGATGAGGAAGACATTGTTATCGTACCCAATACTTTAAATATCACAGGTCCTGCGCAGATCCTTGACAATATTACAAATGCCGCGGCAGTGGTAAATGAAAATGCGTTCCTTACAAGCACAACTGATTTCAGGACAACTTCAATAAAACTTATGAACGGCACGACTGAAATTGCCGATGAAAACGAAAAACTTACCTTTGATAAATCCGAATTTACCGTTCATGTTCCTGTCTATACAAAAGGAACGGTGTCTCTCAACGTTCAGATTGCAAATGCTCCCGAAAGTTTTGATGTTGACGCTTTCAAGGAAAAACTGGAACTTTCTGTTTCGGAATTAGAAGTTGCGATCCTCGGAGACAGCTCTGTGGATTCGTTGGATATAGGAACACTGGATATGCGTGAGGTGGACATTGGCAGCGAATTCACATTCTCAACGGAAGATTTCCTGCCCGAAGGCTACGAAGATCTGAATGAAGTCCATACCGTTACGGTAAAATGTCCGTCGGAAGGACTCGTGCAGCGTTCCATACACTTTACAAATTCGTCCATTCAGCTTGTAAATGCACCGTCTCAGTATGATTTCAATATAGTAACATCGGGAGTGACTCCGATCTTTGTAGGTCCCGAAGGATCTATGGAGCAGCTCAGCAGCATTGACGTGATCGCAAAAATAGATATTCTGAACGGCTTCAACGGCAGCGAAGGATACTGCAAGCTTCCGATCACATTCAGTATACCGTCCCACAGCGACATATGGTGCATAGGTTCTGACGGTGATCTGTCTCCGAAAGCAACTATAGTTGCGACTCTCAAAAACAATTGATAAGGGATCTTTATGGCAGTAATAATTTCTCAGGTAAAGACCGATATTTCCGCGGACAGCAGCGGGATCATCAGAAAAGCTTTTAAAATGATCGGCGTTGACAGCAGTCTTGCTGTCCGCTCGGGAATACACAAAACATCTCTTGATGCACGGAACAATAACAGGATAGTTCTTGTCTCTTCGGTGTGGATCGAACTTGAAAACGGCTCGGAGGAAGAACGGCTCTGCAATAAATTTCCTTTCTGTTCAAAAGCGGAGCGGAAAGTTTCCCTGCCGGTAAGTTCTGCAAATAATGGCAGGAAGATCGTAATAGCGGGTTTCGGACCTGCGGGAATGTTTGCGGGACTTGTCCTTGCGGAGTATGGATATTCTCCCGTAATATTAGAGCGTGGCGGAGATGTTGACAGCAGGACGGAAGCCGTGGAAAATTTCATGAAAAATGCCGTGCTTGATCCCGTAACTAATGTCCAGTTCGGAGAAGGCGGTGCGGGAACATTTTCAGACGGTAAACTTACAACGCGGATAAACGATCCGCTTTGCGGGTATGTTCTTGAAAAACTTGCCGAGTTCGGCGCTCCCGAGGAAATTCTCATAAAAGCCAAGCCCCATATCGGAACGGATCTTTTAAGAAATGTTATAAAAGCTGTCCGCGAAAGAATAATAAGCCTTGGCGGAACTGTGAGATTCCGCACAAAGCTTACGGACATAAATACCGAAAACGGAAAAATAACTTCCGCGGTGCTTGAAAGCGGGGAAGTTATTCCCTGCGATGCGCTTGTTCTTGCAATAGGACACAGCGCAAGAGACACTTTTGAAATGCTCCTTGACAAAAAAATTTTCCTTGAGCCGAAACCATTTTCCATCGGCGCAAGGATCGAGCATACACAGGAAGCGGTGAACCGTTCCTTGTACGGAAAGTATTGGAACAGTCCGCACCTTCCAAAGGGGGAATATCAGCTTTCGCACAGACAGGGCGAACGTGCGGTCTACACATTCTGTATGTGTCCCGGCGGAACTGTCGTTCCCGCAGCAAGCGAAGAGGAAACTGTCGTTACCAACGGCATGAGCGTTTTTGCGCGGGACGGAAAAAACGCAAACTCGGCAATTGCCGTTTCGGTATCGCCGAAAGATTTCGGAAATTCTCCTCTTGACGGCGTGGAATTTGCGCGGAAGATAGAGCGGAACGCATTTATTCTTGCAGGGAAAAATTATAAAGCCCCCGCGTCCGCAGCAGGAAATTTCCTGAAAGGAAAGGGCGGACTTTCGGGAGCAAATGTTATTCCCACATATAGTATCGGAATAACGGAATGTGACCTGCACGAGCTTTTCCCTGAATTTGTGTCCGATATGCTGAAGATCGGACTTGAAAAATTTTCCCATAAAATGAAATGTTTCGGAGACGCGGGCGCAGTCCTGACCGCGCCTGAAACGCGGACTTCATCGCCTGTGAGAATTACCCGCAGCGAAAGCATGGAGTCGGTTTCGTTTAAAGGACTTTACCCCATCGGCGAAGGCGCGGGATATGCAGGCGGGATAATGTCCGCAGCTGTTGACGGAGTAAAATGCGCGTTAAAAATCATGGAAAGCGGGAAATAATTTTCTCTTTTACTTTTTAAGACTGATCTTACGACTTTTATTGAGTCTGAAGATCGGTTTCTTCTTTTATACGTTCTTTAAGTTCGGGAAATTTACTTATTAATGATTCAATATCTTTATTTTTATCTTCTTCTCCGAGTTCAGAAAACGGCACAAGAGAATGATGTATGTGATTTTTTTTGTCGGTCTCATCGCCGTATTTCCAGTTATATATGTAGTGGTATCTGCACCATCTTATATGTTCCAGTTCGGCAAGAGTTTTTACCGGAACGTCTTTATCGATAAGCCGCCTTATCGTATACGCATACTGGGAAGAACTTAAATTGGAATATCTCCTGAAATTGTCGAGCTTTTCCCATGGTTCTCCTTCGTGTATTTTAAGATAGTCCTCATTCTGTTTCCGTGCTGCTTCCATTATTCTTTCGTTAAGGATCATATCCATTGAAGCAAGATCACGGGCATTTCCGAAACAGGTGATATTTTCGCTGTTGAAAAGATTTGTGATAATATCTTCGTTAGGCGCGTAAACATGGATCTTGCAGTTTACAGGCGAATATTCTAACATCTTGCTGAGTTTTACAACATTGCTGCCGTCATTATCTTTGCAAATGATTATTCTGTCAAATGATGATATTTCCGAATAATCGTACTTGCCGTCATCGTGGAAAATTATCTCATCGGGAGCCATTTTGTCAAGTTCTGTGTGTTCTCTTCGGAAATAGCTGCCGTCTCCGAAAATGTGATATTCAAAGTGCTGATCAAGGGTAATGATATTTACCTGCAAGCCGTTCAGAAGGATATTTTCTCCCAGATTTCCAAATCCGATAATAGCGATCTTTTCATTATTTTCGACAGGAAAGTCACGCCAGTATTGTATTGCACAGTTTTCTGCCATGCTGAATACTTTTACATGATGATTTTCAATATTCTGCTTTGAAACATCGTCAAGCATTATGTATGTATCCTTATCTTTGAGATATTCGTAATTACGGTTATAGAAACGGATATTTTCAATATCGCTTGAAAACATTATCATATATCTTGATGCATTTTTTATCACCTTGTCGGGATCGCCGTGTATCCTGCGTGTCATGCTGATGTTGTCGTACAATATGTCCGCATAGACCGAATCCCCGTAAATAACTGTGGAATCGGGGAAAATAAGCTTTAATCTGTTTGCAACGCTGTTCACCTTGTTGAATGCGGTTATCAATATGCTGACCGTTGCTGCAATGGCGAGAAAACGCGCTAATTGCAGAACGAAATTTGCTTCTATGCCGTCCTCTGACTCGCCGTAATAAAGCCGTATTGCCGAATACATAGCATCCAGCAAGGGGTATTCATGACTGCTTTCCGATGATGCATAAAAAGGGTAGTAGAAGTACGTTCCCAGAAAGAACGGCAGCACTTTATAAAATACATTTAACACTCTTGCAAGAAACCGTAAAATTTTTTTCATATCAGCTGTTTCCTTTCATATGTTTTTGTATTTTCTTTTTAAGTTTTGCGGTTTCTTCCGAAAGTTCATTGCAGTCTTTGTAGCTTTCAAAATTTTTGGAAAATTCCTTTGCCCGCTCGTACATATCCAGCCGCATAAGTGATTTTACCATGCAGATATCTATGAAACGGCATTGACTGTCTCCCATTTTTGCAATTATTTCAACGGCGTTTTCATAGCGTCCCTTGATGTGTTCGTGAATGGCAAGGCTGCGCTTCATGATCTCGGTGTGTTCGCCGAGAACCATTTCGTTGTACGTCTGATAAAGTTCCTCGGCGGTCTTGAAATCGTCACGGACAAAATTGCAGAAAATCATGTTGCTTATAAGCGTTCCGCGGAGATGCGGTTCAAGCTTTTTCAGATCGATCTCACGGAATGTTTCATATGCTTCCGTAAGACGTCCGCGGATAAGCAGGGCATTGGCAAGATAGCTTTTCCCGCGGGCAATGTCCTGAGCGCGTTCTGCTTTTTCAAGCGATCTTTTCAGAACATCAATGTAATTGTCGGTAAATCCTTCATCTGCAAGCACTTTTGCCGCTTCGGTGAAACCCGTTCTCTTTTTGAAAATACTCATTTTTTCTTTTTCCCGCCGAATCTTATTTTGATGATAATGCTTGCGATGCCGTCCGCCGCTAAAAGCGCGGCAATTGCAAATTCTATAACTTTTGTGTAGACCGAAACTTTCATGACAATTCCGAAATACACCATTATTATCGCAAAAATAAGAAGTGCGATGATCTTCAGCCAGTTGAGGACATAGGAAGCATATTCCTTTACATCTGCCGACTTGCGGACAAATACTCCTATCATTGTTATGCCGTCAAAAAGAGTTATCATGAAAAGCATTATGAAAAACAGCCCGAAAGCTATCCCGACTTCCGCAAACATAGTATTCTCCTTTTACTGAATTGTGTAAACGACTTCCATTGCCTTCTGGAGCTGAGTGTCGTCCTTTAACTGCTGTTCCTCGGAGATCGTGTCAAGATCTACTTCTGCGGGGAGCGCAACTTCAAAATCGGGTTTTATCCCTATGCCGTTGTAATCGCCGCTGTTCCGCGTCTGTAAAGTTGCAACGGTGATCTTGACGGCAGCTCCGCCTGCAAGCTTGTGAGTTTTCTGCATAACGCCTTTGCCGTAGGTGTTAGTTCCCACGATAAGCGCTCCCGCTTCGTCACGGAGCGCAAAGGCAAAGAGTTCCGAGCAGGACGCCGTGCCGCTGTTCACAAGAACAACCATAGGCATTTTGATCTGTTCCGCTTCGGTGGTGTGTACCATCACTTCGGTGGAGTCCTTGTAGTAGGCGGTAACGATGTCGCCGTCTCCGAGAATGGCGTCAAGCGTTCCTTCAAGGGATTTTGTTATCCCGCCGAGATTGTCTCTCAGGTCAAAAATTGCCGTTTCCGCGCCTTCGCTTATAAGGCGGTTAAGTGTTGTCCTGAACTGGTCGGGAGTTTTCTCGTTGAATGTGGTGATCTTCACATATGCGATATTTTCTTCAAGAAGCCGTCCCGTAACGGAGATTATTTCGCTTTTTTCTGCGGTGACGTCCACCGAGAAAAATTCCGCTGCGCCTTCATCGTTAAGTCTCTTGATATGAAGCTTGATCTTTGTTCCTTCCTCGCAGTTGAAAAGCGAGACAGCTTCATCATAGCCGTTTTCGTAGGCGATAACGTCGGTGTTGTTTACCGCCGTGATGATGTCGCCCGCAACGATCCCCGCCTTGTCGGCAGCGGAATCTGCCGTTACCGATGTTATCTTTATGTAACCGCTCTCTTCCTTGTCCCATTCAAATCCGAAACCGATGGTAACTCCCGATTCTTTCTGAGTCTGCATGGCGTATTCATCGGCGGTGTAGTATTTTGCAAAGCGGTCGTCAAGACCGTCAACATAGCCTTTCATAATGCTGTCGGTAAGTTTTTCCTCGTCAATGGTGTTGAAGAAATTTGCCCGCACGTAGCTGTCCATTTCCGAAAGGCGCGCATAAGTGCTTTCCCTTTCGGAAACGTTCCGCACCTTGGAGTTGAAAACATTCAGCGAATAGTTATATGTTATAATGAATGTTACCGCTGCTGCCAGAGCCATCAGACCGATAGCGATCCCCAGAGAAATTTTCTTATTCATAGCAATTGCTCTGCCGAGCCACCTCCGTAATTAATTATCCATGCTGACATAATTCAGCGGGTTGGTATGCTGACCGTCAATTCTCACCTCAAAATGACAATGATCACCGTAAGCCTGTCCCGTATGACCTATGTAAGCAATAGTCTGTCCCTGTACTACGGTATCACCGACGTTGACAGCAACACTATTATTGTGTGCATAAAGTGTGGAAATGCCGTTGCCGTGGTCGATAATGACGCAGTTTCCGTAACCGTTGTACTTGTTTCCCGCCTGAATTACCGTTCCGCCCGCAGAAGCCACAACAGGTTCTCCTGTGCAGCCGGGCTTGTTGATGTCGATACCCTTGTGGAAATCGCTTGATTGAGTTTCAACTATCCAGCGTTCGCCGTAGCCGTCAGTCATGTTGCGCACAGTGGGAACAGGCCAGATAAATCCCGTATCGGAATAGGTCTGTACAGGTTCGGGAGCAACATACTCGGTGCCGTTTTCTTCGGCTTGCTGATTTTTGAGCTCTTCCTCCTGCCTGCGCCGTTCCTCTTCTTCCTTGCGCTTTCTTTCTGCTTCTTCCTGAAGTCTGCGGATCTCAGCCTGCAATTCTTCTTCGACCTGCTGCTGTTCCTCCTTGATCTCGTCTGCGTGTTCCTTGTAATCGTCTATGCGGGCTTGCTGCATTTCCTTTGTCTCGGCATGGTTGTTCCATGTTTCGCGGAGTTCGTCATAATACTGTTCTTCCTGCGCTTTCTTTTCTTTTAAAGCGGCAAGTTCGCTTTCAAGTTCCGTCTTTTCCGCTTCAAGATCGGAGATCTGTTCGCGGAGAGAATCTATAAGATCGTTGTCATGCTTTGAAACACGCTCCACAAATTCCATTCTTGCCAGCATATCATAAAAGCTGTTTGAGCCTGCAAGAACGGAAGCCATGCTGTCGTTTCCCGACATATATAATGCCCGCAGACGCTGTCCGAAGCGGTCAATGTCATCCTCAACATTTTCTTCCTTTTCGGCAACGCTTTCTTCAAGCGCGTCAATGTTGCTTTGCAGAATGGCGATCTGCTGAGCAATGTTGTCGACCTGTTCTTCCTGTATCTGCATTTTGTTGTCGTATTCTTCAAGATATTTGTCGGTCTCTTCGGCTTCGCTTTCGTATTGTGAAAGCATTGCTTCAACGTCTTTCTTTTCCTGTTCAAGTTCGGACTGCCTGCTTTCCAGATCGGACATTGTATCCGCCGTAACGATACTTCCCGGAAGCAGACAGCATACCGCAAGTATCGAAGCGATCCCCACGGAAAATATTTTTTTTCTGTTCATAGAATTATCCTCTTTTTAAACTTTAAGATACTTTCTTGTGCTCATAACGGTGCCTATGGCGCCGACTGCCGTTCCCGCAATTACATATCCTGCGGCGATCTTCCATATAACATCTTCAAGCGGGATAAATCCGTTTACTGACATTATCGACCAGAATGTCATATCCTGCGAAAGGACTTTTATAAGCTCCGAATAACCCAGAGCGGTGACCACCGAAGCAGCGATACCTGCTAAAAGTCCTATCATCATTCCTTCAACGAAGAAGGGGACTTTTATAAACGTGTTGGTCGCGCCCACAAGCTTCATAATGGAAATTTCCCGCTTTCTGATGTCAACGCTTGCGCGGGAAGCGTTTGAAATTATTACCAGAGAAACGATTATAAGCGCCGCAAGAACGACTGCGGAAATTATCCCGATAAACCTTTTCAGTCCCGTCAGGATATTTATAAAATCGGTGGGGGACTTTATGGAATCAATGCCGTCCATGCGGTTTATCTCCATAAGAGTGGAGCTGATCTCTTCAATATCGGCTATCCTTATGCGGAAAGCGTCGGGCAGGGGATTGTCCTCAATGTACCCGAAAAGATCATCGGCATTTTCCATGCTTGCCTTCATGTCCTCAAGAGCTTCTTCCTTGGAGTAGAAGGTAACGCTGCTGACGTTTTTCATTGCTTTGATGGTGTTTTCCATGCCTGCGATGTGGTCGTCGTCCAGATCTTCAAGGAAGATGACAACTTCATTTTTGTTTTCAATGCCGCCCACAAACTGATTTATGTTTGCCGTGAAAAGCATCATAAATCCGATGAGCAGCAGCGACACCATGAGTATACAGAAGGACGCCACCGACATTATGCGGTTCGTCCAGATATTTTTCATGCCCTGTCCGAACAGGTAATTCATACTGCTAAGCTTCATAAAGTGAAAATGCTCCTTTTTAAATAGTCGCGTCAAAAGTTATCCTGCCGTTTTCGATATTGATGGTACGTCCGCCGAACTGGCGCACCAGTTCATGCTCGTGGGTTACCATCATAACGGTAGTTCCGCATTGGTTTATTGCTTTGAGAAGTTCTATTATTTCTATTGAAGTGTTAGGGTCAAGATTTCCCGTAGGCTCGTCCGCAATGATAAGCTGCGGATCGTTCACAAGAGCGCGGGCAAGTGCAACTCTCTGCTGTTCTCCGCCCGAAAGCTCGTTTGGGTAGGACTTTGCCTTGTCTTTCAGACCCACAAGTCCTATAACGTAGGGAACGCGGTTGCGGATATATTTCAGAGGAGCGTCAATGCTTCTGAGAACGAATGCAACGTTGTCGTAAACGTTCATGGTATTGATAAGTTTGAAGTCCTGAAAAACGAATCCGATGGTCCGCCTGAGTTTATGAGCCTTGTTTTTCCTGAGTTTTTCAAGGTTAAAGCCGTTTACATAGACTTTGCCGCTGTTAGGGGAAATTTCCTTAAGCAGCAGTTTGATGAGCGTGCTTTTGCCTGCGCCTGATTTACCCACAACGAAAGCAAATTCACCGTCATTTATCTTCAAGGATACATCGTGGAGCGCATCAACGCCGTTTGAATATGTAACGCTAACATTTCTGAGTTCGACCAAAAATAAACACCGCCTATAATGGTATAATTTTCCTGTAATAAAATTTAAAAGGGCAGAATTTGATTCTGCCCCTTGATATGATCCATTCTAAATTGTCGGCACAGCCCTGAAGGCGCAGCCGTTCCGCTTCTTAGGCAGACCTCAGAGAGCGGGGACAACATCGCTGTCAGAACTTGACAGGATTTGCCGAAAGATACTTCTTGACCATCAGCGCGATCTTGAACACGATAGCATGATCAAATTCTCTCAGGTCGAGACCTGTGAGCTTCTTTATCTTTTCAAGTCTGTACACAAGGGTATTTCTGTGTACGAAAAGTTTTCTTGACGTTTCGGAAACGTTCAGGTTGTTTTCAAAGAAACGCTGTATGGTAAACAGAGTTTCATGATCGAGGGATTCGATAGAACCCTTCTTGAAAACTTCCTGAAGGAAAGTTTCGCAGAGCGTGGTGGGCAGATGGTAGATAAGCCTTGCAATTCCCAGATTGTCATAGGAAACTATAACCTTGTCGGTGTCGAACACTTTGCCCACTTCAAGAGCGATCTGCGCTTCCTTGAAGGAACGTGCAAGATCCTTTATGCCCGTAACGACAGTTCCTATACCGACATTGACTCTTGTGTAGAATTCTCCCGAAAGGGTGTCGGAGATGGAGCGAGCAAGCTTTTCAAGATCCTTGGATTCCACATTGTTCTTGATCTCTTTCACAAGCACAATGTCAGATTCTGTGATATTCAGCACGAAATCCTTTGCCTTGTCGGGGAAAAGGTTCTGTATAACGTCAAAAGCGGAAACATCGTTTGAGGAGATGATCCTTATCAGCAGGACAACTCGGCTTACGTCGCTGTTGAAGTGCAGTTCTCTTGCTTTTACCACAATGTCGCCCGGCAGAACGTTATCAAGCACCACATTCTTGATAAAGTTGGTGCGGTCGTATTTTTCATCGTAATACTGCTTGATGGAGGAAAGGGTAATGGACATGATGTTCGCATACTTTGCGGCATTCTCGTCCGTACCTTCCACAAAAACAGCGTAGTCGGGTTTGATATGGGAACCGAAAGGCTTGTATGTATAGCCGTCCCGTACAAAAATATCATGTGAATCGCTCAGGTCAAGCGAGACGAATTCGTTTGTAGTACCAATTTTTGAAAGTTCGCTGCACGCAATGATAGTAGCCGTTGAATCCACAACGCCTATCACGCAGTCCATAGCGTCCCTCATCTGGTGAATAAGTCCCTGAAAGAGTCTGTTTGACATATTGACGGTCATCCTTTCATTTGAAACCTCCGCCGCAGGATCATGGGTGGAAGGAGTTTCCAAAAGTATATCTTGAATAATACAACAAGATAATTATACACAATTTTCACTGACTTTGCAAGTGTTTTTTGTAATTTTTCTATAAAAAACGCAATGAGAATTTATGCAAATATCAGCTCCATAAATTACTGATAATATTTTAACACATTATTTGTGAAATTGTGTTAATTTTTTATGAATTTTACAAAAAAATCGCGCTTTTTTTGTGCAGAATAATGCTTTTTGCAATTAAAAATGCTCCAAACGTAAAAATTGCCATGCTTATCCGGTGAGAAACCGACAAATTGCCTAAAAACCCGCGGACGGTGTCGCCGCGCCGTGCGGCAGAAAAATATCCGCCGTACAGCGCGGCAGAAAAATATCCGCTGTATAGCTCAGCGGATATTTGAAATTTTTAATTGAAAAACAGCGTCTCGTAATTTACGATCTGAACTTCCCGAAACTTACGGAGAGATCATTCATTCGGTATTTCTATCTTTTCTTCTTCGTTTTCAAGGGCAAATCCTATCACTTTGCTGTAAAATCCCGCAGGATCGAGCAGTATCTTTTCGCGGATAAGCTTTGCCTGTTCCTCGTCGGGTGCGTAAAGCGACAGCCGCATAAGGTCAAAATCCGCATCATTTATCCTGAAATTCACTTCAAATCCGTTTTCTTTCGGGGCAATTTCAATGTCCGTCTCCCGTTCGCGTTTAAGCCGCGCAAAATAGTAAAGTGCGGCTTTTAAAAGCTGCTTGCGGAAATAGTAGGGGATAGTGTCGTTGAAATAGTCCGCGCCGTAACGTCCCTTTTCTTCAAGAATTATATATGCTTCTTCGTCACGGTTTTCCCGCCTGACGGATCCGTTTTCAATGAGCGTTTCTAACGCTTCGGTATAGCTGAAATAGTTTATTACCTCGCTGTCCCGCACTGCTTCGTAAAGCTGCGTTTCCGAAACAGGCTCTTTAAGCTTTTCCAAAAGATAGCAGAGCAGGACTTTTGTATCATGGACGGAATTTATCTCCGCCGCGTTAATATCATTCATAATTTCCTCACGATCATATTACATCATGCTGTCAATTTTATGCTTGCTTTTGGGAAGTTTGGTCTCCATAGTAAGTTCTTCCATTTCAAAACTTTGCGGTTCGTTTTCGCCGCTTTCTTTTTTCTCTTTCTGCTGACGTTTAAGGAATTCGCTCCGTTCGTAATAAAGTCCTCTTGTATTTGCCATGGGACGGGGTTCATTAATGACCGCTATAAAATCGGGGAAACCCTCTTTCAGGGAAAGTTCGTCCAGCTCCTTGTGAAGCCGCAGTATGAAGTCCTGCAGCCACATTCCGTAAATGCCGTAAATTATAAGATACAGCCCCGTAAGAACGCTCGCCGTTCCCCTGAAAAGTCCCACAAGCCCGTAGATTGCCCCCGCAAGATATACGCAGAACAGGAATTTGTGCGGTTTGCGGAGTTTGAAATAGAAAGCCGCAAATGTTGTTATGCTTATAACTGCAAGAAATCCGACATAAAGGTACGGGATCGTAAATGACAAAGGCGATCTTTCGTCCGAATCTTTAGCGTAATTCATTATTATCTGCCCCATGAACGCGCTTCCGCCTGCAAGCATTGCAAGCGTTCTTATAAAATAGTATATCAGCAGCGGAACAAGTACCCCCGCCGACGGCACTATTGCAAGCCAAAATGCCGCATGGAAATGCTTCATCAGGTCTTTGTATTTCTGATGATTTATGCGGAACTCTTCCTCGCGTTTCAGTGAAGCCATAAATACACCTCCGTTCAGGTATTTCAGAAGTTCGGATAGGAAAGCATATGCGAAAGGATAGCTAAATTTGCCGCCGCTTCAACGCAGGGAACAGCTCTCGGAACAACGCAGGGATCGTGTCTGCCCTTTATTTTCAGAGTCTCGTTCTTCAGTGAGGAAAGATCCACAGTTGCCTGTTCCTTTGCAATTGACGGCGTGGGTTTGAATGCCACGCGGAAAACTATGGGCATTCCCGAAGAGATCCCGCCTAATATGCCGCCGTGGTTATTTGTTTTTGTAAGTACATGACCTCTTTCGTCAACGTAAAATTCGTCGTTGTTCTGACTTCCCAGCATTTCGGCAGCCTGAAAACCCGCGCCGAACTCAATTCCCTTGACTGCGGGGATCCCGAACACAAGCTGAGCAATGCTGTTTTCCAGTCCCTCGAAGATAGGTGAACCTATTCCCGCAGGAACGTTTGTAACCATGCACTCAACTATGCCGCCAACGCTGTCCTGCGCTTCGCGGGCTTTGGCAATGTCGTTTTTCATGGAAGTGCCTTTCCTGTCGTTGAGAACGGGAAAACTCTTATGCCTGAGCGAAATGATATCTTCTCTGGAAATTCCGCAGGGGTCGAATGCCGTGTCTTTTATGTTGTGGATACGGAGAATGTGCGCTCCTGTGTAAATTCCGCGGCGTTCCAGTATCTGACCGCAGATCGCGCCTGCAAAGCAAAGCGGCGCAGTAAGTCTGCCCGAAAAATGTCCGCCGCCCCGCACGTCGTTGAAGCCTTTGTAGCGGAGCGCGCCTGTGTAGTCCGCATGACCGGGACGGGCAAGCTTGGAAATATTATTGTAGTCCTGAGAATGGGTATCGGTGTTGTTGATAAACGCCGCCAAAGGAGTCCCCGTTGTGTAATTGTTGTAAATTCCCGACAGGATATTCGGCATATCCGATTCACGCCTTGGTGTGGAAGTGCCGTCCTTTTTTGGGGCGCGTCTTGCCATGAAGTTGCGCAGTTCCTCCGCGTCGATATATTCACCCGAGGGGAGTTTATCAAGCACCACGCCTATGGCAGGACCGTGGGATTCGCCGAAAATAGATACGGTAATGTTGTGATTCCAGAATGAGGACATTTTTGGAACTCCTTTCTTTTTTGCTTTTATCCGAGAATTTCAAAACGTCCGCCAAGAGACTTAAAATCCTCAAAAAATCTTGGATAACTTTTGTTGACCGCTTCCGCGCCTTTTATAATTACAGGGGAATCGGAGGACAGCGCTGCAATTGCCGCCGACATGACAATTCTGTGATCATGGCAGGAATCCACCGTTCCGCCCGTAAATTTTTCAATGGGCTGCATTTCAAGGAAATCATCTCCCGCCGTGACCTTTCCGCCGATGGCGTTAAGCTGACGTGCAACGTCCGCAAGGCGATCGCTTTCCTTTATTTTAAGACGAGCCGCGTTGACAATGCGGCTTGTTCCTTTGGTGAAACAGCCTAAAACGGTAAGTATGGGAACAAGGTCGGGAATGTCTCCCACGTCCGCGGTGAAGGGTCTCATCTCACTTCCGCAGGATCTGATGATGTCAACTATTGCCTTGTCGCCCTGCGCCGTGTTCGGGTCGAGGTTCTTTATCTCAATTTCCGAACCCAGCGCCGCCGCAACGTAGAAAAATGCCGCCTGTGAATAGTCTCCCTCAACGCTGATATTGCAGGGACGGTATTTCTGACCGCCTTTTATATGATATTCGGGAAGTCCGTCCTTTTCGGTCTCTTCTATTGTAATTCCGAAATTTTCAAGCGCGGAGATCGTCATATCGACATAGGGTTTTGACTGTAGATGGGAAGTCATTTTCACCACCGAATCTCCGTCGCAAAGGGGAAGCGCATACAGCAGTCCCGTTATGAACTGTGAGGAAATGTCACCTTCCATTCTGTATTCGCCCGCGGTGAGTTTTCCCGTCATGTGTAACGGAAGCCCGCCCTGCGGCTCGAATGTAACGCCCTTTGGCGGAAATTCCCGAAGATATGGGGTTATAGGACGCTGCGGAAGTTTTGCCCTGCCGAGAAAGGTGGATTCCGTTCCCAGTGCCGCCGCAATGGGTATTACAAAACGAAGCGTTGCGCCGCTTTCGCAGCAGTCTATTTCTGCCTTTTGGGGCGGAGTTTTTATGCCTTTCACCGTGAAAGTTCCGTTTTCGTTAAAAATATTCGCGCCCAACGCTTCCATAGCCGCCGCCGAAACGCTTATATCATTTGAAACGGTGATATTCGATATTTCCGAAACACCCTCCGCCAGAGCCGCCGCAATTATCATGCGTTGGGAATAAGCCTTTGAGGACGGCGCGTTCACCGTTCCTATCAGCTTGGAGGGATAAATTTTTATATCCATTAGACTGTTCCTTTCACTGTCTGAGAAATTCCATGAATTTTTCCACTGTCATTTTTACCGTGGAAGATTTCCCCACGTCCGAACAGATAACAACATTTATGCTGCCGCCGGAACGCTTCTTGTCGTTGAGACAGGCTTCGCCAAGTTCGCTCGGCATGGGCTCAACGTCAATTTTAAGATCGTACTTTTCCAGACAAGAGGACAATTTTTCCGAAAGTCCCGCGCTGCAAAGTCCCTGCTTTTCCGCAAGGGAAGTTATCATTTCCATGCCCTTTGCAACTGCCATTCCGTGGGAAATTCCCGTGTAGTTGTAATACTGTTCTATAGAATGTCCCAGAGTGTGTCCGAAATTCAATAGCATTCTTTCGCCTTTTTCGCGTTCGTCCGCTTCCACAACGTCACGTTTTATGGAAACGCACTCCGCGATGATCTCCGAGAGAACTTCCTTGTTTTCGCGGAGTTCCGAGCCTGTGTGCTTTTCAAGTTTTTCAAAGAGCGGGGCGGACTTTATCATGCCGTATTTTACCACTTCGCCCATGCCGTCGGTGAAGAATTCGTCCGTAAGGGTATCCAGCGCGTCAATATCCGCAAGGACAAGTATGGGTTGTTTGAACGCGCCCACAAGGTTCTTGCCGCCTGACAGGTCAATGCCTGTCTTTCCGCCCACAGAGGAATCCACCTGTGCAAGCAGGGAAGTGGGTATCTGCACAAAATCTATTCCCCGCAGGTATGACGCCGCCGCAAATCCCACCATATCACCGGTAACTCCGCCGCCTAAAGCAACGAGACAGTCGGTGCGGGTGAAGTGATTTTCGCAGAGAAAATCCCATATTCTTATAAGTGTTGCGGAATTCTTCGATGCTTCGCCGTGGGGGAAAACATATCTGCAAACTTCAAAGCCCGCATTTTCAAGGGATTTTGCGGCTTTATCCCCGTAAAGACGATCTACATTGTCGTCTGTGATAAGTCCCAGCTTCTGCGCCTTTGAAACGGTTCTGACATATTCTCCGCAGTTTTCAAGAAGTCCGCTGCCGATAAGAACATCATAGACTCCCGATGCTTTTACGGTTATTTTTTTCGGTGACATGGAGATCAGTCCTCTGTTAAAAATTTACTTTCCGATAGTTCTTCCAAGGTAGGAAGTAAGACCTTGTATCTTCTTCATAATATCCGCGAATCTTGCGGGAGTAAGCTGCTGACCGCCGTCCGAAAGCGCGCTCTTGGGGTCGTTGTGGACTTCAATTTCCAAAGCGTCCGCGCCTGCAACTACAGCTGCAAGGGACATGGGTTCGATAAGAGAAACGATACCTGTTGCGTGAGACGGGTCAACGCATACGGGAAGGTGTGATTTTTCCTTGAAAAGGGGGACAGCGGAAATATCCAGAGTGTTCCTTGTCATTGTTTCAAATGTGCGTATGCCTCTTTCGCAGAGGATAACGTTCATATTTCCCTCCGCCATGATGTATTCGGCGGACATGAGAGTTTCCTCCATGGTGTTAGCCAGACCTCTTTTAAGAAGTATGGGCTTGTCGCACTGACCGAGAAGTTTCAGGAGTCTGAAATTCTGCATATTTCTTGCTCCTACCTGAATAACGTCCACATCTGCAAAAAGGTCGATGTCGGAGCAGTCCATAATTTCGGTAACAATGGGAAGTCCCGTTTCGTTCCTTGCCTTGATGAGAAGTTTTATGCCCTCTGCTCCCAGTCCTTGGAAAGAATAGGGAGAAGTTCTCGGCTTGAACGCGCCGCCGCGGAGCATTGTTGCTCCTGCTTCTTTAACGGCAATAGCGGTGGTAATTACCTGTTCTTCGCTTTCTACCGAACAAGGTCCTGCGATTATCTGCAAAGAGCCGTTTCCGATAACGGTATTCTTGACGGGGATAACGGTATCGTCGGGGTGGAATTTTCTGTTAGCTTTCTTGTAAGGCTCCTGAACGCGCCTGATATTTTCAACGCAGTCCTGAGCAAGTATATTTTCAACGTCTATTGCGGAAGTATCTCCCACCAGACCGATGATGTTCTGAGTTGCGCCTTCGATATGATTAACGCTTACGCCTTGTGCTTTAAGGTTATCTTCCAGCCTGCGGACGGAGTCCGACTGTGCGCCTTTTTTGAGAATAATGATCATTTTTGTTTCCTCCGAAAATTAAAAATTGCATTTATCTGAACCCGTATATTCGTCAGCGGGTCACGATCGTGGTATCGGGCATTTTGTCCGCGAAAGCCTGAAGCTCTTCCTCGGAGATCTCCACGCCTTCTATGTAAAGTTTTTTCAGCCCCACAAGATTTGTGAGGGGTGTGAGATTCTGAACAGGGTTGTTTCCTAATTTTATCCAGCCCAGAGACGTCAGGGACATAAGCGGTTCAACATTTGAAACATTGTTGTTTTGCAGGTAAATTTCCGTAAGATCCTCCATATTTGAAACGGGAGTTATATCGGAAATGTTGTTGTCCTGCAAATGCAGCCTGCTTATGCTTTTCATGCCGCTAAGCGCGGAAATATCGGAAATATTGTTATTATTCAGTCTCAGAAGTGTAAGTTCGTGCAGTTCCAGAAGCGGGGAGATGTCGCTTATGGAATTTTCCGACAAGTCAAGTGATTTTAATCTGTAAAGCCCGTCCAGCGGGGAAATATCCGTTATCTCATTTGCCCTAAGATAAAGGGATTCAAGAGAAACAAGCCCCGCCAGCGGCGAAAGATCGCTTATCTGATTGTTGAACAGCGACAGCGTCTGCAAGTCGGTAAGCCCTCTTATTGGCGAAATGTCGGTGATCTTGTTCTGATAGATGTGAAGTTCGGTAAGATTTACCATATATTTCAGATCTTTGATGTCATCGTCCGTCAGCGACATATTGTTAAGTGTCAGGGAAGTGAGCTTTGTGCTGTATTCGGTGCCTTTGATGGTGATAGTTTCAGGCATATCCGCCATAGCTTCCTCCTTGAAAGCGGCAGCTTCGCTGACAGCGGGGTTATCCTTGCCCATGATATAGTCGTTTTTGTCCTTGAACTTGATATTTGCAACAGTTTCAGCCCGCAGTGATTCCACCTGACTTTCCAGCTCGCTTATGCGGGATTCGTAGCCCGAAGCGTCAAGTGTAGTTTCCGCTTCGGCGGAAGTGCCGTCCTTACAAGCTGCAAAGGACAGGACTATTCCTGCAAGTACGGCTGCGGAAACAATGCGGCGTATATTGAGATCCTTCATAAATTTCCTTCCTTTCGGTCTGACAGACAAGTGCCAAAACAAATAAAAAAGCCTGTGACAATGATAAATTGCCGCAGGCTGTCAATGCGCATACTGAACCAAAACTCATCATTTTGTTGACGGCAATATATTTAATATACGGAAAAACCAAACCCACGACCGAAACATGGATCTGTGCCGGTTCAAAATATAAAGACCCTGCCGAAAACACAATAATTCATATCACTCATATTGCTGCTCCGAATAAATAAAAATCAAACTTAAAGATATTATACAGCATTTTTTTCCCATTGTCAAGGGTTTTGGCGAAAAAAGTATGCTTTGCTCTTCCCCCTCGCACATAAAATGACCTCATTCCCTATTTCCCGAAGCAAGTCCTGACAGCCTTTTTTGCCAGTCCGGAGGGAGTCTGATTGGTAATTATGACCGTTCCGCCGTTTCCTTTTTTGCTGAAAGTGTACAGATATTCTTTCCGCCCGTCCGAGTGAGTCACCGAATGCTTCTTCATGAGCAGAGCGGCAGCGGGCAGAAGCGCGATCCCGAAAAGAATGTTATGTATTTTCAAAATGTCATTCCTCCCCGCCGGCATCAAGCTGAAAGAAATAGTCGTCCATTACATATCCGCCGCCGATGTCGGTAACGCCTTCCCCGATGATGCGGAAACCGCATTTTTTGTAAACGGCTATTGAATCGTCATTGTGCTTGTTGACTGTGAGCCATATAGCGGAATAGCCGTTCTTGCGGCAGAGTTCTTTCAGAAATTCAAATACCGCCCGTCCGTGACCTTTTCCGCGGTATTCTTTCTTGATGTAAATTTTTGACAGGAAAAGTCTGCCGTCACTGTCGGGACGGATCGCGGTGTAACCAAGGTACTTCCCGCCGTTCATTATAATATAGTAGCTGTAGCCTTCGCTTTCAAGCTGGCGGGAAATTGCCTGCTCAGACTGGAACTTGTCCAGCATATAGTCGATCTGTCCTTCGGAAATTATGGACGGGAACCATTCGTGCCATATTTCGTCCGCCATTGCGGCAATTTTCTTCACCTGTTCGGGAGTCTCCGCCCCGATCATCTTTATTCCTGACATTTTCTGACTTTTCCTCCTTAATTCCGAAAAGAAGTCTTTTAACAGCATACTGCTTTCCTTTTCAAGCACTCCCGCCGCGACCTCGGGACGATAGTTATAACCGCAGCCGAAAAGATCCGCCACCGATCCTGCCGAACCCGCTTTCGGGTCTTTTGCGGCAAATACCACCCGTTTTATCCGTGAATTTATGATCGCTCCCGCGCACATAGGGCATGGTTCGAGAGTGACATACATTGTGCAGTCTCTGAGACGCCAGCCGCCGAGTTTGCGGCAGGCGTTGTTTATGGCAATTATTTCCGCGTGGCACAGGGCGTTCCTGTCGGTCTCGCGGCTGTTCCTGCCTGTCCCTGCGATCGTCCCGTCTTTCCGCACGATCACCGCGCCCACGGGAGTTTCTCCTGCATCGGCGGCTTCGCGGGCAAGGTCAAGGGCAATATTCATGTAAAATTCATCACTTTGCATTATATTTCCTTTCGCCGCCTACGACAAGAATTTGACGTTTAGGACGGTTATTATAAAATTCATAGTCATCCATATGATTATAGGCGCGCTTGTAAAGAACGTCAGCAGCTTTTTCCCGTAGGTCATGTATCTGGAGTTGATGTTTATCCCGAAGCAGTCGCTGTGTCTGTAGAGGAAAAATATGGTATATATCGTTCCGATTGCAACAGATATGAAAATTATTATCATCAGCATCATGTTGTCGTCCCGCATATAGTCGAAGTAGTACATCGTGTAGGCAAAGAACTGTATTGTGATCCGCATAGCTACAGCCGTCAGCACCGAACCTGTCCTGATGGTAAAATATCCGATCGCTATGGCAGCTATGAATATAAAGCAGAATTTGGTAATATCTCCGCAGAGAGCCGCAGTTATGATGCCTGTTATGATAAGCGCGGTGCCGTCGCCGAATTGCCTTGTAAATTGCAGGATAACGCCGCGGGTGCAGAGTTCGCTTATAGCGGGTATGATGATAACTTCCGAAAAGATCATGAATATCATTCCTGCGGGGGAATCGGGGAAATACAGGCTGCGGGATGTATCTATCCTTAACGCCGAAAGCAGATGTTCATACGCCATTGACATTGCGCTGCAAACGCCGCATATCAGCAGCATTACAGGGACGCTTGCGCGGAACATCGGCTTGTTGGTTATCTTCATAGGCAGCATTACCTTCATGGGCATATGGAGCTGCCCCGCCAGCAGTCCGACGGGAATTATCATAGAAAGTATATTCAGAATGAAATTAAGGATAATTATAAAAGAACGATCGCCGTAAAGCGTTTTATCGAAGAAATCGTATCGGATATCCGCGCCGATGCGTTCGAGAAGTACGGGCAGAAAGTATGTGAATATGATGGTGAGAGCCGATCTTATGATAAGTATGCCGCCGAGGATATTCACCGCGCGGTGCAGAGCCTTTTCTTCCTGTATTTCGGGGGAATCGCTTATAAATCCCACATCGTTGTTATATGTCAGGCTGTTGGGCTTTTCAACGTAAAAGAAGCCGATGGAATCTTTGTTTTCGCGCCGCCACTGCTTGTAGCTTTCGTTGTACTCCTTGTCCTGATATTTTATATTCAATTTATCGTCGTCCTGTTCACGGGTGCCGGGATCGGGCTTTTCCTGTTTCTGGTTGCTGATAGTTTTCAAACCGCATCACCTCCGCGGACTTATTGCAAGTTTATTATAACACATAATTATTAATATTGATTTAAGGCATAATAAACAATTCCGCGAACTATAAAGGAAATTGAGAATAAAAATAATAAAAATATTATTTTCAGATTGTCGAAAAACAAATTCAAAATATGTTTTTTAACAGACTGAAAAAATAAAAATATTATTTTACCCCTTGACAAATACCTGTTACGGGTATATAATATAAACATACCATATGGGGGTATAAAGACAACACCGCGCAAAGATCGCTTTGAAAGGAGATGAACGTTATGCCCGATAAATGTTCCTGCTGCGAAAGATCGACCATACGTTCCGACGAGGAACGGAAAAAGCTTATCCACCGCCTGAACCGCATCGAAGGGCAGATCCGCGGGATACGGGGAATGATCGAGAAAAACGCCTATTGCCCCGATATTCTGATCCAGTCGGCAGCGGTGAATTCCGCGGTGAATTCATTCAACAAAGAACTAATTGCAAGCCATATCCGCGGCTGCGTTGTGCGGGATATTCACGAGGGCAGGGACGAAGTTATAGACGAACTTGTGGCAACTTTACAGAAACTTATGAAATAGGAGGCTCGGCATGGTACAGTATAATGTTACCGGAATGAGCTGCGCCGCCTGCAGCGCACGTGTGGAAAAAGCCGTCACGGCGGTGTCGGGAGTAACTTCCTGCTCGGTTAGCCTGCTGACAAATTCCATGGGCGTTGAGGGAAACGCAGCCCCGCAGGATATTATTTCCGCAGTGGTAAATGCGGGTTACGGCGCATCACTGAAAACCGCGGAAGCAAGCCGTTCATCGGCGGACGAGGACGCCCTTGCGGACAGGGAAACTCCCGTTCTTAAAAAGCGCCTGATAGCGTCTCTGATATTCCTTGTGGTGCTGATGTACTTTTCCATGGGACACATGATGTGGGGCTGGAAAGTCCCCGCTCAGCTTGAGGGAAACCACATCGCCATGGGGATCCTGCAAATGCTGCTTGCGGGCATTATAATGGTAATAAATCAGAAGTTCTTTATAAGCGGTTTCAAAGGTCTGATACACCGTTCTCCAAACATGGACACACTTGTGGCAATGGGTTCAATGACATCTTTCCTGTGGAGCGTCTATGTGCTTTTTGCCATGACGGGAGCGCAGCTTCGGGGGGATCATGAAGCGGTCATGGACTACATGATGGATTTTTACTTTGAGTCCGCGGCAATGATCCTTACCCTTATAACCCTCGGAAAAATGCTGGAAGCACATTCCAAAGGCAAGACCACCAACGCGCTTAAAAGCCTGATGAAGCTTTCCCCCAAAACAGCCGTTGTTTTAAAGGACGACGAAGAAGTTACCGTTCCTATAGAGCAGGTGCATAAAGGAGATATATTTGTTGTCCGTCCGGGAGAAAATATACCCGCGGACGGTATTGTCACGGAAGGAAACAGCGCGGTAAACGAGTCCGCCCTTACAGGTGAAAGCATTCCCGTTGACAAGACGGTGGGGGACACGGTTTCAGCCGCCACCGTGAACAGTTCGGGCTTCATAAAGTGCGAAGCAACACGGGTCGGTGAGGACACTACCCTTTCTCAGATCATAAAAATGGTTGGCGATGCGGCAGCTACAAAAGCTCCCATTGCAAAAATTGCCGATAAAGTTTCGGGGATATTCGTTCCCACGGTAATTGCAATTGCAGCGGTAACGCTTATCGTCTGGCTTGCGGTGGGGCAGACTGCGGGATATGCCCTTGCAAGAGCAATTTCCGTGCTTGTTATAAGCTGTCCCTGCGCTCTGGGACTTGCAACTCCCGTTGCCATAATGGTTGGAAACGGCGTTGGTGCGAAGAACGGCATACTTTTCAAGAACGCCGTGTCCCTTGAAGAAGCGGGAAAAGTCAAAGTCGTTGCCCTTGACAAAACGGGAACCATTACCAAAGGCGAACCCGAAGTTACGGACATTCTCCCTGCGGAAGGGGTCAGCGAGACATATCTTCTCACAGCCGCCGCTTCACTTGAAAAGCGCAGTGAACACCCTCTTGCGGGTGCAGTCCTGAAAAAAGCAGGGGAAATGGGCATTTCCCCGCGGGAAGTTTCGGATTTTGAAGTTTTTGCGGGAAACGGACTTTCCGCTGTCCTTGACGGAAAATCCGTAATTGGCGGAAGTCTGCGTTTCATTTCGGAGAAAACCGATATTCCCGAGGATATTTCAAAAGCGGCGGAGGAACTTTCCGCAAAGGGAAAAACTCCCATTCTTTTCGCGGAAAACGGCAGACTTTTGGGAATGACAGCCGCCGCAGATGTTATAAAAGAGGACAGCCCGCGGGCGATAAAGGAACTCCGCGAACTTGGCATACGTGTTGTAATGCTGACGGGCGACAATGAACGCACCGCCAAAGCTATCGGCGAACAGGCAGGCGTGGACGAGGTCATAGCGGGAGTTCTTCCCGACGGCAAGGAAAGCGTTATACGCTCTTTGCAGGAACAGGGAAAAACTGCCATGGTTGGTGACGGAATAAACGACGCTCCCGCACTTACCCGTGCGGATATAGGCATTGCCATAGGCGCAGGCACTGATATTGCCGTTGACGCGGCGGATATAGTCCTTGTGAAAAGCCGTCTCAGCGATGTTCCCGCGGCGATACGTCTCAGCAGGGCGGCACTCAGGAATATCCGTCAGAACCTGTTCTGGGCGTTTATTTACAACATTATCGGAATACCCCTTGCGGCAGGAGTATGGATCCCTGTATTCGGCTGGACGCTGAATCCTATGTTCGGCGCGGCGGCAATGAGCCTTTCGAGCTTCTGCGTGGTATCAAACGCGCTCCGCCTGAACTTTTTCAAGTATGAAAACGGGGAGAGCGTTTCCGCGGAAAATAAGCGTGTCATAAAAATCAAAGGCATGATGTGCGAACACTGTGAAGCTCGTATAAAGCAGACTCTTGAAGCTTTTCCCGAAATTGATTCTGCGATCGCGGATCATAAAAAGGGAACGGCAATCGTTACGGTGAATGCCGAGCCGGATATTCCCAAGATCAAAGCGGCAGTCGAAGAACAAGGCTATAAATTTGTATCTATTAAGTAGGAGGAATTTACCATGATAAAAACTACACTGGCAATCGACGGAATGATGTGCGGACACTGTGAAGCACACGTCAACGACACCATTCGCAAGGCATTTGACGTAAAAAAGGTCAACTCGTCCCACACCAAAGGGCAGACGGAGATCATCTCCGAAATTCCTCTTGATGAGGAAAAGCTGAAAGCCGCCGTAAATGAAACGGGTTACACCGTGCTTTCGGTGACGAGCGAGGAATACAACAAAAAGGGTTTTTCCCTTTTCAATAAGTGAGGAGGATAGATATGGAAATTACAAAACAGACAATAATGGGCGATATGCTTGAATATGACGGCGGGATCGCGTATATCCTCATGCAGTCGGGAATGCACTGCGTGGGCTGTCCGTCGTCGATAGGCGAATCCCTTGAAGAAGCCTGCATGGTCCACGGACTTGACGCGGACGCGGTACTTAAAGACATCAAGGAGTATCTTGCTACAAAGAAGTGATCCGATCCCCGCTGTTTTCCGAAAGCAGCGGGGAATTTTTCTGCAAGATCTCCGCTTTCGCCGCCGTGTCGCTGCGATTCATTTCGGTAATATTTTTCCAGAAACGCTTCGGCATATTGCTCATGCGGCAGCGGGGATTTTCCCGTTCTGAAATTTCTATGGCGTCGTAAAATTCCCGCCACAACCCTCTGAAACCGCGTTCCCGCCGGTCGGGCGGCGGAAGTTCAAAATCAATATTTTCCAGAATTTCTCCGCGGCGGTCAATGTGAACAAACGCCATTCTGTGAACATCATCGTAAATAAAGAAGTTTTCCCCGCCGAGCCTGTCCGCAAAATGATCCGCAAGCAGGGGAATTACTTTGTTTTTAGGACTTATCACCGCCGCAAGAACTCCGCCGTATTCTGAAAATCTTACAAAACCTTTCAGAAGATGCGCTTCATGGGTGCAGTGATAGACCGCCTTGTTAAGGGCGTTGACGGTATCGTCCGCAAGCATGAACTCCGCCTTTCTGCCGTATGAAAACAGCTTGCGGATATAGTCCAGAATGAGAATATCCCGTTTTGGAACGCAGGTCAGGAACGCCTGTTTTATAAAATCAACGGAGCAGTTCCGCTTTGCGATCCCGCGCAGGACTCTTTCCGAATGTGCCGTGTCCGTTTCGATGTACCGTATTTCCAACAGCGAAAGCTGCTCCGGCTCTTCGCTGCATATGTCGGACGGCAGCTCATCTTTTACATAGCTTTCAAAAACGCAGCAGATAAGCCCGTCAAAACTGCCGTCATAGCAGTAGATCACATCTCTCCTGTCAGGCATTTTACTCTGTCCTCCATGGTGGGAACTGCGTTCTCCGAGTCAAAAAACGTTATCTGCATTTCGGAAAAATCCCGCTTTTCCTGCTCTTTTACCGCGCTTTCGGACATAAGCTGACGCATTATGCCCGCTTCGGTGACTACAAGCCCTTCAAATCGCTTCCCGCCGCATAAAATAAAGTATATGGCGCGTTTCAGCACAACGCCTAATTTTTTCAGATCCTTGAAATCAAGCTTCCCCTGACGTCTTGCAATAACTATCCTTTGGGCGGAACGAACGCCTATTCCCGGGACTCTCAGAAGCATTTCCTTGTCGGCGGTGTTTACTTCCACGGGGAAACATTCGGGGTGGTGGAGCGCCCAGTTGCATTTCGGGTCAAAATTTGGGTCAAAGTTCTGATGTTTCTCGTCCAGAAGTTCTTCCGCGCGGAATCCGTAGAACCGCAGAAGCCAGTCCGCCTGATAAAGCCGATGTTCCCGCAGAAGCGGCGGCTTCGTACCCGCAGGCGGCAGAAGCTTCTGATCTCCCACAGGCACATACGCCGAGTAGAAAACTCTTTTCAGGCTGTAATTCCTGTACATTGCTTCCGAAAGGCGGAGTATCTGAAAATCCGTGTCGGGAGACGCGCCGATTATCATTTGCGTACTTTGTCCTGCGGGAGCAAATTCTGGCGCGGAACGGTATTTTACAATATCGTATCTGTTCTCGCGGATCTTTCCGCTGATGTGTCCCATTGGCAGGAGAATGGAATTTTTTGACTTATCGGGAGCAAGGACTTTCAGGCTTTTCTGAGAGGGGAGTTCTATATTCACGCTGACTCTGTCTGCAAGAGTTCCCAGACGGTCGATAAGTTCGGGAGCAGCGCCGGGGATAGCTTTTGCGTGGATATATCCGCGGAAATTATACTTATTCCGCAGGATAGACAGTGTTTCTATGATCTGTTCACAGGTGTAGTCGGGGCTTTGGATAATTCCCGAACTGAGGAAAAGTCCTTCAATGTAATTTCTGCGGTAGAATCCTATAGTAAGCTCTGCGATCTCCGCAGGGGTAAATCTTGCTCTGGGAACATCGTTGCTGCGGCGGTTTACGCAGTATTTACAGTCAAAAAGGCAGAAATTTGTCATAAGTATTTTAAGCAGGGAAATGCATCTGCCGTCTCCCGCGAAGCTGTGGCATATCCCGCAGGCGGAAGCGTTCCCAAGACCGCCGCTTCCCGAACGATCTATGCCGCTTGAAGTGCAGGCGGCGTCATACTTAGCGGACGCAGCAAGAATTTTCAGCTTTTCTGAAATATCCATATTCTCCCTCCCAAAACGAAATAAATGTTCTTTTATAATGATAACACAGAACATTCGTTTTGTAAAGAGGGTCAAGCCAAAAAATCAAACAAATTTTCGCAGGAATTTTCTCCGATTTGCACATATGTTCGCATGAAAATTTTCCGAAAAAGGTCTTGCAATTCCGACTGCGTTGTGTTATAATAAGGATACGCCTCCATAGTTAAATGGATATAATAAACCCCTCCTAAGGGTTAGTTGTGAGTTCGATTCTCGCTGGGGGTGCCAGTTTTATCTAAGATCCTTTCTTGTTAAAGAAGGGATCTTTTTTATGCCCGGGCAGTTCACAAAAAATACATAATATATTTACTATATGTATGTATCAATATCTGAGCAAATGAATTATAATACATATGAACAATCGTTCAAATGATATTTGAAAGGAATATATTTTATGTCAGATGATAAAATAAACGAGATCTGCGAAAACGAAAGCAGCCACCCCGAAATTGTAAAGAAAGTATCGGAGAAGCTTCCCGATGTGGAACTTCTTTATGACGTTGCGGAGCTTTTCAAAGTGTTCGGCGATTCCACAAGAGTAAGGATCCTCTGCGCACTGTTTGAAAGCGAGATGTGCGTTTGCGATATTGCGGAAGTTCTTGATATGACGCAATCGGCAATTTCTCATCAGCTTCGTGTGTTAAAACAAGCACGCCTTGTGAAATACCGCCGCGACGGCAAAACGGTGTACTATTCTCTCGCCGACGATCACATTCAGACTATCTTCGATCAGGCATTTGAACATATTATGGAATAATCTGTAAAGAAGGTCTTGCTATGGAAATGGTAATTTATATGAAAGGTCTGGACTGCCCACACTGCGGCGAAAAGATACGAGCCGCCTCCGAAAAAGTCTCGGGAGTGAAAGAGGCAAACCTGAACTTTATGGCGAAAAAGCTGCTCCTTGATGTTGAGGAAGATCTTGCGGAAACGGTCTACAACAGCGTCCGTAAGATCACCGCCGACATTGAACCCGATGTTGAACCGTCAAGAATGGACGTTGTTTCCGACAGCGGCGAGGAAACTCTCGTTTTCCGCATGAAAGGTCTGGATTGTCCCGACTGCGGTGAAAAGATACGTTCCGCTGTGGAAAAGACTGCTCTTGTCAGAACTGCCGAACTCAACCTTATGGCGGAAAAGCTCATTGTTTCCGCTGCGGTCGGAAGTTCCGCAGCCGTTCTGAAAGAAGTAAAGAGCATTACAAAGAACATTGAACCCGACGTGGAAGTTTCCCTGCTTGAAAGCGGCGGGAAAACCGTTGCCGAGACTGAGGACGAGGACGGCGATTTTAAAATATCACTGGCAAGAATTGCCGTTTCCGCTGTTATTTTCATAGTGGGAATGTTCTTCCGACACACTCCCTACAGCCTGTGGATATTCCTTGCGGCATACTTTGCCGTGGGATATGACGTGCTTCTTATGGCGGTTAAAAATATCCTGAAATTCAGACCCTTTGACGAATGTTTTCTTATGACAATTGCAACTCTCGGCGCATTCTGCATAGGCGAATATCCCGAAGGCTGCATGGTAATGATACTTTATCAGCTTGGCGAACTTTTCCAGAGTTTTGCGGTGCGGCGTTCGCGGAAAAGTATTGCCGCGCTTATGGACATTCGTCCCGATACTGCTTTTGTGAAACGCGGTGACGAGGTTAAGCAGGTCTCTCCCGAAGCTGTTGCAAAGGGCGAAATTATCGTTGTAAGACCCGGGGAGAAGATCCCTCTTGACGGCGTTATCGTTTCGGGAAATACCACCATTGACACCGCTGCACTTACAGGCGAAAGCGTTCCTGCCGAAGCGTCTGCGGGAACGGAAGTTTTCGGCGGCTGCGTGAACCTTTCGGGCGTTGTTGAGATCGAAGTTACAAAAGAATTCGGAGAGACTACTGTTTCAAAAATTCTCGAAATGGTGGAAAACGCTTCTTCCAAAAAAGCCAAGTCGGAGCGTTTCATAACACGCTTTGCAAGGTGGTACACTCCCTGCGTTGTTATCGGCGCGGTGCTTTTGGCGGTAATTCCTATCATCATAAACGGATACGATCATCACTACATTTACAATGCCCTTGAATGTCTTGTAGTTTCCTGTCCCTGCGCCCTTGTAATATCGGTGCCACTCAGCTTTTTCGGAGGAATAGGCGGTGCGTCCGCAAGGGGAATTCTCATAAAAGGCGGAGTTACCATAGAACAGCTTGCGGAGTGTGGTACAGTTGTATTTGACAAGACGGGAACTCTCACAAACGGTAGTTTTGAAATTACGGGAACATATCCCGCCGACCGTTCCGAAGAAGAACTTCTTTCCCTTGCTGCCGCAGCGGAACAGGGTTCAAACCACCCGACCGCCCTTGCGGTAATGCGCGGTTTCGGCGGTGTTCCCGCAAAAGCCGAAATAACCGAACTTGCGGGGCGGGGCGTCCGTGCAGTATCCGAAGGCAGGACGATACTTGCGGGAAATCTCAAACTTATGGATGAGAACGGCATTAAAAATATTCCCGCAATAAAATCTTCGGGAACGCTTGTTTACATTGCCGAAAACGGCATTTACGCGGGAGCACTGGAAGTTTCCGACAGGCTGAAACCCGATGCGGAAAAAGCCGTAAAAGGGCTTTCCGAAAGGGGAATAAAGACCGTCATGCTTACGGGTGACAGACGGGAAGCGGCGGAGATAATTGCTGAAAAGCTTGGAATTTCCGAATGGCACGCGGAACTTCTCCCCGACGGAAAGGTAGAAGCCGTTGAAAAGATAATTTCCGAAAGCTCGGGAAAGGTCGTATTTGTTGGCGACGGCATAAACGACGCGCCCGTACTTATGCGCGCGGACGCGGGAGTTGCCATGGGCGGCATCGGTTCGGACGCGGCTATCGAAGCAGCCGATGCAGTTCTCATGACCGATGAGCCGTCAAAGCTCATCGAAGCTCTGAAAATTTCCAAAAAGACAAAATCAATAGTTATCCAGAATATAGTATTTTCTCTTGCGGTAAAAGCGGCAGTTCTGATACTTGCGGTATTCGGCATTGCAACGATGTGGGCGGCGGTTTTTGCAGATGTGGGAGTATGCCTTATTGCGGTAATGAACGCTCTCCGCGCCAAGGCAGGCTGAGCCAAGCGAGTGCCATATTGAACCATTGCGCACAGTCGGGGTTCAGATGTCCCTCATAGCCCGCGGTAGAATCATCACAAAGAGCAAGCCCATGAACGCCGTGTTCAAATATGTGACAGGCAAACGGTATCTTGTATTCCGCAAGGGCAGAAGCAAAAAGCAGCGTGTTTTCCACGGGAACGCAGTCATCATCGGCAGTGTGCCAGATAAACACGGGCGGAGTGTCGGAAGTTACCTGTTTTTCAAGGGAAACGGTCTCCATCAGGTCGGCGGGATAGTCCTGCCCCACAATATTCACAATTGAACCGTCATGACGTTTTTCCCCGGAAGTTATTACGGGATAGCAGAGAATTGCGCCGTCGGGACGGAACATTTCCGAAGCTTTCCCGAAAGTTTCCGAAATGAACGGCTTTTTCCAGTGGACTGCAAGACTTGCCGCAAGATGTCCGCCTGCGGAAAATCCGCATATCATTATCTTTTTCGGATCAATATGTAAATTGTCGGCATTTTCGCGGACATACGCCATTGCTCCCGCAGCTTCAAGCAAAGCAGTGGGGAACATTTTATTTACGCAGCTGTATCTTAATACAAACGCTGAAACGCCGTAAGCCGCAAACCTGACGGCTATGGGTTCGGCTTCACGTACGGAGCAGTATTCATATCCGCCGCCGGGACATATTATTACTGCAGGGTGAGCTTTTACTGCGATGTTATCGTAGTTTTCCACGGTGTAAATATCCAGCTCCGCGCAGCAGTTTTCGGGTGAAAGTCCCGCTTTTTCATAGGGGACGGAAATTTTAACGGTTTTCTTTTCCATTGTGAATTCTCCTTAAATAAAACGGCACATGGAAATACCATATGCCGAAGATCTCAATCCTTTTCCGATCTTTTATCATCGGAAAAGAATATTTTTATCGTCATTAAAACGCCTATCACCGAGTTGATAAGTGCAAGCGAAAGTGCAATTATATTAAGAACGATACCCGCAGAAGAATTGTAGTTCCTGCGGCTTTTCTTTATGCCGTTCACAAGTCCCGGAACAGCGCAGGCGTATGCTGCGGCAGGCACAAAAAGCGCCGTAACTATCCCGATTATTCCAAGAACGAGACTTGAAACGCAGAGTTTCCTTTTTCCGTTATCCTTTGACATTAAAAACAGACCTCCCGATGAGATGATACATATATTTTACCACAGCTGTTCGGTTTTGTCAATGATTTTGCCGTTAAAATAAATTTCAGCGATGCAGAGCACCGCTGAAAGATCACAGATCGGCTTTTTCCGACTTTACTTTTATTGTCAGAACACTTTCCTCAAGATACCTGTGGGAATCGCCGCAGTATCCGCCGTAAAGGTCGGGCAGGTCACGGCGGACGAGCTTCTTTATGCCGAAAATATCGCAGGAATTGTGCCATACCGCTTCGGAAAATGCTTTTGTGCAGATATCCCGAACGGACTCGCGGACGGCTTTCCCGATGGTTTCTTCGGTGATGCCGTAGGGATTTTCGGCAGTCCTTATTTTCAGGCATACTTCGGCGGAAATGCGCAGTTTTCCGTCGGAAAAGCCCGCTTTCAGCTTGGTTTTCGCACCTGTTATGAATACGGAAGCGTTCCTGCCGTTTACCGAGATAGGCAGAGTCACTTTGTCGTCACGTTCAAAACCGTTTTGCAGAATTTTCACGCCGAGGGTGTTTTCCTCGGAAAGTTTTGCGAAAACGCCGTTTCCGTCCGCAAGGACAAGCCCGTCAAATTTCGCAGTCTTTTCCTTGGGACGTGCGGAAATTTCGGGAATTGCCGCGCCGCTATCGGGAGTCAGTATATCCGCAAGGGAAGTGAAAACTGTTTCCCCCTGCGCGGAAGCGGCGGACATGATGTTCAGGAACTGCTCCGCGGAAAATGTTCCCTCTTCTAAAAGCGTTCCCGCGGCTTGGGAAGGATCTTTTGAAAATACAACAGGACATGAGGGTGAAACATTTCCGTCGGTGAAAAGCAAAAGCTCATCGGCGGGACTGTTTATGCCGTTCCCTATGATAAGCATTTTGATATGACCGAGAAACAGCCGTTTGCCCGCTTTCAGTTCGGCGTCCGCAAGGGCGGCGGAGACCGTTTCGCCTTTCCCAGAAACCGCAATGCTGTTTGCTTTGGAAGTGTTCGGTTCGGAAGATCCGCTTTCCGATTTGTAGATCTGCAAAGTTACCATGTAAAGATCATTTTTCTTATCAAGTCCCATAAGCTGCACAAAGGCGCGGTCGTTGACTTCCAGACTTCCGAAACAGCCTGTCATGGAAACTGCCGAAAATATCATAACGGCAAGAATAACGGCTTTTTTAAACATTTTCTTTTTTACCGCCTTTCTTTCGTATGGCAAAAATTATCAGCGGGATAATTCCCGTCAGGATAATTACCGACCAGCCCGAACAGATGATGTTGCGTATTTCCGAGAATTTCCCGTTCGTCAAAGTGAAAAACAAGGACGCCGCAAAAATTATTGCCGCGGAAATAAGGGTGCGGAATTTCGCTTTCGGGAAAACTTCGCCTATAAGTCCCGCCGAAATGTGCAGGAAAAGCGCGATATTTATTACCGCCGTGACCGTCCATACAATAAGGTAAAGAGCATCGCCCCGCTGGATAAAACCGTTTCCGCCGCCTATGCCGTCAAATGTTCCCACGGTCAGAAACGGATAGTCCGTAAACTGTGCAAAATCCCCGAGAACTGCTGCTATCAATACGGAAACGCATATTGAGATCAGGAATTTTGATATTATAAGTCCGTAAACGCCGCGGCGAAGGTTTTCCTTGACGTGTCCCGCAAGGAAAGCCGCCGCGCAGATCTCTCCGTTGCGGGCAAGGTCGTCCATTACTGCCGAAAACAGGTCGGAAGAATATTTCACCGAAAAGCTCAGATTTGCCGTATCGAAATTCTTTGCGGAAGATATTGCCATTACCGCAAGGGAAACGGCAAACAGCCAGAAAAGCAGCACCGCGCTTCGTCCGAGTGCTTCAATTCCAAGACAGCCGCAGTAAACGCATACAAGCAGCAGGACGGCTATCCATACCGAACTTTCAGCCGTGGGAAAGAACCGCGAATTGAGAAAATCCTGAAAATGCAGCAGACTGTTCACGCTGTAGAACACAAAGAACAGGAAGTAAAGCACCGCCGCGCATATCCCCAATGCACGATTTTCTTCAAGAGCCGTCTCTGTAACGCTTTTTTTCAGCTTTATGACGGGGATAATTATTACCGCCTGTATCAGAGTGGAAATTGCCGCCGCTTCAAGCTGAACGGTAAGGCTACGTCCCTGCGCGATAAGCGGCACAAAGGTCATCAGGGTGAATACCCTGCACATGAAAAGCAGCAGCAGGAACTGTCCCCAGCCGATGATTCTTTTCCGTTCCATAGTTTCACTCTCCTTTGCCGTTCATGTCAACGCCGTGAAGTTTTTCCACCGAAGCGGGGCTGCGGGACATTTTCCCGAAACCTACCCGTGTTAGAACGTCCCGCATTGCTTTCGGAGTGAACGGCGAAATGGGGGACATGACAGGCGCGCCGTAATTTTCCGCGGCGCAGATGTTCACAAGCATCACCGCCGCCAGCAGGGAAATCCCGTAAAGTCCGCATATTCCGCCCGCCGCCACGGCTATTAACCGCAGAACGGTTATCTGCTGATTCAGCGACGGTATCACAAAGGACGCCGTTACCGAAATTGCACAGGCAAGTAACAGCGGATTTGAGATTATTCCCGCCGAAACTGCCGCGTCTCCGATTATAAGACCGCCCACTATTGAAACTGCGCCGCCTACGCTTTTTGGCAGACGGACTCCCGCTTCGCGGATAATTTCGTAAAAAATCAGCACTATGAACGCTTCCAGCGCAAGGGGCAGGGGAGCAGTCTGTTCCGCGGCGGCTAAAGTCACAAGAAGCGTGTGATTGAAAAGTTCGGGGTGGAATGTGACCATCGCCGCATAAACGGCAGGCAGGAACACCGCCATAAAAAATGCCGCATACCTGATCCACCTGATAACGCAGGCGTAGAACGGACGGAAATTATAGTCGTCCAGCGTCTGGAAATTTTCTATAAACAGTGACGGAACTATCACCGCAAATGGAGTTCCCTCAATGAGAACGCCTATCCGTCCTTCTAAAATTTTTGCGCAGAACACGTCGGGACGTTCCGTGACGGACGCTCCCGAAAACACGGATCTTTTGGAATTTTCCAGAAAGGGCGTTATATATCCGCTGCCCAGAACGGTTTCCGTTGGAAGCTGTTCAAGCTGTTTCCGAATATTTTTAACAAGCTTCATGGGAACTCTGTCCGCCATGTACGCGACAATTACGTCATTGTGTCCCGTCCGAGTAACGGGGAAAAGTTCAAAGCGGAGCAGGGGAGATTTCAGCCTGCGCCGCACAAGGGACATATTTGTGCGGACGGTCTCCACAAATCCCTCGTGAGAGCCGTATATATTTCCTTCCGAGGACGGCTCGGAAATGCTCCTTACCGCATATCCCTGAACGCCGAACGCAATGGCGGTGCTTATGCCGTTTATAAGAAGTATAGCAAAACCGCTCATCAGTCTGCGGACAAGGTCGCCGTATTCGGTGGGGAGACCGCGGTCGATTGTCATAAGCATATTGTCTTTTACATGGGTGAAAAGTTCCTGCGGGGAGCGGATATTCGTTCCGTTAAGTCCTGTCATGGGAACAAGTATAAGGTCGGTTATAGTCTGGGTGGAGACCAGTCCTTCACAGCAGAGAAGATCGCAGGGTATACCGTTTATAAAGAACGGATTGGACAGCAGGTCGGAACTTTCCCCGAGAATATTTCTGATATTGTTTATATTTTCGTCAAGTGAACTTGTGACGGGAACATTTTCGTAATTGTACATATCGGGCAGCATAGGCATTTCCTCCATATTGGTATGGAAAGTATTATTTCCCGAAAATGTAAAAAAATACATTGAATTTTTTATAATGATATGGAAACGATAATTTCAATGCCTGATCCCGAAAGGAGTTTTCTATGTCCGTTGTATTTCTAAGAGCGGTAATATTGTATATACTGCTTATTTTTACGGTAAGACTTATGGGAAAACGTCAGATAGGCGAACTTCAGCCGTCGGAACTTGCCATAACCATACTTATTTCAAATATCGCCACACTTCCTGTTGAAAATACGGAACTTCCGCTGCTGACGGGGATAATCCCCATAATCACACTTGCCGCTCTGGACGTGATAATGTCGTGGCTCGGCATGAAAAGCCGTCTTGTAAGACGTTTCACCTGCGGAAAGCCCGTAATTATCATCAGCGGCGGCAGACTTGACCGTGAAAGCATGAGGTCGATACGCTTCACTGTGGACGATCTTGCCGCAAGTCTCAGGGAACAGGGGATATTTGATATAAGCGAAGTGCAGTTCGCAGTGGTGGAAACTACAGGGAAACTTTCGGTATATCAGAAATTTCCCGACAGGAATGTTACAAATCGTGATATGCAGATAAAAGGCAGGGACGAAGATCCGTCCGATATTATAATTGCCGACGGCGAACTTGTCAGCGGGACAATGGAACGGCTGAATGTAACTTCCGAATGGGTGGAGAATACTCTCAGGCGGGAGAAGATAAAGCTTGACAATGTGTTTATAATGTCCGTTTCGCCCGATAAAAAATACACGCTTATCCCGAAAAATTAACGGAGGCAGTTTATGAACAGAGTAATTACCGCATTTTCCCTTATTGCAGCAATAATTGCATATTCAACGCTTGCAGCGTTTGTAATACATGAAGAAAGCTCAGAACTTATGGCAATTGCCGATGAAATAAGCGTATACAACAGGAATGACGATACCGCAAACGCAGAAGCAGCCGCAGAAAAGCTGAGGGAGAAGTGGATAACTTTTGAAAAGAAGATGAGCGTATTTTTAAGCGATGAAAAACTTAACGAACTCAGCAAGGCAATTGCAAAGATCCCGCCGTACATCACCGCCGCCAATGACGAACTCAATGCGGAGCTCGAAAACGTCCGCCGACAGCTTTGGCTCGTTTACCGTTCGGAACTTCCGATGTGGTATAATATACTGTAAAACAAATTGCCTGAAAATTTGCTGAAATACATTAAGCAAATTTTCAGGCAATATATATTCATAATGAAATTATGACTGTCCGTTCAAGCCGTTTTTCTTTATGAGTTCCGCATAGTCCTTGAACGCATAGTTCAGGTCTACATCTTCGTCAATGCCGTCAACCTTTCCTGTGGAAGAATACTGCCACATTCCGTATTGACCGTCGTAATTGTCGTTGAGCTTTTCCTCATCGCCCCAGCTTGCTATCCAGATGTCATATTTTGCTATCCTTGATGCGGTAACATTGTCGCTGAAAAACTTTGAGTAACTGTAGAGAGTTGCATAATATCCTGCTTCTTCAAGTTCTGTCATGAATGCAACTATAATATCCGTAACTTTCTTGCGGCTCATCTCTTTGTAGAATTCTTCTTCAATATCAAGCACAACAGGGTAGGTGGGATCGTAATTCTTTATTCTGCTGAGGAAATATTTTGCTTCTTTGCGGGCTTCTGAAACGGTCTTTGCATATGTGTAGTGATAGAAACCATAGTCAATGCCGTATTTTTCGCAGCCTGCAACGTTCTTTTTAAGATATTCGTCGGTGTGTTCGCTGCCGTATGAACTTCTTATCATTGCAAAATCAACACCGTCGGAAGCAACTTTTTTCCAGTTTATGCTGCCTTGCCATTTTGAAACGTCAATGCCTTTCAGTTTGTCGTTGTAAACAGTTATGCTGAAATTTCCGCTTACGCCGTTGCTTGCGGTAACGGTTATTACAGCAGAACCCGTTCCCACGGCTTTTACGAGTCCTTCGGAGGAAACTTCCGCAACATCGCTGTTATCCGATGAATATGTAAGAGTATCATATATGCCTAAAGGATATATGATAGGTTCGATCTGAACTTCTTTTCCCTTGCGGATCATTGCATTCTGATCCACAAATCCTATTGACTCGGGCTCGCCTTTTACGGCTTCGGTGCTGCCGTCCTCATTGGTAACAGTGAAATAGATGTTTGCCCGTCTGCCGCTGGTGGTTGTGATGCGGATCTTGGCAGTTCCGTAGCCGATGGCGGTAACGAGTCCGTTTTCGTCAATATCAACGACTTTTTTGTGGAAATTATAGTATGTAGCATAGTCGTCCGAACGCAGCGGACTGAATGTCATTTTGATCTGAAAAGTCTCTCCGATAACAAGATCATTGTGCACCGGAACTTTCAGATGGATACTTCTTGCGGGAACTGTTACCACGCGGTTGTCCTCGCTGAAATTTCCCGCTGCTGCGGTATCTTCTTCCTTGTTAAGTTCGGGATCGGTCGTTTCGGACTGTTCGGTGTTTTCCTCCGACTGCTCGTCGGCGGAATTTTCGTCACTTTCCGTTTCCGATGTAATAACGGCATCATCATCGGAAATGGTTTCCGACTGTTCAACATTGCTTTCATCGGCAAAAACAGTCATTGCCGACGGGATCGCGGCGCTTAACGCCATGCAGAAAGACAGCACTGCCGCAATAATTTTTCTTTTTCTCATTTTTTGTTTCTCCTTAGTTTTGTTCTTTCCTTTATTCTATAATAATACAAGCTTTTTGTCAAGCATTTTGCTGCTTTTCCATGAATTTACAGTTTTTTACTCGAAATATATCGAAGCGGGAAACATCAGCTGCATTTCTCGGGGAAATATACATTGTACCACACAAGGAAAATGAACACAGTCCATATTTTTCTGCTGTTGTCCGCTTTTCCGTTACGGTGATCGTCAAGAAGTTTTATCAGCAGTTCGGTATTGAAGAAATGCTCCGCGGCGTGTGAGGTGAATTTTTCCTTGATAATGCCGTAATATTTGTCCTCTTTCAGCCATACCCTTATGGGAACGGGGAAGCCTAATTTTTTCTTGTTTGCGGTCTGTGGCGGTGCGGAACGGAGAGCCGCTTTTCTCATGGCAAATTTTGTGTTTTCCTCGGTGACTCTGTATTTTGTGGGGATCTTCTCCGCAACAGCCATTACTTCCTTGTCAAGAAACGGAACACGCAGTTCCAGACTGTTCGCCATGGACATCTTATCCGCTTTCAGGAGAATATCTCCCGTCATCCACAGGTGCAGATCAAGATACTGCATTTTTGTAACTGCATCTGCATCTTTTACCTTGTCGTAGAACGGCTTGGTAATTTCCATAGCGTTCGGGGCGTTGGTCTTTATCTTCAGAAGCGCTTTGCGCTCCTTTTCGCTGAACATATAGGCGTTGCCTATGAAACGCTCTTCAAGGTCTTTTCCGCGGCGCACAAGGAAGTTAAGTCCTCGCTTTGCGGGGAGTTTTGAAGCGACAGTTCCTATGGCGCGTCTTATGGGTCGGGGAATAGCGTTATACGCAGGAACGGACATTGGTTCTTTGTAGATATTATATCCGCCGAAAATTTCGTCCGCGCCTTCTCCCGAAAGAACGACTTTCACATATTCCGAAGCTTTCTTGCAGACAAAGTACAGCGCAATGCAGGAAGGGTCTGCAAGTGGTTCGTCCATGTGGTACTGTATCTTTGAAATGCTGTCCCAGTATTCCTCGGGAGTAATTACCTTGCTTATGTTTTCTTTGTTTATATATTTTGAAAAATCCTTTGCCCAGCCTATCTCGTTGTATTTTTCATCTTCTCCGAAACCTACCGTAAATGTTTTGTCAACATTCGCCACGGCGGCAACGTAACTTGAATCCACGCCGCTTGAAAGGAAACTTCCCACTTCCACGTCGGAAATTTTATGCGCTTCCACGGAATTTTTGAAAACGTCGGAAATTTCGTCCACCCAGTGGTCAAGATCGTGGGTGTTGTCGGGCTTGAATTCAATATCCCAGTATCGGGAAACGGACAGTTCCCCCTTTGAATATTTAAAATAATGCGCGGGAAGCAGCTTGAAAACGTTCTTGAAAAATGTTTTTTCGGTGGGGGAATACTGGAAAGTCAGGTAATTTTCCAGAGCGTCCTCGTTAAGTTCCTTCCTGAAATCGGGGTGGACGAGGAAAGCTTTTATCTCCGAACCAAACATGAAAGTATCGCCCATTACCGCATAATACATAGGCTTTATTCCGAAGAAATCCCGCGCCCCGAAAAGTTCCTTTTTCACCGTGTCCCATATGACAAAAGAAAACATTCCCCGAAGCTTGTTAAGGAGTTTCTCGCCGTATTCTTCATAGCCGTGTATCAGGACTTCCGAGTCGGTGTTTGTTCGGAAAGTGTGTCCCGCCTTGACAAGTTCCTCACGGATAATTTGATAGTTGTAAATTTCGCCGTTGAAAAGCAGGACTTTGGTTTTATCCTCGTTATAGATAGGCTGATCTCCCGAAGAGGAAATGTCGATGATACTCAGCCTGCGGAAACCGAGGGCGATGTCGCCGTCTATGTATTTTCCGCCCGAGTCCGGACCGCGGTGTATAATTTTATTCATCATTTCCTCTATAATTTTATTTGAATCGTTCTGTGTATTTGTAAATCCCACAAAGCCGCACATAAAAAAACCTCCGTAAAACCAAGATACATGAAATTGTAAACTGTGAAAATTTCGGTATGAGTGTATTTCTAATTAAAATATACTATTTTATTATACCGCATTATTACCTGTTTTGCAAGCAAAATCATCAAATTTTCAAAAATAAAAGGCAGCGCATGAAAACGCTGCCTTTAATATTATTTTGTTTCCGACATTTTTGCTTTGTACTCGTCTTTGAGTTTCTGTAAACGTACCGAATCTTCCTGACGCTGCTGCTTTGCCGCGTCCTGTATCTTGCGGGTCTCTTCAATGCCGTCAACGATGGTCTGCCACGTCTTTTCAAGAGTGTCCACCTTTATGGAGCTTCCCGAAGCAAGCTGTGTGGTGAATTTCGTCTGCGCAACAGTGTTTTCGGCATTCTTCACAAGAAGTTCGTTTGTCTTTTCGTCAAGAGCGGACATCGCTTCCGCCTGAACTCTCTGGCGTTTCAGCATGACCGCCTGCGCAAGAGACTGCTTGAATACAGGCATTGTGATGATAAACGCGGAGTTTATCTTTCTGATAAGGTTCAGATTGGAGAATTGCATTGATTTAAGCATGGGAACTGTCTGCATTGCAACATTTTCCGCAATTTTCAGATCCATTACCCTCTGTTCAAATACCTGACGGGTCTGCTCCAGAGTCTGAAGATCCATGGCAACTGCTCCCGAGTCGGGCTGTTCTTCAAGTTTTTTGCGATATTCTGCAATATACTGATCCAGTTCCGCGCAAGCCTGCTCGCCTGCCATGATGTACAGGAGCAGATCCTTGTAATACTGTATATTTGCGTTGAACATTGTTTCAAGCTTTACATTTGAAGCTTCGATCTCGGTCTCGTACTTTTTCAGCTGAACATATACCTTGTCCACTTCATCGCCCATGGTGTGGTACTTTGCAAGAAGCTTGTCAAGCTGCTTTCTCACATTTGCAAAAAGACCTTTCTTGCCGTCGTCCTCCAGTTCTTTTGCATCGAACTGCGCCATGATAGCGGAAAGATGCTGCAAAAGTTCTCCCGAATCGTTTATCTTGTCAACGTCCATGGTGTTAAGTACCTGATCGGAAGCTTTTGAAATTTCTACCGCAACTTCATTTCCGAACTTTACAATGGAATTTACATCGTTGATGTTGATGGTGCTGACAAGCTTGTCAACTTCCTCGTTCTTGACGAGTTCCTGTTTAAGTTCCTCCGTTTTTTCAACGATGGAAAACTGCTGCGGCTCGGCTTCGATAACTTCTGCCTCCGCTGTGATGGTCTTGGACTGAACGTCCTCCTCTGATGATGGTGTGAACTGCAATGCCATTTACTTTCTTCCTTTCCTGAATAATTTCCCGAAAAGTCCGCCGCCGTCGGGATCCGGGATCGAATCCGGTATTTTGAATTTCGGAATGTGGACGTTGTACTGAAACTCGTTCATAGTATGAGTTTCAAATGCTTCGTCGCTAACAAATGTCTCAATATTTTTATAGCCCGTAGGCGTATAAACGAGAATATCAAATCCCAGCAGATTATAGAGCAGCAGCTGTATACATTCCACCTTGCTGAAAGTATCTTCTATAACGTCTATAACTATAAGTTTGGGAATATCCTTGGTAAAGTCGTATTTTTGCAGCAGTCTCAGTATCTCCCTGTCAATGTTTGTGCCGACATAAATTATCATCGGCATAAGTTCTTCGGCAGGCAGCAGCAGGAACTTGCTGTCAACGGCTTCCTGCAATTTGTTGAAAATAAGCAGTTGCAGACTGTCCGAAAGAAAGCTGTATTTATTGTATGGAGAATTTTTCAGCTTGTCAATAAGGATCTTGTCACCGTCTGTAAACTGCCTGTAAACCCCAAGCTGCGACTCTGCGTATTTTTTATAGCTTGGCGATTTGTAGATTATCCTTGTGTACGGGGAAAGTTTTTGCTTTACATCGTCCCAGTAATCGTTCAGATCTCCGTCCTTTACGCCGCTTATCTTTGCAAAGATAGTGGGGATCGTGACCTTGTTGTCGTGGACTTCAAAACCTGTGCGGTATTTGGACTGCTGATGCCAGAGAATGCCTATCTCGTCATATGTTGTCCGCAGAGTTACCGACTGCATATCCTCGAACTGATGATCGCGGAACATTGTATCTCCGCTGTAAAGAATGCCGTCCAGCTCTTTTGAAGCGTTATAAGCCACGGTAGAAAGCTTTGTCCTGACGGGCTTGTCGGGATAAGCGGAAACAGGTTCAGAGCCCGAGAGCTCAAATATCTGCATACGTCCTTCAAGGTTATTTTTTGCAAGAACGGGCAGGGGAGTTTTGCTGCTGCAAATATAGATAACGTCTATGCCCAGCCTTGACATAAAGTGCAGGAATGTTACAGCGTCCTGAGTTATTTCTCCGTAATAAAGCAGCACGGGTATTTCCGAATGATCCTTGCTGTATGCTTCGGTGCAAAGGCAACGATCCATTCTTACAATAAGAGTTTCCGCAGTTTTCAGAAGTTCATCGCCGCTTAGATTTTTCAGGAAAAGCGGCAGCGTTTCCTTTGCAAGCTTTGTCCTTATCTCGTCCGAGGGGATATTTATTTTTTCGGTAAGTGCGCCGATGGGATCTTCGCTTTCCGGAACGCCTTCAAAAGCTGAAAGTTCCTCTTCCGTGGGAGCTTTGAATTCATTTTCCACATAAAAAAGCAATTTCGGCGATCTGATAAGCTCTTCCCGCAGTTCAAAAAGCATATTGCGGAACTGTGAATGCTCGCTCTTTTCGGAAGGGATGCCGACTATTGCGGCAAAATAAACGGGAATAAGCTGATCGGCTGTAAAATGCCCGCCCCTTGAAGCAAGGCGTTCGGTATGGGATTCAAATATATCCTTATTCAGAGTCTGTGCGGAAGTGGTGATATTCTGCACAAGTCTTTTATTTTCGGTAGAAAAGCCTTCAAAAATCATCTGCTAAACGCCTTTCCGATAGATTTGGTCAGAAACTGCCTGTATTTATTATACTATACATCATATATTATGTCAATAGAATTTAAACCTTTTTCGCAAAAACCGCCTCATTCAGAGACGGTTTTTGAAATTATCAGGAATATTTCATAAGTATATTTGCCGCTTCCCGAAGAACATCGGCAGCTTCCACAAGGTAACTTTTCACCGATGCGCTGCTTATATCCGAAGTCATTTCCATGGCGTGACTGAGAGTGTTGCGGCTGACGTCCACCTGAGTCTGATATAAGCTGTCAAGCTGACCCACGGCATTTTCTTCCATAGCCTTGTAAGCAGCTTTCAGATCCTTTAAAGTGCTGCTTCGTATGTCGTCATAATTTTCAAGAGCGGTGTCGATAATGTCTGTCTGGCGTTTTTTGTGCAGGATATTCTTGAAAGACGATATTGTTCCGCTTGGGAATGCGTCGCTGCTTCCCGCAGAAGCCGCGCCCATTACCGACTTGGAAACCAGCATATTCATGTCCTCAAATGAGTCCTCTACCGATCTGCCCGTGTCCTCCGTCAAAGCCGAAATGCCAAGCTTCTTGGAAAGTTCCGCGCCAAGCTGTGCAATTATCGCGTTTAGCCTTTGCCAGTGAATGTCAAGACATCTTCTGTACGCTTCTCCCACCTTATCCACAAGATAAGAGTAGAAATGCTTATCTATATCCTCCGGAGAAGTGGTCTGACGGCTTTCAAGTATGCTTTCACGAAGCTTTGAGAAGAAACCGTACATCCACTGTTCCGCTTCCTGCTGCATTTCTGTAATGCTCAGGAGGATCTTCGGCTTTTTGTTTTCCAGAACGGAAGCAAGTTCGGAACGTTCATGCTCAATGCTTTGGGAAATATCGTCCAGCTTTTTCCTGTCCATAGCCATCATGTCATAGATCATTCTTATGCGCGCGGCTGTGTCCTTTATCATCAGGTTAAGCATGGTAAATACGCGCTGCGTTCTGATAATATCCTTCTGCATGATTATCTCGCGTTTCAGTGACATTTCAAATTTCAGGAACTCGTTTTCATAAAATTCCTGAAAACCTTTGATGTCGGGACGGTTAAGTCCTATCTTGCGGCGGTATTCGTCAATGCCGCTGACGCCGTAAACGAAAGCGTTCGGCATGATGGATTCGCAGCGTTCGTTTATGCGGTTCAGTATCTTTTCAATGTCCTCCTGCGTGTTCATGGCGTCTATCATGTTTACCAGAACATACAGCTTGCTGAAACTGAGAGGACGTATGTGACTTGCCAGAAAGAATTGTTCCGATTCCGAGAAAGGCGACAGCGCGCTTGCAACGTAAATTACCGCGTCTGCATTTACAAGATAGTCCTGTACCTGCTTGTCAAGGCAGTCAAGGTCGCTGAGCCCCGGAGTGTCGACTATCCGTATCTCTTTCAGTATCTCCGCATTGTCCTTTATGTCAATGTAGTCCAGCGTATCAGGGAATGCCCGCATGAGCCTTTCAAGCTTTTCGCGGACAAGATCGTCCGCCGCAAGGCTTATCCTCTGACCGTTTTTCAGAACAGCTTCCGCTTTAGGCGTTTCGCTGTAGCTTATGGAGTTTATGGTAAATGTTTCGGGAGCAACATTTACGGGAGCGATGGATTTTCCGAGAAGCGCGTTTATGATCGTGCTTTTTCCGCGTTTGAAATCTCCCAGAACCACAAGGGAAAAGGGTTCTGTACGCCGTTTTGTGATAGCCTTGTCCCAATCTTTCAGATGTGCGATAAATTCCTCGCCCAGTATTTTGCCCAGCGGCTTGTTGGTTATGAGAGAACGCAGCTTATTCTGTATTATTTCAATATCGGGTTCGGCAGCGGAATAGCTCATGGAAACTTCGTATTCTGTATTTTCGGACATATCAGACACCTCCCTTTGCAGCGTCAAGGATTATCTCGCACCTTACCTCAAGAGCCTGCTTGTTTACGGTGTGAATATCATTTTTGTTAAGATCCGCCCGCCAGTTGTAAAGAAGATCGCAGCTGAGGAATTCCATTCCCGCAAGGATACGCCTTTCCATAGCGGAGCAGTTCTGCGGGATCTTTATGCTTCTTGCCGCCGTGACGTGAAGTATCTCATACTGCTTGACAACTTCGTTAAGATCGAGAGGTTCTTTGCCGTAAAAGCTGAAAATTCCTTTATTGTAAAGTCCGCCCATTACAAGAGAGTATGCCTGCGGATCGTCAAGGCAGATGATCCCCGCCCGATCGCCCGTAATGTCGGAAAGCTTTATCCATTCCGAAAGTGTTCCCGCAGCCTGTTTTGCGGAACCGCCTTTCTCAAAATTATCCGCGTCCTCGGCTTCTTCAAAAAGATCTATCCCGAAATAGGGAGCAGCCATGTTGAATATGCAGTGATTGTTCTGTATATGACCGCATTCGCAGCCCACAAGGAAACGCAGCTCGTCTTTTGTGCATTTTTCAATAAGTCCCGTGGTAACTACAATGCAGGGTTCAACGCCTTCCGCCGAAACGGAGTATATCTCATATTTTTCGGGAGCCGTCCTTACATAAACGGTTGGAACGCTTATCTGGAGTCTTTCCGCGCATATCTGCACCGCGTTGTATACTTCCGGGTGCTTCAGCGAACCTGCCACGTCCGCAGACTGGAACAGTCTTTTGATCTTGTTTGGTATATCCTTGCTGAGAAGCGTTTTATAGACTTTTGACCATGCGGAGAAAGCCGTTATTTTCTGCTTTACCGAGAAATCTGCATCGAAAGCGTAGTCCACCATTCCGCCCACAATGTGATTTTTGAAGGAACGTGTGCGGGCGTTCAGGTACGCGGCAAAGCTGGTTTCTATATCAAGCAGCGGATTGTATTCCGCAGTTTCTGATGGATTTATCATTCTGAAAAACCTCCCTGAAAATTATTCCATAGCTTCCGTAAGAGCCTTGTGAAGATTGTAGGTCTCCGCAAGAAGTCCGCCTGTGAACTCCGCGATAGTCTGGAGCTTTTCCTTTTCGTTGTCGGACATACTCTTTCTTTCCGCTTTCAACTGATTGAGACTGTCAAGAGTTTTCTGCGTGTCAAGAAGTATAACTTCCGTTTCGTCCTCGATCTTTGTTTTGAGTCCTTGGAACGAAGCGAATACCTGCTGACGGACAGTTTCTGTAAAGTCGCTGGAAATTTTCATTTCATGGAACTGCTTTTTAACATTCTGCTTGAATCCTGCTTTGTACTTGTCTATCCTTTCCTGAACAAGGAGTTTTTCAACGGAAAATTTGCCTGTGAAAGTTCCTGCAAGTCCCGCAATTGCCATAAGACAAAGTCCCGCAGGGGAGAGGAACGCTCCGCCCACGATAGTTGTAACAAGCAGGAAAGATGTTGCAAGCCAAGTGGTAAGTCCTGTAAGACCGCCTAAAAGCGCGCCTTTTATGCCCGCTTCACGGAATCCTATAAACAGACCGCCCGTTCCCACGCTTCCGATGGCAACGCCGATTATCTGATCCACAACGCCGCCGTTGCGGGAATGTTTGTTAGAAACCGAGAACATCTGCTGTATCCTGCTGACGGAAGCAAAGAACTCGTCCTCGAAGGATTGCAGGCGGACAGCTTCATCGCTGAGGGCAACGTTTATCTCGTTCTGTATCTGTTCGCAGATAAGCTGTGCCTTGTTTTCAATGTTGTCCTTGATCCTGTCGGTGAGCTTTGTGTAAACTATCTTCAATTTGTCTTTCTTCAGATCGTCCGCGCCCATGGGATAGTCGTCAATTACCTGCATAGCTGTTTCTTCGATCTGTACCCAGTAGCTGTCAAGAATAGGCTGCAAGTCCTCGAATACCTTGTTTGCAGCGTCGTTGATACGGACGAATTCCGCACGTTTCTTTGTGCGTATATCGTCTATCTCGTCAATGGCAGCGGAGTATTTGTCCATAAATTCGTCTGTTTCCATCATAAGGGAATTCTCCCTGATGATGATGGAATTTATAAGTTCCGAGCCTGAACTGATTATCTTGTTTGCAAGTATCTGGAGAGTGATCGCGCCGCGCTCCTGAGTGAGCATTGTTTCAAGGACTCTTTCAAAGGTGGGGAAGTTGCTTTCCGCAAGCATTGCAGCGTCGCCGCTTTCCTTTGCCATAAGCGCTTTCTTGGCGTAAACGCCTATTACCTTGGGCTTTCCGATCTTCCGCTTGTAAACGGCAAATTCCTTGGAATCCTCGCCCATTACCATTTTTGCTTTTTCCATTACATAGCTGCCGATACGCTTTTCAACGGTTTCGACTATCCTGTCTTCGTCCTCTTTGGAAAATGTTCCGAAGCAGTTCACCACAAAGATGATACGTCCCATATCGCTGGTGAGCATACGTTTTTCGAGGAATTCCTTTTCAAACTGTGAGAAAGGGGAGTTTGCGCTGATAACAAATACCGCCGCGTCGATCTCGGGAAGAATGGAGAGGGTAACATTTGTCATCTGTTCATCATCGTTAAGACCCGGAGTGTCGATGATGTCAACATTATTTTTGCAGAATTCGGTATCGTAATAAACGGTAGCCTGCTTGACTTTTTCGGCAGTCTTTTCGGATTCATAGGAAAGCTTTGTAACATAGTTTTCCAGCTGATCTATGCTTACCCGTTCGGTCTCGCCGGACTTGTACTCCACCATTACATATGGGGATTCGCTGTAAGTAACTCTGTTAAGCGTGGCGGTTGCGGGAAGAACATCGGCAGGCAGGATTTCCTGACCTAAAAGCGCGTTAATGAGCGTACTTTTTCCGCGCTTGAATTCGCCCACAATGGCAACTTCAAAGTGTTCCTCGGAAACTTTGTCAATAGTCTCACCTATAGATCTTGCGGTATGTACAAGACCGATCTCCTCGCTGTACTCTTTAAGCTGTCTGAGGCTGTCCGTAAGGTCGGAGACTGTTTCCTTATAAGCGGAATAGCTTCCGTAGTTGAGTGCCTGTTCCATAAAATTCCTCCCAAAACAAAAGATTTATGAAAAAACCGACAGTGGCGGGATCGCCGCTGCTTTGAAAATATAATCATATTTAAATTAATTATACCATAAATTTATTGTATTTGTCAACGATTTTATCAAAAATTATCCACAAAATTTATTCCAAATTAGTCAAAAAGCAAAAATACTTTTTATGATCGCATTTAAAATCACTTGACAGTGCTTGTAAATATGTGGTATACTATAAAAAATGAAAGGAGGAAAAATTTATGAATATGCAGGAAAATGCAAGATTTATCCTCGGACTTCGTTCAGCGGGGTGGAGTGAAAAGGAAATAAATGACTTTATGTTATTTATTGAATCCGGCGATGAACAATACAAGCCAAAAAACAATAAATCACAGAACGATAAAGAAAACAGTGAAAAGTAATAATTTATGACTGTTATTTAAAAATCGGAATAATTCCTTATCAGTGTGAGGAATTATTCCGATTTTTTGTTAAGGGATAAATCAAAATCCTCTCTTGTCCATTGTACGGACAAGATAAACAAACTCGTTCTTGTACTCGTCGCTTTGATAATCGTAATTATCGAGCATTTCAAGGATCTGTCCGCAGTTGGCGCTTCCTTTGTATTCGCTTCCGCGGAGAATCATTGCAAATTCCGCCGCAGCCGCCGCAAATGTCATGTTGGACGGCATTTTCTTCGTGTAGATCTCCTTTGAAACGGGAACTTCAAGCAGCTTGCTTTTGTCGCCGTCAGGCTGTTTGTATCGCAGGGAAACGGTCAGAAGCTCGTCATTGTATTCGCCGTTGCTTTCGTATTCATAGTTCACCGAACTGTATTTCAGTGTGGCAGGGGGAACAGCGGAATTTTCCCCGTCATTGAGAATAAGTTCATATAACGCTGTAACGGTGTGTCCTGCACCGATCTCGCCTGCGTCTTTGGTATCGTCCGCAAAATCTTCATTGGTAAGCGCTCGGTTCTCATAACCTACAAGGCGGTAGGAAGCTACATTTTCGGGGTTGAATTCAACCTGAATTTTTACGTCTTTTGCAACTGCGTAAAGCGTTCCCGCCATTTCTTTTACAAGAACTTTCTCCGCTTCAAGACGGCTGTCAATGTAGGAATAGTTTCCGTTGCCGTGGTCGGCAAGGGCTTCCATGCGGTTGTCCTTGTAGTTTCCCATGCCGAAACCCAGTACCGACAGGAACACGCCCGAATCACGCTTTTCCTCAATGAGTTTTGTAAGTTCTTCCTCGCTTGAAATTCCAACGTTCAGATCGCCGTCAGTGGCAAGGATAACGCGGTTATTTCCGCCGTCTATGAAATATTTCTCCGCCAGTTCATATGCGCGGTTTATTCCCGCTTCGCCGAAAGTGGAGCCGCCCGCTTCAAGACTGTTGATTGCTTTCTTTATCTCGTCTTTTTTGTCGCCTGTAAGACCTTTCGCCACAACTTTGTCCTCGCCTGCGTATGTTACAATGGAAATTCTGTCGTCCTCGGTAAGATTGTCGGTAAGCATCGAGAAAGATTCCTGAACAAGGGGAAGTTTATCATCGGAAAACATCGAGCCGCTGACGTCTATGAGGAAAACAAGATTTGTGGGAACACGTTCTTCCTCGGGAATGTCCTCCGCTTTCAGACCCACAAGCAGAAGTTTTGCTTCGTCATTCCAAGGACAGTCGGAAAGTTCCGTGTTCACCGAGAACGGGTCGTCCGTTGCGGGCTCGGAATAATCGTAATTAAAATAGTTTATAAATTCCTCAATGCGGACAGCATTCGGGTCAACAAACCCGCCCATTTCTATCATTCGGCGAGCGTTGGCGTAGGAAGCCGTGTCAACATCTATGGAAAATGTGGAAAGGGGTTCTTCCGCGGCGGCTTTGAAACTGTTTTCAACAATGGGGTTATATTCTTCGGTGTTGTAATATCCGCCATCGTCATAGGGCATCATAACAGCACCGTTTACTGCGCCGGGCATAGCTTCCGTAACTGCCATTGTTGTTTCGGGCATGGCTTCGGCTGCTTCGTCTTCTGCCATATCGCCGACAGTTTCATAAACCTTTTCGTATGACTTGTTTTCCTGAACAGCGTCATAAGAATTTCCGTTCATAGGCGCTCCTGCGTTGCCGGTGCTTTCATCTGAAGCTCCGCAGCCCGAAAGCGTTCCCGCTAAAATTGAAATTGCCGCTATAAAACTTAATATCTTATTCTTTTTCATAGTATCAGTTCCTTTCTGTTAATTGAATGACTGCACAACGCCTTCATATTTTACCTCTATTCTTGTCTGACTTCGTGCCACTTTTCGAGCAGCGGGGAAACATCATTACTGTAGGAAGATCTCATTCTGTCGTAGAAAAAGTCGTCAACGCTTACCTGCGGATATTCTGTAGGAGCGGAATTTTCGTCCAGACTTATCCAGCCGTTGTGGAAAACAAGCCCGCCGCTTTCCGTTTCCTCTATCTGCGGGGCGTTTTCAAAAGCAAGGGAATAGCCGCCGTTCTCGCTTTTCAGGGGAAGAATGTAGCTTCCGTCCTGCTTCATGGTGTAAAGGGAATCACTTTCCAGCGTGATGTTTTCCGCTTCGCCCGTTTCAATGTTTTCCGCTGAAATTTCGTAGCAGGTGGAATTCCCTTTGCTGTAAACGCGGTCAACATATGCGTTTACAATGACGTCCGTCTTTATAAGAACATCTTCTTCAACGAAATATTCATTTCCCGACTTTGCAGCTGCGGAAACCGATGCTGCGGGATACATTCCGTCACTTGGTTCGGCTTCTTCGGCGGCTGCATCGTTAAATTCTTCATCGAAATTTTCGGCATATTCCGAAAATGTTGTTGTAACAGCTTCTGTCATGGGAGCGGTGTCCGCTGCCGATGAATCGTTTGCGGACATTTCATGTGTGTTGTTGATTATCCTTACAGAGATCGGGAAAATTACCAGCGCAGCCGCGCAGACTGTTGCCCATACGGCGGAGCGGCGGAAAGTTATCTTTTTGGGCAAAGGCTTTGAGGTGACGCTGCCTTCGGGCTTGGGTCCAAGGTTTCCCTCGATCTTTTCCCAGATGTGATCCATATCGGGGGAATTTTTCTCCGCATTTTCTTTGTAAAGCTTTATGATTTTACTTGTTTTCATGAGGGATCCACCTCCCCGATAAATTTTTTCAGCTTGCCGATGGCGTTGCGGTACTTCCAGGTGACCGTTCCGAGAGGTTTTCCCAGAACGGCGGCAATATCGCGGAAAGTCATATCGGCGATAATTTTCATGTTGACAATTTCCCGCTCGCCGCTGTCAAGCTGTTTCAGAGCCGCTTCAACGGTAATGTTTCCCGCGGCGGTGTCCTCGGCGGAAACGCTGTCGGCGGGTTCGGCTTCTTCTTCGCCGTCAAAAGGTGTAAGCAGTTCGCGGCTCTGTTTTTTCAGCAGATCGAGAGACATATTCCTTGCGATAGTGACAAGCCAGCGCTTATGCTTGCCGCCAAAGCAGTATGTATCTGCGATGTTCCAGAGTTTCAGGAAAAATTCCGATGTAATGTCCTCGGCGTCATGGGTGTTGTGAAGCACCTGTAACGCGCACTGATAGATCATTCTGCCGTATTCGTCATAAATTTCCTTCAGACCCTGTTTGTCGCCCTGTTGGATAAGCGTTATCCTGCGCTCAAACTGTCTGTCCGTCATACTGTTTATCACCTCAATTTTACCCGTCTGATATAAATACGATTTGAAAGCGGTATTTTTATGGTAAAATTCTGCACAAAATTTCGTTGTGAGAATTGTAACTTGCTACAAAAAATCCCCTGCGAATGATTTTCCGCAGGGGAAATGATATTGTTATTCACCCATGGTAAATATTGTATTCTGTCGGCGGTAGGAGTCGTTGTCCTTTTGCATAAGTTCGGCATTCACCGCGCGTAGCTGCTTTTCAAGGCGGAATTTTTCCTCACCTGACGCATATTTTAGTTTTTTCTGAATTTCCTCGGCTTTTTCCTTTATCATTTTTATCTCGGAATCAACCTTATCGGTGTTGGCGGTGCATTTTTCGCCGCCTTCGGGCGAATCACCTTCAGGCGAATCGTAATTTATGCGGGGTTCGCCGTTTTCGTCCTCGGAAACGCTGTAAAGACCTATAGGCTGATCCTTTTCCGACTCTGAATATTCGTCAAATTTCTTTGCAGGAGTATGTTCGGGAATGGAGTTTTCCTTTTCGGGAACATTCTCTTCCGATTTTTTCACCTGAGAAATATCCGGCATCATGGCAGCGCGATTCTGCGAAATTTCGGAAATATTCATATGTATTACCTCCTTGCTGTAAATAATTATTCTGAACGGGTATCGTTCAGATAGATAATACCACATTTCCGGCTTCTTAACAATGGGGGGCAATTTGTTTACATAAACTTTACAATTGCCGATCCATCAGCCAATCTTATTAAGTTCGTCAAGGAGAGTTTTCTTGGCTTCGAGACTCTTCATGCCCTTTGAGAACAGGCAGTCCATGCGGTAACGAATGTAATCTTCATAAAGCTTCGTTCCGAATACGTTTTCCTCAATAAGCTTCTTGTAGGAATCGGTGTTCATGTTTCCTGAAATTATATACAGCAGTTTTTCCAGAGCCTGCATCTTCTTGTCGTCCTCGGAAAGAGTCTTTGAAGCGGGGAGAGCGTTCATTTCCACAAGGTAATGTCTCTTGTCGGAACGTATAGAATAGCTCTTTGACTCAAGATTTCCGAGAGTACGGATAATATTGGTGTTAAGAGCGGGTTCCGCAAACGGGAACATACGCAGCGGCAGATCTTCTTCCTCAACTTCAATGTAGATCGCTTTGTCACAGGCAGGAGCAAGGATCACCTTGTAAATGTCCGTGAACCAGTATGTGCCTTCGTCATTGAATGTAAGGGGATACTTGTAGCCTTTCATATCCGCGCTGAGGGCAAATTCCAGAACGGGTTCTCTGCCTGCGGTGTAGTAACTGTCATGGTTGACGGAGCATTTTTCGTTGGTTATGTCGGTCAGCCTTTCAACGGTGAAATCTCCCACATCGTCCTTGTCCTCGTCAAGGAATGTGCGCACGCCGTCAAAAGTGTTGACATAAAGGTTATTTGCAAAATCCTTTGAACAGATGAATTTGTTGAAACGGCTCATGGCGTCCGCCATAACATCGTCAACAACAAGATCATCGCTTTCGTTGTATGAGTATTCGTCAATGACGTATCCTTTCAGAGCTTCCTTGACGGTGGTGTCCTCATCGGGAGTAAGTTCGGTGAAATTGAAGCGGTAATAGATCTGTTCCATCATGATTTCAAGAGGGATCTCGCCGCTTATGTATTTGAAACGGTCATTATTGAGCAGCATAGCCATTTTGGGAAGGATCTTCTGCTTTGCGGACTCGGTGGTGGTGATCTTGTTGGACATTATTCCCAGACAAACAAGGAATTCCGCATAGTCCTTCATTACCGTCTGTTCGTTGAGGTAGTTGAAGAAATATCCGTAAACATATCCTGCAAAGAATTCTTTCAGACCGTTGAAAAGGTCGGGATCCTTGCTTACTTCTTCGATATACTTATCCCTGAAAGGCGCAGCATTTTCGGGAGCAATGGACTTGCTTCCGCCGTTAAGGGATACCAGTCTTTTTTCCTGACCCTTGAAGAAAAGTTTCAGGTACGTGTTGTAACGCATGGTTTTTGCGCCGTTTGTAAGATCTTCATGGAAAGTCCATATCAGGAACGCGCGGTGCATATTTCTTATTGTTTCGGCAGAGGACTCTATAAGCCCGTTGACGTCGATCTCCACATTTGAGCCGAACTTTGAAGTTTTGTTGAAGTCGGAAAGTATCTTTCCCAGTTCTTCTTTGAATGCGGCGTGTGCGGGAGATTTCTCCATGAATATTACCGAATCAAGTATTTCGGGACCGGTAACTGTAAGATCGAAAAGGACACTCATTTTATGCTCCGTTTCTCAGCGGCTGAAAATTTATTATCGCCCTTGCCCCGTCTGCCGCTGTCGGCGGGAAGCGAAAAATCATACTCCGTAAACGCTGCGGTATTCCAGCATCTTGTCAAGATATTCTCTGCCGGGAACAATACCGTCCCTGATGGCGTCTATAATGTCGTCCATGTTGACTATGGAATAGATATTTATGCCGAATTCGTCCTTTATGTCCTGAACTGCAGACTTGTCGCTGTTAAGACCTTTCTCCATGCGGTCAGCCTGAATGACCATTCCCGTGACCTTGACGTCTGCGGCGTCTTTAAGTTTCGGAAGAACTTCCCGCAGAGCCTTTCCCGAAGTGACAACGTCCTCGATGATAACGACTTTCTCGCCTGCGGTGAGCTGTTTTCCCACAATAACTCCGCCTTCGCCGTGATCTTTGGCTTCTTTTCTGTCAAAGCAGTAATTTGCGTCAATGCCGAATTTATTATAAAGTGCGGCGGCAGTTGTCACCGCAAGGGGAATGCCCTTATATGCGGGACCGAACAGCGTTTCAAACTCAATGCCGTTGTCGTGGATACATTCCGCATAGAATTCGCCCAGCCTTGCAAGCTGCGCACCTGTCTTATAGTTTCCCGAATTCATGAAGTAGGGAGACTTCCTTCCGCTTTTCAGGGTAAATTCCCCGAAAGTGAGGACTCCGCTGTCAACCATAAATTTAATAAAGTCCTGTTTGTAGCTCATAGCAATATCCTTTCCAATGTTTGCCAAAATAAGGCAGAGTAAAACATTAATATAATTTTCATAGATACAGTTAAATTATATCATAATTTTTTGCTAAAATCAACACGCTATTTCATATAAAAAATTTGCAATTTTTATTGCAATATGCTAAAATATAGTTTGTAAATATTCAAAAAAGGATAGGAAAGGAAAATTTTATGAGAATAAGAAGAAAAAAATGGGCGCGACCCGAACTGGCAATTTGTCCCTATTATATCGAGAACGCCGCCGAACACAAGGGAAAGTGGAACGAAGTTTTCCCGAATGACAGACCGCTTTATGCCGAGCTTGGCTGCGGAAAGGGCTGGTTCGCGGCGCAGGCGGCTCTGAAATATCCCGAAATAAACTGGCTTGCCATGGATATTAAAAGCGATATGCTGGGAGTTGCCAGAAGGACGGTGGAAAAAGCTTTCTCCGAAGCGGGCAGGGAAGTTGATAATCTGAAACTTGTTTCCCAGAATATAGAAATGATACTTACGTCCTTTGACGAAAACGACAGGATAGACAGGCTTTACATAAATTTCTGCAATCCGTGGCCCAAGGACAAGCATAACAAGCGGCGGCTCACCCATACAAGGCAGTTGAAGCAGTACCGCGTTTTCCTGAAAGATGGCGGCGAGATACATTTCAAGACCGACGATGACGAGCTTTTTGAGGAATCGCTTGACTATTTTGCCGAGTCTGGTTTTGAAATAAAGTACCTTACCCGCGATCTGCACGGTTCAGACTATCCCGACAATCTTGTTACCGAGCATGAAAAGATGTTTACCGAAGAAGGAAAGAAGATAAAGTTCCTTATAGCCGTAAAGAAGTGATAAGCAAGCCGCGCCGATGATATTATCGGCGCGGCTTTGATGTTAGAAGTTCCGGAGAATTTTAAATTTTCGGAGGTTTGATCTCGGGCATGGAATCCGACAGCATATCAAATTCCTTGTTTTTGCCCGGTCTGCTGAAGAATATGTCAGGATCGATAGGATCGTCAAGGCGTTTCTGACCGATCTCGGGACTTTTGTTTTTCTTGGGTTTCTTTTCATCTTCTTCGTCAAACTGAACAGCAAACGGGTTGTTGACAACTTCTTTCTGTCTTTTGCCGTATTTTGCCTGCATCTTTTTGTGAGCGGCACGGTTATTTTCAATAGAAGCATTGATCTGTTCCTGCAATTTTTTCAGGTCAAGATCGGGGTTGCTCTCGCTTTCGGAAGAGTCCGTTTCTTCGGGGACAGACGCTGCGGGTTCCGATGCGTAATAGTCCGCTGTATCTGCAAAGGCAAATGCATCAAGACCGTCACCAATGGGTTCGGACGTCTCCTCGTAAACGGATCCGCTTGTTTTGCCAAACTCGCTTTCCTCGGCAAGCATTTCCATTTCATGCTTCATCTTTTCGAGATCACCGGAAAGTTCCTCGGATCTATGAACAGGCGCAGGCGTCTCTTCATATGCGGGAGCGGATTCCTGATATTCGGAAACGTCAGCTTCTTCCTCTCCGCGCCTTGCAGCTTCCAGAGCGGCTTGTTCCGCAGCTTTTTTAGCGGCTTCCTGTTCCGCGGCGGCTTTTGCCTTGGCAAGCTCCTGAACAGCGTTCATTGCTCTTTTGCTTGCGGAAGGCTTTACATCTTCGATAAAATCATATCCGTCAAGATCGATCTCGGCAGCGGCAGGAGAATTCTGCTGTACCGGAGCAGAAACAGCGGGAGCAGGTTCTGGCTCGGAAATGCCAAGATCAAAGTCAATAAAGCTGTTATCTGCTTCCTCAAAGCTGACAGGTTCGGGTCTTGCGGGAGCGGGTTTTTCGATAGGTTTTTCGGGAACAACAGCGGCAGCGGGTTCGGGAGCAACAACAGGCTCGGGAACAGGCTGCGGAGTCGGAGCTGAAACAGGAGTTTCCGTTTCTTCTGCGGCAGATCCCGCATTCTGTAACCGTCTCCTGCTCGCGAAAAGTTCCATGTAACTGTTTTTATGTTTTGCAGCAGGTTCAGCCGTTGAAATAAAATCGGGTTTATATGTTTCCTGTTTGGGTGTTTCGGGAACAGTAGGTTTAGCTTCTTGAACTGCGGGTTTCGGGGCAGCAGGAGCGGGATTTGCCTTTTGTACAACAGGAATTTCCGCGGCTGTAGGTGTCGGCTTAGGCGCAGCTGTAGATTTCGGAGCAGCCTGAACGGCTTCCGGCTTGGGTGCTGCGGGTTTTGGAGCAGCGGGGGCAGGGTTCGCCTTCTGTACAACGGGAGTTTCCGCAGCGGCAGAAGTGGGCTTAGGTGCAACCGCAGGTTTTGGCGGAACAGGAGCTGTCGGTTTGGGAGCAGCAGTTTCCTGCTTGGGTGCTGCGGGCTTGGGAGCAGCAGGAGCAGGGTTCGCCTTTTGTACAGCGGGAGTTTCTCCGACTGCTTCTGGATTTACCGTGTACTTGGGAACATTGGGCGCAGGAGTGCTGTTAAGTGAATTTATAGCTTCCAGAACGGACGATACTACTACCTGACCGCTGGAATTGAATCTTACAACAGGTTCGTCCGATGTCTGTTCTTCTTCTTTTGAAAGTTCCACAACGGGATTTTCGGGTCTTGCCTGTCTTATTGCGCCAAGATTCTTGAAAGCTTCTTCTACCGAACTGTTGAGATCGTTCGTATCTGTGACCGGCTTGGGCTTTTCCGGTGCGGGTGCAGGAGATTCCGTTTTTGGCTGAACAGCCGCCGCAGGCTTGGGAGCAGCGGGTTCGGCAGGCTTTGCAGCAGCAGGCTCGGCAGGTTTCGGAGCAGCGGGAGCTGCGGGTTTTGGCGGAACAGGCGCAGCGGGTTTAGGCGCGGGAACGGGAATTTCCGGTTCTTTCTTCTTGGGATTGAAGAATTCATCAATTGCATTTTTAATGCTTGCAAGGTTATCCTTTGAAGTCTGATCCGCAAATCCTTTGATTATGGCAAGAGCATTTATATCGTCCGAGCTGCGTCCGTCTTTTCTGTTTATTGCGTTCTGGGCGGCAAGAAGCTTTGCCTTATCCATGGCGTTGATGGTTTTCTTGTCGATACCGCTGTTGATGACAAAGAGCGGAACGGTGTTTTTAAACTGCTCGGGGAAATTTTCGTTTATAAGCTTCTGTGTGGCTTCGGGAGAATCGTTGGTATACCAGCTGACAGCCATTACCATGATCTTCTGAGCGGGAACGGAAGTGAGATTTTTCTTGATAAAATCCATGATCGCAAGCTTGTCTCCGTAGACTCCGCAGGCAAATATTATAAGCTTGTAAGCAAGCATTTTGGTGACATTGAAACTGTCAACGCTTATGACATCGGCGTCAACATCTTCTTTCAGCCAATCGGCGTATTTTTTTGTATGACCGGATTTAGTCGAATATACAACAGCTATACTTTTCATTATAAATTTTGACGGACAGGAATGTTACTGCCGTGTCCTCCTTACTCCATTATGAAAATATATTATACACAAGACATTAAACAAATTACTATACATTACAATTATATATATTATTACAGTCGGATTTGTGAACTCGCTGTTAATAATGGATAAATTTTATACAAATGCCAAGCTTTTTGAAGATATGTTTATTAAAAATGTACAATAACATTGTGCTATTTAAAGCAGTATAAACAATTTCCAAAATATTACATAATAAAATAATCGTTGACGAAAGAAGAATTTAATGGTATAATTATGATCGGAATATTGTTGAATGGGAGAATACTTATGGGCAGACTTGTTGTTCTGGACGGTTTGGACGGCAGCGGAAAGACCACACAGTTTGAAATTACAGGAAGGGAACTCGGAAAGTCTCATACCGTAAAGGCGATAAGCTTTCCCGACTATGAAAATCCCTCTTCCGCGCTTGTGAAAATGTATCTGAACGGTGAAATTTCGGGAAGTGCGGCGGGAGTGAACGCTTATGCCGCGTCCAGCTTTTACGCCGTGGACAGATATGCAAGCTACAAGATGTTCTGGGAAGAAAACTATAAGCGGGGAGAACTTATTCTTGCAAGCAGATACGTTTCCTCAAATGCTATCCATCAGATGGTGAAGCTTCCCGAGGAACAGTGGGAAAGCTATCTTGACTGGCTGGAAGATTACGAATACGGCAAACTTGGACTTCCCAAGCCCGATATGGTCATATTTCTGGATATGCCCGTGGAGATTTCACAGAAGCTTATGTCGGAAAGGTATCACGGCGACGAGAGCCGAAAGGATATTCACGAATCCGATGTGGAGTATCTCCGTTCGTGCAGGAAGTCGGCGCTTTACGCCGCGGAAAAGCGCGGCTGGAAAGTCGTTCCGTGCAGTAAGGAAGGCGAACCGCTTCCCATTGAGGACATCAGCAGGAACATTATGGAACTTTTAAAACAAATAGAGGTATAAACAATGCTTGATTTCAAGGTTATTGAACTTTCGGACAGACCTTGGGTGACAGAGCTTTTAAAATTATCCGATTTCAGGGGCTGTGAGTATAATTTTGCCAATAATCTGGCTTGGCACAGACTTTATGAAACCAAAATATGCCGTTACAAGGACTTTTACATTTCATGCTCAAAAAAGTACGGCATGAGATTTACCTTTCCTGCGGGGAAAGGCGATTACAGGGAACTTTTCACGGTTTTAAAGAAAGAAGCAGAGGAGCAGGGTTCGCCCCTTGTGGTAAGTTCGGTGACAAACGATAAAATTCCGCTTTTTGAGGAACTTTTCCCCGATATGTACACCGTTTCCTGTGATGAAGCGGATTCCGACTACATTTACGAAGCGGAAAAGCTCCGTACTCTTGCGGGGAAGAAATATCATCAGAAGCGCAACCACCTTGCAAGATTCTATGAAAACAACTGGGAATATCACGACATGACGGAAAAGGATTTTGACGAGTGCATAGAGTTTGCGGTAAAAAGCTATAATCTTAATAACGGTTATGACGATGAATCAAGCGTCGGCGAACAGTTTGCAATAAACACCTTTATGAACTCTTTCGGGGAGCTTGAACTGAAAGGCGGAGTAATTACCGTTGACGGGAAAATTCAGGCGTTCACCATCGGCGACAGGATAAATTCCGACACATTCGACATTCATATCGAAAAGGCAAATGCCGAGATCCAAGGCGCGTATGCGGCGATCAATAACGAGTTTGCAAAATCGGCGGCATCGGATTATGAATACATCAACAGGGAAGAAGATCTTGGGATAGAGGGTCTGCGAAAGTCAAAACATTCCTACCACCCGGTGTTCATGCTTCAGAAGAATGTTGTAACATTTAAATAAAAAACAGATTGTCGAAAAAGTAATTGCAATTTTGCGCGAAGCGCAAAATTGAGAAAAAAGTTCGCCAGCCTTTCTGAAATGCTCCCCAAAAGTTAGACAATGTGGTATAATATAAATATGCCGAAAGGAAGTCTAAAGAAAGGGGGCATTT
>CANQTP010000012.1 GCA_947626755.1 uncultured Clostridia bacterium
TATATGAACCGCGAGAGCCTGAAAAAAACTTTGGAAACAGGTTACACATGGTACTGGAGCCGTTCCCGTCAGGAACTGTGGAACAAAGGAGCGACTTCCGGACATTTGCAGGAGGTCGTTTCGATCTACAGTGACTGCGACAATGACACTCTTCTTCTGAATGTTAAGCAAACGGGCGCTGCCTGCCACACAGGTTCATACAGCTGTTTTTTCAATGAAATGTATAATAAAGGTTTATACGATAGGTGAACTGAAATTGTTGTAAATTTTCATTTATTGTGAAAATGTTGACAACATAACAAATAATTAAAAAGGACGCTGACAAAAATGAGCGATGATAAGATCGGTACCTGTGTTGAATGCGGCAGTGAGTTCCTTAGATCAAAATCAAAGATGAAAGAGTTATGTCCGGAATGTGCTCATCGTTTATATGGGTATGAAAATTGTAAGCATATTTTCAAAAACGGAAAATGCGTAATATGTCTTTGGAACGGAAACCAAAGTGATTATACAAAAAATTTATAAAAGGAGATCGTAAAATGACAGTTTACCAGGAAATTTTTGAAGTTATAAAAGCCCGCAAGGCGGCATTTGACAGGGGAGAAGCCCCCGAAAAATCCTACACCTGCTATCTTTTTGAAAAGGGCGTTGACAAAATTTGCAAAAAAGTCGGCGAGGAAGCCGCAGAAACTATAATTGCCGCCAAGAACGGCGACAATGACGAGCTTATGAACGAAATAAACGACCTGCTTTATCATATAATGGTATTGGCAGTCGACCGCGGACTTGAATGGACAGACGTCGAAAAAGTCCTTGACGAGCGGAACGAAAAGATTGGCAACCTTAAAGAGTTCCACCAGACAGACAAAAACACATAACTTTGTAACTTTTTATCCCGCCTGTGAATAGTATATATTGAAGTTTTAATACTTTAATAATTTCATAGGAGGATCTATATGAGCGATAAAAACAACTGCTTCAAGGAAGCGGTTTGCATCGAGGTCCAGCGTATCTTTGACAGCTGCTCAGACCGCGACTGTATTTATGAGCTTCCTGTTACTTTATGTGATGATTCAGCCGAAATTACGGACGACATGAACATAGTAAAGCCTCGTTGTATCGAAGTTGATACAGTCTGCATTTCGGTCGATGCTGTTCCATTTAAATCGGGATATTACTCGGTGGATATTACTTACAGATTCAAAGTTACTGCGGAAGCGTATGCAAAGACCTTCTGCCAGCCGTCTATGGGAACGCTGCTTTGCGGCACTGCGCTGTGGAACAAGAGAGTTATCCTCTACGGCGGCGAGGGAAATGCAAAAGTTTTCACCAGCGAACAGGAATTCCCCGTAACCATAAGCGAGGATTGCTGCTCCTGCGAAAAAGGCGCAAGCACTTCCGCTCCGAAAGCTACTATCCAGATAGTTGATCCCGTTGCTCTGGACGCAAAACTTATCTGCGTTCCCTGCACGAACGAACAGGATCACGGTCCGCAGAACTGCTGCTGCCCGAACCCTTGTCCGAAACCCGGTCTGGAAAGAACTTTAGCAGTCTCTGTAGGATTGTTCTCGATCATACAGCTTTCCCGCCCCGTATCAATGATAGTTCCCGCGTATGATTACTGCATACCTTGCAAGGACTGCTCGACTTCGGCGGCATCGGAAGCTCCCTGCGATATTTTCGACAGGATAGAATTCCCAACCGAGCAGTTTTTCCCGCACCCAAGCGGAAACGATAACTGCAAGTGTGGCTGCTGCGATACCGGAAAGGACGACACTTCCTGCGATTGCTGAACCGAAAACAAGAACGCTGCCGTGTTCTGCGGCAGCGTTTTTGATTTTTAAGGATAATTGTAAAAATGTCAATTATTTTTCATCTAAAGCATTTTTTAAGTCGTCCCAATTTGAATAGTTATACTCATTACCCTTATAAGTAACAGTAAGTGCATCACAGCCATCAAAACTATCTTTCGGCTCGCTGCCAAATTCATCAAAATTATCGGGCAGAACGAGCTCTCTGAGGGAAATACAGTCATCAAATGCTTCATCACCAATTTTTTTAGTGCTATCAGGTAATTCCAATTTTTTAAGTGCTTTACAGTCTTCAAAAGCACCTGCACCTATTTCAAATAAATTTTTAGGCATATTTACCTGCTCTAATTTTTCACATTCCAAAAACATAAACCCTCCAATAGTTGATACTTTTTCCGGAAAAGTCACGCTTGTCAGGTTGATACAATTGCGGAAAATGAACGCTTCACTAAAATCTTTGTATACTTCTCCCTCAGGTATAACAATATCGGTCAGACTTACACAATCTTCAAATACGCTCTCTTTTAATACTCTCAATGAACTTGGGAATTCTATACTTTCTAAGCTTCCACAACCTTTGAATGCGCTTGCATAAATTTCTTCAACGCCTTCGCAAATTACAACGCTTTTAAGTGATTCGCATTCTTCAAAAGCACTTTCACCTATTATTTTTACACTTCCCGGAATAACTATACTTTCAAGAGCATCACAGTCTGCAAATTCTCTATATTCTATTGCAGTCAGAGTTTCCGGCAGTGTAACATCTTTAAGAGCACTGCAGCCTATAAACGCACTGTATTTTACACTGGTCACACCTTCCGGGATCACTATACTTTTAAGAGAACTACAATCAGCAAATGCATTTTGGGGGATCGAAGATATACTGTTCGGGAGTTTGACACCCTCAAGAGTCCTGCAGCCTTTAAAAGTATCTTCGCTGAGAGTTAAAACAGTATCAGGCAATTCTACATATGTAAGATCACTTCCTTCACTTAAGCAGAATTCAATAACAGGATCTCCGTCTATATCGGAAGGAACTCGGATAGCTTTTTCAGTACCAAGATAATTTGTTATTTTCACACCCTTCATAACTACATCATATTGATACTCAAAATCTTCCGCCGCAGCGTCTACAACTTCAAAATTTTCTTCTGATCCGGTGTCTTTATCTTTATCTTTTTTCTTTTCCTTGGTTGTGGTCTCATCATTGCTGTCATTGTCGGCTTCTGCCGCAAAATTTGTGTTATTTCCGTCGGCTTCGCCATGTGACTCGTCGTTTCCGCCGCAGGCAGCAAGGGAAAGTGCCATTGTAAGCGCAGCCAGCGCCGCAAGTAATTTTTTAACGTTCATAAAATATGCTCCTTTTCTGTAAAAAATTTGTCAAAATTTCCAACGTTAGCTATTGTAGCATACTTTCCGCATAATATGGTGAACAAACAAAAAAAAAAACTTTTAAAAAAGTGTTAAAGTTCCGGTGAAAATAAAAACGGCGGACATACAGCGGATATTTCACCTGCCGATGTCTGCCGTTTTTCATTGTCAGCTTCTTGCTGTTACCCGGTCGTTCTTGAAAAGAAGAGTTATGCACCAGATAGCGGAAAGTGCTACTACTACATAGACGATCCTGCTGAGAATTGCTCCCGTACCGCCGAACAGCCACGCAACAAGGTCGAAGCCGAATATGCCTACCAGACCCCAGTTGAGTCCGCCGATGATAAGCAGTACCAACGCGATTTTATCAAGCATTCTATTCACCCTTTCATTACTGCGCTGCGCCGCAATTGGCACAACGCAAAACTCTCGGAAGAATACACTTCCGAGAGTATTATTTGAAATTCCTATGCGTTTATTCAAAGAATGGTTTGTATAAATTAGCAGAAACAGGTTTATTCCGAAGTTTCGGTATCGTCTGTTTCGTTGTAGATCCTGAGCCATTCGGGAACTGCTCTTATGAAATTTTCATCAAGTGTAAAATTGCCGTTTTCGTCGGAATTTCCCGTTACGGTAACGAGCTGCGCTATCCTGTCGGAACTTTCCGCAATATATTTCATGGCATCGGATTGCTCCTGATAGTCATAGGCTGTATAATTCGTTTCTATGGAAGAATTTATTATATTATTGAAATATGTGTCAATATTTGCCGAAAAATTTCCTTTAACGTTCTTGTTTATAAGATCGGAAATTATTACTCCGATGATCTTTGCCCTGTATTCTTCTCCCGATTTGTAATCCGGGAATGTAAAGATCTTTCTCATGCTGTCGGATTCAAGATATACTTCACCCTCGCGGAAAACGGTCTCTTCGCCTGTTTCCGCATCGGAATAGATAAGGTTATACGGAATATCAAAATCAACTCCGCCGAAAGTATCCACAATTGCCGAAAAACTGTTATTATCCATTTTAAGGTAATAATCAATATCAATGCCAAGCGCCGAGCTTGCAGCGCTTACTGCTTTTGCTGTGCCGCCTGTGCGGTAGAAATCGTATAAAGTGTTGTAAGTGCCGTCCAGTCCGATATAGGTATTTGCAGGTATGGGCATCAGAATGATCTTCCGTTCTTCTGCTGCCATGCGCACTATCATAAAGCAGTTCCCGCTTTCACGTTTTGCGGAATCAAAAATAAAAAGCGAAGTAGTATTGTCTTCCGATGATGGGACATATTCTTCCGTGCTTGCAAGCGGATCAAGCGTCGGAAGGCTTTCGTCCTTTTTCTGAGGGTTCAGAAGTCTCTGCAAAAGCAGGTAGAATATCCCGCCGATAATAAGCAGCGTCATGAGTATGGTTATAATGTATGTTACTGCGATCTTCACGCTTTTTTTTGCCATATTATACATTCCTTTCAAAATACTTGCAAAAATTTTTTGAACGTGCTATAATTAACATCGTAAGTGTGCAAGCGAGATGTGTTCAGATGCTGAAAAAGCTTTCCTGTCTGAAACCGTCCGTCTGTTCTTCAAGATGTCCCGAATCTATTATGTGGGTTATCAATCCGCACTTATTGGCATATCTTATGGTCGCGCCGGTTCCGCTGCGGTAATCCGAGACTACTGCAATAAGTTTTCCCGAACGGTTGACCATATATTGATTCCTTCGCTGCATACAGCTTTTGTCATAGTTTTCGCTTACATAGACGACTTCGTCAGCTTTCAGGAGAATATTTCCAAGAGTGTATTTTTCGTAGCTTACAAAATTTTTGCCGTGACCTCTGTACGGAGCAGCGGCAATGAGCCTGATATTTTCGCCCTGCGCTTTAAGTTCGAGGACAATTTCTCCCGCCCAGAGATCGATACCCCTTGCAAGTCCTGTAATGAAGCAGTTATACCCTTCGTCTATGCTGTCGATAACAGATTTGTACAGTATGCTTTTTAACATTTTGACCAGCTGAGAGCGGCTGCTTCCGCCATCAGGCAGTTTTTCAGGGCGATGTCCCGAAAAACATACTGTTCTTTTTCTTTCTTCAGGGTCGAAATCCGGAATAAACATAATAGATCCTCGTTTCTGAAAATATAAAGTCTGAAATATATTATAGCACAAATATTTCATTTTTACAATAGCTTTTTGAAAATCTGTTAAATTAAGAGGTAATGACCTTATGAAAATTGATTTTTACAACAGTGTCCGCGCCGAGATTGATCTTGATGCGGCGGAAAGAAACCTTAATGCTTTAAAGGAGATCCTCGGCAATATCAAGCCTGCCTGCGTTGTCAAGGCGGACGGCTACGGACACGGGGACACAGAAATAATGTCGCTTTACCAGAGTATGGGAGTGGATTTTTTCTGCGTTTCAAATATTGACGAAGCTTTGCGGCTGCGTAATGCAGGGTGCAGGGGAGATATTCTCATACTTAGCTGGAGCGCGCCCGAGCATTCGCATATTCTGATCGAGAATGATATTATCGGTTCTGTGGTGTCGCTTAAACAAGCTGCCGAAATATCGGCAAAAGCCGCCGCTCCCGTCCGTGTGCATATAAAGCTTGACACGGGAATGAGCAGAGTGGGGCTTTCAGCGGACGATGCGGAAAAATGCGGCTCTGAAATTGCAGAGATCGCGTCAATGCCGAATATACGCGCAGAGGGAGTTTTTACACATCTTGCCGCCGCAGACTGCATGGAAAAGTCTGACTTTGAGTTTACCGAAATGCAGAAGCGGAGATTTTTCTCCGCAGCCGAAGCTGCCGAAAAGCGCGGAGTAAAGTTTATCCATAAGCATTGTCTCAACAGTGCGGGAGCGATCTTCCACCGTGACGAGAGAAGCACTCTTGCACGTCTTGGGATCGTCCTTTACGGACTTAAACCCGACCGCTCACTTGAAATGCCGATAGAACTTTCTCCGGTAATGGAGCTGAGATCGGTAATTTCCCAGATAAAGACGATACATAAGGGAGATTCTGTAAGTTACGGAAGAACATATACTGCTGACAGCGACAGAGTTATCGCTACAATACCATGCGGCTATGCGGACGGTTATCCCAGACTGCTTTCGGGCAGGAATGAAGTTCTTATAAACGGAAAACGTGCGCGGGGCGTAGGACGTATCTGCATGGATCAGATGATGGCGGATATAACAGGTCTTGAAGGAATATCCGAAGGCGATGAAGTAACTCTTATCGGAAGGAGCGGAGATGAGATCATCACCGCTGATGATCTTGCGGAAATATATGGTACTATCGGATACGAGATAGTATGCGGGATCAGCAAGCGCGTTCCGAGGATCTATAAGCGCGGCGGGAAAGAGATCCTGCACAGTGTTTAAAAAATAATGGTGCTGTTGTGTGCAGCACCATTTGTTTTATACGAAGAACAGTCCGCCTATCTGGAATACCACGAACGCCGCCAGCCACGCGGTCACACACTGGATAATTACCATCCATAATGCGGAAAGCCTGCTGTTCATTTCACGGCGGACAGCTGCAATTGCCGCAACGCACGGCGTGTAAAGCAGCGTGAATATCAGGAAACTTGCCGCGGAAAGGGGAGTGAACATTCCCGAAAGTACGGTATTTAACGAATTTGTGTCCGAACCCGTCAGCACTGCCAGAGTGGAGACTACCGCTTCTTTTGCGGTGAATCCCGTTATCAGCGCAGTGGCGGCTTTCCAGTCTCCGAAACCGAGCGGCGCAAATACAGGAGCAATTGCCGCACCAAGCTTGGCAAGGAGACTTTCCGAACTGTCCGCCGCAATATTCAGGCGGGTATCAAAACTCTGTAAAAACCATATCGCTATGGACGCAAAGAAAATTACCGTAAATGCCCGTTCTATAAAGTCTTTTGCCTTGTCCCACATGAGAAGCACAACGCTTTTCGCCGAGGGCATACGATAGTTTGGAAGTTCCATTACAAAAGGCACGGGCTTGCCTTTAAAACGGGTGTGGTTCATTATAACTCCGCAGATAATTCCCACAAGCATTCCCGAAACGTACAGCAGAAGCATTACAAGCGCTTTGTATTTCGGGAAAAATGCCGCCGTGAACACCGCGTAAATGGGAAGTTTTGCACTACAGCTCATAAACGGAGTAAGGAATATGGTCATTCGCCTGTCGCGGTCGGAAGCAAGGGTTCTCGTTGCCATGATGGCAGGAACGCTGCACCCGAAGCCTATCAGCATCGGCACAAACGACCGCCCCGAAAGTCCTATCTTACGCAGCAGCTTATCCATCACAAACGCTACACGCGCCATGTAACCGCTGTCCTCCAGAATTGAAAGGCAGAAGAACAGCGTTATTATGGTGGGCAGAAAGCTGAGAACACTTCCCACTCCCGCAAAAACTCCGTCTATTATAAGGCTTTTCACCACGGGATTGAGCCCGTAAGCCGTAAGAACTTTGTCGGCGTACTCGGAAGCGTTGTCGATTACATATGAAAACGCATCTCCCAGCCATGCGCCTACCGACCCGAATGTTATCCAGAACACAAAAAGCATTATGCAAAGGAAAAGCGGTATCGCAAGGTATTTATTGGTAAGAATGTTGTCTATCTTCACGCTTCGGGCGTGTTCCTTGCTTTCGTGGCATTTTACAACGGTGTCGCGGCAGACTTCCTCAATGAACGTGTAACGCATATCCGCAAGAGCGGCGTTCCTGTCCATGCCAAGTTCCTGTTCCATTTCGGTAACGCTGTGTTCTATCATTTCAAGTTCGTTTTCGTTGAGTTTCAGTTTGCCGTTAATGTCGGGGTCGCCCTCAACAAGTTTTGTGGCTGCAAATTTTGAGGAAGTTCCCGCTAATTGGGCATGATCCTCCACCATATGCGAAACGGCGTGTATACATCTATGTACTGCGCCCGAGCAGAAATCCGTCCGCTTGGGCTTTTTCTGCTTTAAAGCTATTTCCTCGGTCTTGGCGATAAGTTCGTCTATACCCTCGTTCTTTGCCGCACTTATGGGAAGAACGGGTATTCCAAGACGTTCCGAAAGTGCCTTTACGTCCACCGTTCCGCCGTTGTTGCGGACTTCGTCCATCATGTTCAGGGCAAGAACCATGGGGATATTCATTTCAATAAGCTGAAGCGTAAGGTAGAGATTTCTTTCGATGTTTGTAGCGTCGGCAATATTTATAATGGCGTCGGGTTTTCCGTCAATGAGAAAATCCCGCGTTACTCGTTCCTCGCCCGTATAGGGACGTATGGAATATATTCCCGGCAGGTCTACTACCTGACAATTTTTCAGACCGCGGACATCGCCTGATTTTCCCTCCACCGTAACGCCGGGGAAATTTCCCACGTGCTGATTTGATCCTGTAAGCTGATTGAAAAGCGTGGTCTTTCCGCAGTTCTGGTTTCCCGCAAGAGCAAATATCATTTTTCCGCACCTGCTTTCTCGGGAATTATGGTAATTTTCTCCGCGTCCTCAAGACGTATGGTAAGTTCATAGCCACGCAGGAAAAGTTCTATGGGGTCGCCCATAGGCGCGACTTTCCGCACCATTACCTTTGTTTTGGGAATAAGTCCCATGTCAAGCAATCTGCACCGAAGCGCGCCCTCGCCGCCAACTTCGGTTATTACAGCAGACTGACCTGTTTTAAGTTCTCCAAGAGTCATATTAAAAACATCTCACTTTTATTTTAAAGCAGCGGCGCAATAAAGCGCATAAAGCCGCCGACTAACTTTGTAATTGCTTTTTCGTTCTTAATGCTTTCGCAGGTGACTTTTTCGCACTTTTTCAGAGTTTCGGAAAAGTCGTTTTCAATGTCGTGGACAACGTCCGCGCCGTAGATGTACGTTCCGCATTCAAAGTGGTGGTAAAGGCTTCTGTAGTCAAGGTTGATAGTTCCCACTACCGCTTTTTTATCGTCGGAAATGAACATTTTCGCATGGACAAATCCCGGAGTGTAGAGGTAAATTTCCACGCCCGAGTCAAGAAGCGTTTTGAAATATGTCTTTGCAAGAGCATAGACAGGCTTTTTATCGGGAATTCCCGGGAGAATAAGTTTTGTGTCAATGCCCCTTTCGGCGGAATATTTCAGGGAATTTAACAGCGCATCATCAAGAATGAGATAGGGAGTCATGATATGAACGTAATTATTTGCCCTGTTGAGAATGTCCATATAGACTTTCTCGCCCACCTTGTCCGAATCAAAGGGATTGAAACCGTAGGGAACGGCATAACCCTTTTCGTTCGGGAAACTTTCAAAAGGCGCATCAAGGTAAGTCCTGTAATCGGGCTCTTTCTCGCCAAGACACCACATATTCAGGAACATCAGAGTAAGATTTCTGACAGCCTCGCCCTCTATCTTCACGGCGGTGTCTTTCCAGTGTCCGAAAACTTTTTTGTGGTTGATATACTCGTCCGCAAGATTCACGCCGCCGTTGAAACCCACTTTTCCGTCCACCACAAGTATTTTCCTGTGATCGCGGTAGTTGTAGTGAGTGGAGACAAAAGGTCTTATAGGTGAGAACATCTTGCATTTTATGCCGTATTTCGCAAGCATTTCGGGGTAATTATAGGGCAGTAGCGCAATGGCGCAGGTCCCGTCATACATGACGCGGACTTCCACGCCCTCGGCGGCTTTCTGCGCAAGAATGTTCAGGATAGTTCCCCACATCCTGCCCTCTTCCACAATGAAATACTCCATAAAAATGAACTTTTCCGCGCTTTTCAGTGCTTCAAGCATGGCAGTCCACTTTTCCTCGCCCAAAGGGTAGTAGGTTATCCTGTTCTTGTCGGTTATGGGGAAAGTGCTGCTCTTATTAAGGTAATGTACAAGTTCGGCTGTCTCGGGGCTTTCCTTTCGTATTTCGGAAAGAACGGTTTCGTCCTGTTTAATGTCGTCCTTGTGGGTCTTTATAAGATAGTTATAGCCTGCGCCGACCGCACGGCTGCCTATATTTGTTTTCGTATACAGGTAGAAAAGCGTTCCGAAAACAGAAGTAAGTGAAACTACAAGTATCCAAGTAAGTTTTGCGGAAGAATCCATATCGCTGTTTACGATAGCGGCTATTACAAAGAAGTTGAAAACTCCCACGCCGCCGAGGATATGTGCTATAATTCCCGCAAAGAAAGTTTCCGCCGATATAAAGCAGGCAACTCCCAGCAGCAGAAGCAGGATAACTATGCCCGTCCTGCTGAATACTATTCTGAGCAGACCTTTTTTATGCTTTTTAAGGAGATTTAGTTCTGCGTCCATTGTAATATCTATCCTCCATAAGTATAATTTAATTCCAATTATACACCTAAAGTCGTATAATGTCAAGCAAAGGCGGCTTTTGAATTTATAAACAATTAATCACAAAATACTGTTTTTTTCATAAAATGATAGTGAAAGGAGCGGTTTTTATGACGGAATTAAACATAACGGCAATTTTTTTATCATGTACGGCAATACTTATTATCAATGGCATCTATGCGGTAAAAACGGCAGTTCCGGGGAATTGCCCGAGAATTTTTCTTATACTTCCCGTGGACAGCGGTACTTCTGATATAGAATTTATCGTGAGACGATATATATACAGGGTCATGGGACAATATCCCGATACGCTGATAATTTTTTATGACATGGGCGCAAGCAGCGATACTGTTCAGATCTTTGAACGGCTGATGGAGCCTGTAGGAAGCTATTGTATTGTGAATAATGCTGATTTTTCCTCACATAGGTGAAAAATTTCGGTTAAAAATATCGGTTTTGACATATTTCTATTGCAGTTTTGATTTGTTTGTGGTATAATATTATGGGTTTTTTGGGAGCATTTGTAAGATGTTTCCTTAATTGTAAAATGATTCCATAGAAAGAGGTCTGCCAATGTTTGTTGATAAGGCAAAGATCAGAATAAAAGCGGGTGACGGCGGTGACGGCGCGGTGTCATTCCATCGCGAAAAGTATGTTGCCGCGGGCGGTCCCGACGGCGGTGACGGCGGCAAGGGCGGGGATATTGTTTTTGTTGTGGACGATAACTTTTCCACCCTTGAAGATTTCCGATATAAGCGCAAGTACATTGCCGAAAGAGGCGATAACGGCGCTTCGGGAAACCGCACAGGCAAAAACGCTCCCGATCTTATTATAAAAGTTCCCCGCGGAACTCTTATCCGCGATGCGGAAACAGGCAGGATAATGGCGGATATGTCCTCGGACGAACCGAAAGTTCTTGCAAAAGGCGGCAAAGGCGGCAAAGGAAATGCAAGATTTGCTACCCCTACCCGCCAGATACCCAAATTTTCCAAGCCGGGATTTTTAGGTGAGGAATATGAAGTTTCGCTGGAACTGAAACTTCTTGCGGATGTGGGACTGGTAGGTTTCCCAAATGTGGGAAAATCCACGCTTATTTCTGTTGTTTCGGCGGCTAAGCCTAAAATTGCCAACTATCATTTTACAACGCTGACGCCTGTTCTGGGAGTTGTAAAGATAGACGAGGGGAAATCCTTTGTAATGGCGGATATTCCCGGACTTATCGAGGGCGCAAGCGACGGCGTTGGTCTGGGACATGAATTCCTCCGCCATGTGGAAAGGTGCAGGCTTATCGTTCATGTTGTGGACGTTTCGGGAATGGAAGGCAGAGACCCCAAGTCGGACTTTGTTATCATAAACCGTGAATTAAAGAATTTCAGCAAGGAACTTGCGGAACTTCCCCAGATAGTTGCGGCAAACAAATGCGATTCCGCTTCAAGGGAGAATATTGACGATTTTGCAAATTATGTAAAAGGACTGGGTCTGCCGTTTTTGGAAATTTCCGCGGCGGCTGTCACGGGAACAAAAGAACTGGTGAATGCAATTGCCGCCGAACTGGACAAGCTTCCTCCCATTAAGGAATATGAAGCGGAAGCTGCTCCTAAACGTGAACTTGATGAACGTGCGGGCATCAGCAAAAGATTTGAGATCACCCGCGGAGATGACGGTGTTTTCTATGTTGAAGCGGATTGGCTGGAAAACATCATGCGCACTGTGGATATGGACGATTACGCGTCCCTGCAGTATTTCCAGAGAGTTCTGCGAACGAGCGGGATTATAGATAAACTTGAACAGATGGGCATTGAGGAGGGCGACACGGTAAATATTTTCGGATTTGAGTTTGATTTTGTATTCTGATGACGGGGGATATTTATGGAATATTTTGACGTTTATGATCGTGAAGGAAATCTTACAGGAATGAACATGGCACGCGGGAAACCCATTCCTGAGGGTTGGTATCGTATGGTTGTGCACATATGCATATTCAATTCGGACGGGAAAATGCTTATCCAGCAGAGACAGCCTTTCAAGCACAGCTGGAGCGGAATGTGGGATCTGAGCGTTGGCGGTTCGTCCGTTACTGGAGATACAAGCCTTTCCGCCGCTATAAGGGAAACTGAAGAGGAATTGGGGATACAACTTTCCACTGATGAACTTCGCAGAGTCCTTACCATACAAACAAAGGACATTTTGGATGATATTTACATTGTAAACAAGAATGTGGACGAAACTGCGCTGACGCTTCAGGCGGAAGAAGTCGCGCAGGTGAAATGGGCGGATATTTCCGAGATAAAGAGAATGATCGCGGAGGGAATTTTCATACCATATCATGAAGCACTGATAGATCTGCTGTTCTATATGAAAGACCATGACGGCGCAAGAACGGCGCAGGATCCGACAGAGAGGTGAGTCGCAATAGAAAAACATGATGTAAACAATTACAGCCCGCTGACGCTTGCATTCCTCGGAGACGCGGTGTATGAACAGCTTGTAAGGGAACGGCTCGTTCTTACGGCGAATATGCCTGTTAAAAAACTTCACACGGCGGCTGTGGAAAAAGTCCGCGCTTCCTTTCAGTCAAAGGCTGTGGACGTGATACTTCCCGAACTTTCCGAGGAGGAACTTTCCATACTTAAAAGAGGACGGAACGCCACGGGAAATACCGTCCCGAAAAGTTCCGATCCTGTGGAATACAGACGCGCAACGGCGCTGGAAACACTGTTCGGTTATCTTTATTTAACGGAAAATCATAAAAGAATGGTTGAATTATTTGATATTATATGGTATAATACAGATTTAGTTCGGGAAAAGAGTGATGAAAGTGGATCTTGAGGGAGTTAATATGATCTCCTGCGGGAATGTCAACTGCTATGTTATCAGAGGAAAAAGCGGGGATATTCTCATTGATACGGGAACTGCCGATTATCGGAACGAAATTGAAGTATGGCTTCACAATTATAATGTAAAGCTGATCGTCCTTACACACGGGCATAACGATCATATCGGGAATGCGGCGTATTTTGCCGAACTGTACGGCGCGCGTATCGCAATGTCGGAAGATGATATTTCCCTTGCGAAATGCAATATTTCGCGGAATGTCTACACTGTGGGGATCTTGGGAAAAGCAATGAAGAAAGCTTTATTCAAGCGCATGGAAAATGCCGCGGAGAGTTTCGATGTGAACATTCCGCTTAAAGACGGCATGGCTTTGGGCGAAGAATTGGGCATAAAAGACTGTAAAGCCATAAAACTTGACGGACACACGAAAGGTTCTTTCGGAATACTTCACGTAAAAGATCTTTACATAGGCGATGCGGCTATGAACCGCAAAGAACCGTCATTCCCTGCTATCTGCGAAAGTCCTGCGGCGGCAAGGCGTTCACTTGACAGGGTGAAAGAAATTTCCCCCAAAAGGATATTTTTCGGACACGGGCAGCCTATTGAAGGCAGCGGCTCAAAATACAGAAATATGTTTGTAAGAAAATTTTTGTAAAATTTTACAATATAATATTTATTTAAGGAGAGAATTTTATGTCAGGACATTCCAAATGGAACAACATCAAAAGGAAAAAGGAAGCCACCGACGGCGCAAGAGCGAAGATCTTCACCAAAATAGGACGTGAGATCACCGTTTGCGTTAAGGAGGGCGGCGCAGATCCCAATAACAACGCAAAACTCCGCGACCTTATCGCAAAGGCAAAGGCTAACAACGTTCCTAACGACAATATCGACCGCGTTATCAAGAAAGCTGCGGGCGGCGGTGACAAAACGGATTACGAAGCCAACGTTTATGAGGGTTACGGTCCTAACGGCGTTGCGGTAATTGTTGAAACGCTTACCGACAACAAGAACCGCACGGCAGGCGATATACGCCACTATTTTGACAAATTCGGCGGAAATCTGGGAACTACAGGCTGCGTTTCCTTCATGTTTTCAAGCAAGGGCATAATTGTTGCCGAGAATAACGGTCTTGAAGAGGACAAAGTAATGGACGATGTGTTCGACCTTGGCGCGTCTGACTTTTCTATGGAGGACGATGTTATCGAGATAGAGACAGAACCAAATGAACTTGCGGCTGTCCGTGACGGACTTACCGAAAAGGGCTATAAGCTTATTTCCGCAGATGTGGAAATGATCCCCTCTACCTACACGACTCTTACAGACGAAGAATCTATAAAGAAAATGAATCTGCTCCTTGAACATCTGGAAGATAACGACGATGTTCAGAACGTTTACCACAATTGGGATATGCCCGAAAGCGATGACGAAGAGTGATTTGCAAATTGAAAGGAATGTTTTAAAATGCAGTGGACAGGCTTAAACGATCTGAGAGAAAAATATCTCTCGTTTTTTGAAAGCAAAGATCACACAAGAATGGCAAGTTCTTCGCTTATTCCCCACGGCGACAACAGCTTGCTGCTCATAAACAGCGGTATGGCTCCGCTGAAAAAGTTCTTTCTCGGACAGGAAACTCCTCCAAATGTGAGAGTTACCACTTGTCAGAAATGTATCCGTACTCCCGATATTGAAAATGTGGGCAAAACCGCACGCCACGGTACTTATTTTGAAATGCTGGGCAACTTTTCTTTCGGGGACTATTTCAAGAAAGAAGCTATTGCATGGGCGTGGGAATTTCTGACAAAAGTTCTGGAAATTCCCGCTGACAGGCTCTGGATAACGGTTTTTGAAAGCGACGACGAAGCCGAGCAGATTTGGATGAATGATATAGGTATTCCCAAGGAACGTATCAAGCGTCTCGGAAAGAAAGACAATTTCTGGGAACACGGCAGCGGTCCCTGCGGTCCCTGTTCGGAAATACATTTTGACAGGGGAGAAGCCTACGGTCCTTTTGAAAGCTTTGAACAGGCAAGCGACAATGACCGTATCATAGAAATATGGAATCTGGTTTTCTCCCAGTTTGACAGCGACGGCAACGGAAATTACGCCGAAATGGCTCACAAGAACATCGACACGGGCATGGGTCTGGAAAGACTTGCCTGCGCTATGCAGGGCGTTGACAACCTTTTTGAAGTTGACACCGTCCGCAACATTATGAATCATATCAGCAGAATTGCAGGCGTTAAATACAAGGAAAACGAGAAGAACGACATTTCCCTGCGTGTTATTACTGACCATATCAGAAGTACGACTTTCATGGTCGGTGATGGCGTTACACCGTCAAACAACGGCAGGGGCTACGTTCTCAGACGTCTTTTAAGACGTGCGGCACGCCACGGCAGACTTTTAGGCATAAAAGAACCGTTCCTTTATGAAGTTGTTGACACGGTAATTGCCGAAAACGCCGTTGCTTATCCCGAACTTGAGGAAAGAAAGACATACATTAAAAAGCTGGTAAAGAGCGAGGAAGAAACCTTTGCCAAGACCATTGACAAGGGTATGGAGATCCTTACCGAGAAAACTGATGCCGTTCTTGCCGTGGGCGGAAAGGTAATCAGCGGCGATGATGCGTTCCTGCTCAGTGATACTTACGGTTTCCCCATTGACCTGACAATTGAAATTGCCGAGGAAAAGGGACTTTCCGTTGATATTGACAGATACCGGGAATGTCTCAATGAGCAGAAGAAAAAGGCTCGCGACGACCACAACGCAAAATCAGGTTCTTCATGGGAGGACGGTTCTCTTGTTGTTGAAGCCGCGCCCACTGAATTTACAGGATATTCCTCAATGGAGGAGCAGGCGAAAGTTCTTGCCATCTTCGTTGACGGCGAAAGCGTTCAGACTGCAAATGACGGTGATGAAGCTGTTATTGTCCTTGATAAAACTCCTTTTTACGCGGAAAGCGGCGGACAGGTGGGAGACACGGGCGTTATCAGCGGTGCTATGACTGCGTTTGAAGTTTCCGATACAAAGAAGATACACAGCGGACATTTCCTGCATATGGGTATTGCTCAGGGAACAGTTTCCGTCGGCGACAGCGTAACGGCTTCCGTTGATGAAGTCCGCAGACGTTCGATAATGAGAAACCATACTGCGGCGCATCTGCTTCAAGCGGCTCTCAGAAAAGTTCTCGGCGACCATGTTCATCAGGCGGGACAGCTTGTTGACAGCGAAAGAGTTCGTTTTGACTTCTCGCACTTTGAAGCGGTCACACCCGAGCAGCTTAATGAGATAGAAACTATCATAAATAAGAATGTTCTGTCGGCAATTCCCGTTGTTACAAACGAAATGCCCATTGATGAGGCAAGAAAACTCGGAGCAATGGCGCTTTTCGGTGAAAAGTACGGCGATATTGTACGAGTTGTCAATGTTGAGGGAACTTCCATTGAGTTCTGCGGAGGAACGCACGTTGACAATACTTCAAAATTAGGACTTTTCAAGATAATTTCCGAAAATTCCGTTGCCGCGGGCGTAAGACGTATCGAAGCGGTAACCGGTTCGGGCGTTCTTGCCCTTATCGGCGAATACAAGGACATTATTACGAAATCCGCACAGGCTATAAAAGCGCCCAACCCCGCGGAACTTGCTTCCAAGTGCGCCGCTGCGGCAAGCGAAGTCAAGACTCTTGAAAAGGAAGTTGCGGCTCTGAAAGGCAAGATCGCCGACGCGCAGCTTGAATCAATTTTTGCAGGCGCAAAGACTGAGGGCAAAGTAAAAATTATGACAGCGGTTCTGGAAAACACCAAGCCCGATGTTCTCAGGACAATGGGCGACCGCATAAAGGACAAGGCTTCGGACGCAGTGGCGGTAATTGTTGCGGTAAACGGAAATTCCGCTTCGGTAATATGTTCCTGCGGCAAGGACGCAGTTTCCGCAGGCGCACACGCGGGTAAGATAGTTCAGCAGGTTTCCGCAGTAACCGGCGGAAAGGGCGGCGGACGTCCCGACAGCGCCATGGCGGGTATCGGTGATGTTTCCCTTATCGGAAAAGCTGTGGACAGCGTTTCCGAAATTGTAAAAAGCGTTATAGGATAAGGAGTTGTTTTAAATGAGCGATTGTCTTTTCTGCAAAATAATTGCGGGCGAGATCCCGAGCACCAAGGTATATGAGGACGAGTATGTCTATGCTTTCAAGGACATAAATCCTCTTGCGCCCGTTCACGTTCTTATTGTACCCAAGAACCATATTTCAGGGGCATCGGAGATAACTTCCGAAAACTCTGCGGTAGTTTCAAAGATCTTTGAAACGGCTGCAAAGCTTGCAAAGGAACTTGGCATTGCCGAGGACGGTTTCCGCATTGTTACCAACTGCGGAGAACACGGCTGCCAGAGTGTTCATCATCTGCATTTCCATCTTCTTGGCGGAAAGCAGCTTACAGCGGACATGGGCTGATATTCTTGGGGAGGAACGGCAATGGTTCGTAAGATGGCTTATATCGGTTCATTCTGGTTCATAGGTCTTTTGGCGGCGTCGTTCCTCACATTTCCCATGTGTTTTGCGGTTTCGGCAGCGGCGGCTTTGTCGGCTGCTGCCGCCGCTTTGTTTTTAAGGAAAGATATAAAATATGCGGTCTGCCTGTTCAGCTTCGGGGCGGCAGTCCTTGTTTACGGAGCATATGGGAATTTTGTTTACGGAAATATCATCAAATATGACGGTCTTGACGTTGAAGTAAAGGGCATCATAACAGGATATGCCGATCACAGCGGCGATAAGGCTTCCTATACCATACGCGGAACTGTCAACGGCGATGTGAAAGCTACTGTCACCTGTTATGCGGACAGCATTTCTGCGGACGTGGGCGATAATATAAGTATTATCGGAAAGGCGTCTGCATTCCGGAACGATTTTTCCTTTGCGGCGGAAAATTACTACAAGGCAAAGACCATTTTCCTGAAAATAGACAGTGTCAAAAAGTTGAACTATTCAAAGAATGACAAATTTTCCCTTATCCGTGTTATGAATTCTTACAGAGAGCGCATTATAAATGTCATGAATTCCCGAATGGACGAAAGAGGACAGGCTGTTATGGCGGCAATGCTTTTCGGGGATAAGTCCGACTTGGAAAGCATTGACAAAACTCTTATGTGCAGAGCGGGAATAGGACACATAATGGCTGTTTCGGGAGTTCATCTGGCTGTGGTGTGTACGTTTTTCGGGTTCATTATTTCAAGACTTCCGTTAAACAAATATCTGCGGTTCGGGATAATGCTTGTGCCGATATTCTGCTTTGTGCTGCTGGCGGGAATGTCAAGTTCGGTAATGCGTTCGGCGGTAATGGTAATAATTGTTTTCGGCGCAGAACTTTTCAGGCGAAAAGCAGACACTTTTAATTCTCTCGGTATAGCAGCGGTAATTCTCACGGTGGGAAGTCCGTTTGCGATAAGAGACCCGTCATTCCTGCTTTCGGTGTCGGGAGTTTTCGGGGCGGGTGTTGCTGCTCCCGCGGTAATAAAGTCCATAGAGCAGAAGCACCGTCTCTGTTCTTTTGCAAAGTCCATAATTCTGACTATTTGCGTAAATGCGGTGATATTCCCTGCGGCGGTGATGTTTTTTGATGAGTTTTCCGTAATTTCACCGCTGTCAAATGTTCTGCTCATACCTGTGTGCGAACTGATACTCATCGGCGGGATAATCGTCACAGTAACCGGCGGGGTAGGTTTTATCGCGGATATTGTATTATTTTTCTGCGGAATACTTTGTGATCTGGTGGTAAATGTTTCGGAATTTATCGGGAATATACATTTTCTTTATATCCCGCTTGGGAATGATATTGTAAAAGCGGCTGCTGTGACGGCTGCGCTTATCCCTGCGGCGGCTTTTGCAATATCAAAAAGAGCGGATATAGGAGTCATGCTTGCGGTGTGCGTGTTTTCCCTGACAATAACGGCGGTAAATATATACCGTGCCGTGCCGGACGATGGCATGACTGTTGCCGTTCTAAGGAAAAACAATGCTGTTACGGCTGTTATCCATAACGGGAAAAGTGCGGCGGTCATCGACCTTGACGGCAGGGGAAAGGCTGCGCCGACAGCGGTAAAATATCTCAACAAGAAAGGGATCTACAGGATAGATGCGTTAATAATGAATTCAGAGCCTAATGCGGCAATTCCCGTTTTCGATACAAATTTTAAATTATTTGACGTTTCGGGATCTTTTATTCCCGAAGAATATGCTTCATTTGCCGAAAATGATGAGATCACGGTTTACGGTTCACAAAGCGGAATAAAACTTCCTGAGTATGAAATTATTTTTGACGGTGACGGAAATATTATCCTTAACTGCGGCGGAACGGATATTATCTTTTATGACTCGGGATATAACGGCGGCGGGAAATTTTCCGCGGCTGTGAGATATTCGGGAAAGAAAGCCGATCCCGATGCGGATACTGATATTTTAGCTGTTATGAGTTCGGGCGGGTCAGCCGAGATACGGGACGGGCAGACAGTCTACATAGGCGAAAGCATTGAATTTTCGGCGGACAGATACGGCAGTGTCACGGCAAATGCACTTGATTAGAAAGGAATGAGCAGAGTGGCGGCAGTTACGGAAAGCGGTCTGAAAAGCGATCTTAAAAGCAAAAGTTTTAAAACGGTCTACTATTTTTACGGAAAAGATACCGCCGCTGTGGAATCATACACAAATAATTTTATTTCGCGGCTTGTAGACAAGGAAAACGCCGACTATAATTTCCACAGCTTTGACGGAAAAAATTTTGATATGGACGCGTTTACGGACGCCTGCGAAGCGCTGCCGTTTTTCGGGGAACACGTCTGCTGTACGGTCTGCGACCTGAACGCAGAAACTCTCAGTGCTGAATTCCTGAAACGGCTTACCGAGTTTATAGGCGATCTTCCCGAAAGTACCACAGTCATATTTTACTACACTTCGGTGGACGTTACCGACGGAAGAAAATATCCCACGGCAAAAAATAAAAAGCTTATGGACGCTGCGGGAAAAGCGGGGAATGTATGCAATTTTGCGCTGAAAACTCCCGCTGCTCTTTCAAAAGAGATAATGGCAAGAGTTTCGGCGGCAAACTGCGGTATCTCCAAGGAAGCGGCAACGTTTCTTGCGGAGCAGTGTCTGTGCAATTCAATGATAATTTTCAATGAAGTGGATAAGCTTACGGCTTACGCGAGCGGAAATGAGATAACATTTGACATGATACGGGAACTTTCTCCCCGTCAGATAGATACCACTGCTTTTGACCTTGTGAAGGCTATCGTCCGCATGGACGTTAAGACTGCAATGCGGCTTTTTGATGATCTTACTGCCGAAAATACCGAGCCTATCCCGATATTGTATGCGATCTCGGGAAGTATGCTGGATCTGTACCGCGCAAGGACGGCTATGTCTGCAAGGAAATACGCCGCCGATGTAAAGGAAGATTTCGGCTACAGCAAAGCGCTTGAATTCCGTGTTGACAACGCGTTCCGCGATGTTCAGAGAATTTCCCTTTCACACCTGAGAATGTGTATGAAAGTTCTTGCGGACACCGATGCGGCTATGAAATCTTCAAAAACAGACCCGATGATACTTCTTGAGGAAGCCATTGTTAAAATGCTTTCTTTCAGGGATTGACGGAGGATATTTATGCTTAAATTAAAGAAAGCCGTTATTGTGGAGGGGAAATATGACAAGATAAAGCTGTCGTCTGTAATAGATGCGGTCATAATTCCCACAAACGGCTTTAATATTTTCAAAAACAGGGAAACTCTTGAAATAATACGATATTTTGCAGCCAAAACGGGAATAATAATCCTTACCGACTCGGACGCGGCGGGATTCAAGATCCGTTCCTATATAAAAGGCGCGGTCAAGGACGGGAAAATAACAAATGTTTACATTCCCGATATTTTCGGCAAGGAACGCCGCAAGACTGCTCCTTCAAAAGAGGGAAAACTCGGCGTTGAGGGCGTTGAAAAGGAGATAATTCTGGAGGCGTTCCGAAAAGCGGGTATTTCCGCAGACGATACTGCAATTCCTGCCGATCCTATAACCCGACTTGACCTGTATGAAACGGGATTCAGCGGCGGGGAAAATTCTTCTGAAATGCGGCGGCGGCTCCTGTTGGAGCTTGAACTGCCCGAACGTCTTACTTCGGGCGGGATAGTGGACATTCTCAATACCCTTATGACAAGACAGGAATTTTTTGAACTTGCCGAAAAGATAAACGGCGGAAAGGACAGTTAAAATGGTATTTTCAAGCTTAACATTTTTATACTATTTTCTGCCGATCGTGCTGATAGTTTACATTTTCCTGCCAAACAGAATAGCCGTTCCTCTCGGGAAAGAAAAAAGTCTTGTTATTCCTGCGAGGAATCTGCTTATCCTGCTGACGGGATTTTTCTTTTACGCATGGGGAGAACCGTTCTATGTGGTAATAATGCTTTTCTCCACGCTGATAGACTACACGGCGGGACGAATGATGGATAAATTTGACGACAGACCGAAGATACGCACCATATGCCTGATAGTTTCGGTGTGTATGAATATCGGTCTGCTTGCCGTGTTCAAGTACAGTGATTTTATTTTCGACACCGTGAATTCGGTTTTCGGCACAGATATTACAAATCCTGTCATTCTTGCAAACAGGGCGATAAACGATATTTACAACTTCGGGCTGAGTGAGGACAAAGTCGCGCTTCCAATAGGAATTTCATTTTATACTTTCCAGTCAATGTCCTATACAATTGATCTTTATCTTCGTAAGATAAAAGTCCAGAAAAGTTTTATAGGATTTACTTCATATGTAACGCTTTTCCCGCAGATAGTTGCAGGTCCTATCGTACGTTATGAAGATGTGGCGGCGGAAATCGAGGACAGGAAAGTCAATATCGGAAAGATAAGCGAGGGCATTGCTAAATTTTCCAAAGGTCTGGCGAAAAAAGTCCTTCTTGCAAATAATATCGGCATTATCTGGACGGAAGTAAAGGCTATGGATTATTCTCAGATAAGCGCGGCAACGGCTTGGCTGGGAATTCTGGCGTTTACGTTCCAGATATACTTTGATTTTTCGGGATATTCGGACATGGCTGTGGGTCTGGGAAAAATGCTGGGCTTCAATTTCCCGAAAAACTTCGATCACCCGTATCTCTCAAAGAGCGTAAGCGAGTTCTGGAGACGTTGGCACATCACTCTCGGAACGTGGTTCAGGGAGTATGTTTACATTCCCCTCGGGGGAAACCGCAGGGGCATGGCAAAAACTCTCCGCAATCTGCTTATTGTGTGGGCTCTGACGGGACTCTGGCACGGCGCAAGTTGGAATTTTGTGGTATGGGGACTCTATTACGGTATTCTTATAATCATTGAGCGGGTAGGTTTCGGAAAGATACTTGAAAAACTTCCCTCGGCGGTAAGTATGCTTTATACGTTTCTGATAACGGTTTTCGGCTGGGTGCTGTTCGATACGGACAGTATGGGAAAAGCATGGCAGTTCTTTAAGGCAATGTTCGGAGCGGGCGGAAGCTTTGCGGACAGCACGGCAAAATATATTTTCTCTTCAAATATCCTGATATTTATTATATGTATATTTGCTTCGACAACAATTTTCGGAAAGCTCGCCGCGTTCCTGAGAAAGAAAAAGCGGCTGATCTACGCATATGCCGTTCCTGCGGCTGTGGTATGCGTAATGCTGTTATGCACTTCGTATCTGGTGGATTCAAGCTATAATCCGTTCCTATATTTCAGATTCTGACGGAAGGAGAACATTTATGCTGAAAAAGAAAAAGCGGCTCAACCTGCCGAATCTTATAACCTGCATCGCGTTTTTCGGGATACTGATATTTATGGCTGTAATGACGATTGTCCTCCCGAAACAGGATTTCCTTGAAATGGAAAACAAATATGCGGAAAAACTTCCTAAATTTTCTGCAAAGGCTGTTTTTAACAGGACGTATATGAATAAAACGGAAAATTACATTTCCGACCATTTTGCGGGAAGGATAGGCTGGATAAAAGCCCGCACCGTTCTGGAAACTTCACTTGGAAAGCGGGAGCGGAACGGCATTTACATTCTTGATGACAGACTTGTGGAAAAAATTCCCGAACCCGACTATTCTTCCGTGGATAAGGCTATTGCGGCAATAAACAAATTTGCGGAGGGAAATGACATTCCCGTATTTACAATGATAGTTCCCACTTCGGCGGAAATTTACGCCGATGAACTTCCCGAAAATGCCCCAAGCGCCGATCAGAAGGAATTTATAAACTATGTTTATCGGAATCTGAGCAGATCTGTAAATACAATAGATGTTTACCCTGTAATGTTTTCCAACCGTGATGATTATATTTACTACCGCACGGATCACCATTGGACGACAAAGGGAGCGTATCTTGCTTATGCCGCTGCGGGAAAGAAAATGGGTTATGATCCCGTTCCTCTTGAACTTTTTGATGTAGAACACGCGGGAATAGATTTTATCGGAACATTTTACTCAAAGACCCTTTATGACGGCGTGGAAAAGGATATAATGGATATTTACCACCTTAACGGGGAATATCAGGTAACGGAAGTTGCGGTAACATCGGATTTCGGAAAAGATCCCGAAATTTACGAAAGTATGTATTTCCGTGAATATCTTGACAAAAAAGACAAATATGCGGCATTTCTCGGAACAAATGTTCCTATAGTTGAGATAAAGTCGGAAAACAGCGGCGGAAAACTGCTGATAATAAAGGATTCCTATGCGCACTGCTATGCTCCGTTCCTGACACAGCACTATTCGGATATAACTCTTGTTGATATGAGGTATATCAATATGTCGCTTAATAAAGTAATCGACGTCAGCGGATACGATCAGATACTGATACTTTACAATGCATCATCTTTCATGACAGATACGGATATACGCAAGCTTGGTTACGGTCAGTAACGGACAAGTGGCGAATTTCCCGATGCTGCATAAACTGAATTAACGGGTAATATCGGTTTATGCGGCGGAAGTGGCACTTTTGTTGCCCGTAGGGGAGCTTCTGCACAAAAGTGTAGATTTGATATGCCTGTATAATCATAGATTTGGTCAAATGTCATATTTTTGGCATTTGACCTTGATTTTTTCGGAAATATAATGTATAATATATTTTAGGTATGCAATGATGTTGAAAACAGGACTTGGAGGTCTTAGGATTGGAAAATACTGTTATATCGGCTTCCATACTCAGCGCGGATCTCTGCGATCTTGGCAGCGAGATCGGACGGGCGGAAAAAGCCGGCTGTAAATATATCCATTTTGATGTTATGGACGGTATGTTCGTGCCGAATATAAGCTATGGGATACCTGTCCTCGGATCGGTGTCAAAACGCACGGAATGTGTTCTGGACGTTCATCTCATGATAACCGATCCCATTAGATACATCAAGGCTTTTGCCGAAAACGGGGCGGATATTATAACATTTCATCTTGAAGCCTGTTCGGACGCAAAGGCAGTCATTGACGAAATACATTCCTGCGGGAAAAAGGCAGGGATCTCAATAAAACCCGGGACTCCTGCTTCTGCGCTTGAGCCGTACCTTGAATTTGCGGATATGATACTGATCATGACAGTCGAACCCGGTTTCGGCGGACAGGGCTTTAATTATGATATGCTTGATAAAATTTCCACAGTGAAAACAATGCTTTCCGAAAGGGGATATGATGTTCCCATTGAAGTTGACGGCGGCATAAACGAAGTCACTGCTCCTCTTGCAAAAAAAGCAGGCGCGGAGATCCTTGTGGCGGGTTCATACCTTTTTAACGCTCCCGATATGGGTACAGCGGTCAGAAAAATTCTTGATCAGTAAAAACGCATTAGGAGGATATGATGTATTCTAAAAGCGGCAAGACCGAAACATCAATAATGACGGATATGCTGATAGTTCTGCTTGTGCTTGCGGCGGTTTCGGTCTATTATTACGGGCTCCGCGCCGCGCTTGTGATAGCGATAACTGTCGGAGTTTGCTGTATAACAGATTTTATATCCATAAAACTCAGAAAAAAGGATACTGTGGTAAATGATATTTCGGCTTTTATAACAGGACTTACCCTTAGCATGATGCTGCCTGCATCTGTGCCGTACTATGAAGCGGTCATAGCGGCTGTATTTGCGATAGTAATTGCAAAACAGGCTTTCGGAGGTCACGGCTGCGAGATCTTTAACGCGGCGGCGGCGGGTTTCCTGTTCATATCGCTTTGCTTTCCCGAAAATATACTTACATATCCGATGTATTTTGAAAAGATACCGTTTTCTTCGCTTGTGCCGTCGGATATGCTTAAAAGTTCAATGGTGAAACTTTTTATCACTTCGGGTTCTCCGTCGGTATCGGCTCCGGATCTTCTGGTGGGAAAATTCAGCGGTCCTATGGGAACAGGCTTTGTGGCGATCCTTCTGGTGGCGGCAGTCTTTCTGGCGCTCAGACGTTCCGTTTCGGCGATAGCACTTTCGGCGGAAGTTGTCGTTTCGGGAATTGCGGTGTTCCTGCTGAGCGGATTTGATCCGAATGCGGTGCTTACCTTCTTTGCCGGAGGAATGACACTTTTCGGAATGATATTTCTTTCCTGCGAATACAGTTCAATGCCGCAAACAAGGAGTTCAAGGCTTCTGTACGGGATCCTTGTGGGAGGACTTACAGTCCTGCTGCAATATTATTCCAAAACAGAAAATGCCATAGTTTATGCTGTGATAATAGCAGCTCCTTTTGGGATCGAACTTGACAGGAAGGCGCTTTCATTTGCAGAAATGCTTAAAAACAGGAGAGGACTTTTTTTCAGGAGCAAACCTCTGAAACACGTTCAGGAAACTCTGGATATTCTCGATAAAAACGATGAGGAGAAATAACTTTGGATAAGGATCGGGACATTGTTAAGGAAAACAGCTGCAAGACAATAATTTACAATGCCATGCTTAAAAAGAATCCCATGCTTGCAAGCGGAATGGTGATAGCCCCGGTCATAATGACTGTGGACAGCCTTCCGAGAGCATTGACATTGGCGGCGTCTTTTTCGCTGATAACGTTTTTCACGCTGCTCATATCATCTTTTGTGCCGAAAAGCATTGTATATACGGTAAGAATAATAATGTATGCGTTTATAGGAGCAATGGTATATGTTCCTGCGTCTATTGCACTTGAATATTTTATTCCCGAGCAGATAGAACGCATGGGGATATTTTTCCCGCTTCTCATTATAAACAGCTTTGTGATATACCGTTCGGAATCTATTTTCTTCCTTGAATCCAAGGGGAAAATGATGCTGGATATATTCTTCTGCATTCTCGGATATGATGCGGCAGTCCTGCTTTACGGCATTATCCGTGAAATAATAGGTTCGGGAACTGCATGGGAGACTATAATAGGTATGCCTGTTATATTTTCGGTATTTGCTGAACCCTTCGGCGGATTTCTGCTGTTAGGGATAATGGCGGCACTGCTGAGAGTCGTTCTGCTGACTATCAAGAGGGTAAAGCAAAAGTAAGGACATCTGCGGAAAAGGGAGTATTTTTTGTGGAATTAGTCAAAAATATAATATTGACAGCATTTACATCAATTATTATTGAAAATACCATATTTTCCCGTGCTTTGGGAACAAGTACGCTTATTCTTGTTGCAAAAAGCCGTAAGAATCTGTTCGGATTCGGTCTGAGCGTGACATATATTACGGCAATTGTAAGTATCATCACATACTTTGTGGGGAAGATATTTGACCTTAACGGCGATGCATATATATATGTTCCTCTTGTGTATATATTCATTCTCGGATCTGTGTATATACTTACACTGCTGTGCTTATGGAGATTTGCTCCGCCGCTGTTCCTTAAAATACGGAAATATGTTCACATTTCCGCGTTCAACTGTGCAGTTCTCGGGGCAATGTTCATAATTTCCAAATATTGTGTGACATTTATCGATTACCTTGTTCACGGGATAGGGATAGGTCTGGGATTTGTACTTGCGGTTTATATGACAGCGGTGGTCTATGATAAAATTTATTCGGAAAAAGCTCCTTACGCGTTCAGGGGATACCCGCTTATGATGATCTATCTTGGGATATTGGGTATGGCGTTCTGGGGATTTTCGGGACATATGATGAATTATTGATAATTTTGAAAGGAATGATAGGGAGATGTCAAGACGTGTAGGCAGAAAGATCTACAGGGCAAATGCCAATTACAGAAAACAGAAAGTGCGGAAGGCATTCAAGATATTGTTTTTTATAATAATTCTTGCTGCGCTTGTATTTCTCGGATATTGCGTTGCACGTCCCGTATTTGACTATCTTTCCGACAGAAACGAAGGCAGCACATCGGCGGATACTGCTCCCTGGACGCCTCCGAAAGCCCCCGAAGATGATGAGGATCTTACCGAAGGCGAAGAAGATAACGAAGAAGTTTCTGATGATAAGGATAATTCCGATCAGCAGAAAGTTCAGGTCGGCGGTTTTTCTGCGTACAGACTTCCCGTTTCTGCGCTTGGATCCGAAGATGCTTTGAAAAATGCTCTTGAAGCGGTCAAAGAAGGCGGTTACACGGCTGTAATAGCAGTCCTTAAAGATGAGGGTGGAAAAATTTATTATAAGACAGGTTCGGAACTGGCGCAAAGTGATGAAAATGCTGTTGTGGGAAGTATGTATGCAGGACAGATCTGCGCTATGATAAAACAGGCGGGATTTACCGCTATTGCCGAAATAAACCTTCTGGAAGACAACAACCGTTACGGAGAAAAAAGAGACGGTTCATATCATTTTGCCATAGATGATTCTACATGGTTAGATAATTCCGTTGCAAACGGCGGAAAGCCGTGGCTTTCTCCGTTTGATACAAATACTCAGAGCTATGCGGCTTATCTTGCAAATGAAGTTTCTTCGGGCGGATACGAATATGTTATATTTGACGGACTTACTTTTCCGCCGTTCAGAAATTCCGATCTTAATCACATCGGCACAGAAGTTCAGTCGGCGGACAGATACAAGGCTCTTGTGAATATTGAAAATATTGCTGTGGGTGCGCTTGACAAGGATAAGACATTGCCTCTGATAATGACATCTGCGGGAGATATTCTGAGCGGAAAGGCAGAAGTTTTCAAGCCTTCCGAGTTATCATCGGAGATGATCGCAGTAACTTATGTTCCTTCCGAAATAAGCGGGACTGTTATCATAAACGGTCAGGAAACGGCAGTTTCGGATATGACTGTTTATGAAAGAGCGGCGGCTGTTTTCGGAGAGGTAAAACGTCTTGCGGGAGAGGGGAAAACCATTGTTCCTACTCTCAGGCAGAGTGATTTCAGTCAGGCGGATTTTAATGATGTTGTTACGGCTGCAATTGAACTTGGCATGGAATCCTATATAATTTTATAATAAAAATTTGATTTTGCATATTAACAAATAAATGATTTTGTGGTATAATTATCTATAGGCTTTCCGAAAGGAGGAAAAATTTAGTAATGAGTGAAAAGTTTACCGAACACGGAATGGAAGAAGATCATAACAGAACTTCCGAACCTGCACAGAAGAAAAAGAAGAAAAAGAAAAAACGCAAGGTAAATCCGTTAAAAAGAACTCTGGCAGTTCTGGGAACGACTATACTTTCGCTTTTCCTTATAGTTATAATCACAGGCTCGATAATTGCCGCGGCGCTGACAGTCTATGTTCTGCAGTTTGCCGATGCGGATATGGTAAATATCGGTCTTGAGGATCTTGACCTTGATTACACTACGTTCATTTATGCTTATGATGAGAATGAATCACTTGTGGAACTTGCAAGCATAAGCAGGAACGCGGACAGGATCCCTGTTTCTATCGAAAGGATCCCCCAGCACGTTCAGGACGCTTTTGTCTACACCGAAGACGAGCGTTTCTACGAACACGCGGGCGTTGACTGGAAACGTACATTTACCGCTTTTCTTAATGAGATACTCCATTTCCTCGGAGGAAAACAGGGCGGTTCTACGATAACTCAACAGATTGTAAAGAACGTTACGGGCGATGATGAAGTTCAGTGGGACAGAAAAATGCGTGAGATATTCCGTTCCGCACAGCTTGAAAAATATGCTACAAAATCTTCCATTCTTGAAGCTTACCTTAATTATATAGGTTTCGGAGGAAGTACGGCAGGCATACAGGCGGCGTCTCTGAAATATTTCGGAAAGGACGTTTCTGAACTTACTATTGCCGAAGGAGCGTGCCTTGCGGCTATTCCCAAGAACCCCGAGCATTACAATCCTTTTGCAAAAGGCAAGATAGACGAGGAAACGGGGGAGTTCAAGACAGGTCTTGAATTCAATACCGAACGTAAGGAGACCGTTCTCTGGCAGATGTACAAGAATGCCTGCATTTCCAAGAAACAGTATGAGGAAGCACTTGCTGAAAAGGTAGTTTTCCGTGACCCTAACGCTAAAAGCGATGACAATGAAAACAGCGGCGAATATAGCAGCTGGTTCGTTGAAACGGTAATTTATGATGTTGTTACCGATTTCCAGAAGCTTTACGGAATTTCTCAGAAAGAAGCAGACGATATGCTTCACAACGGCGGTTATAAAATTTATACCACCGTTGACCTTGATATTCAGAAAGCCGTTGAAGAAAAGTACAACGACTACACCACATTCTCAGAAACTGTCCTTTCGGACCCGCCTCAGTCTGCGTTTATCTGCATGGATTACAACGGAAACATCAAGGCTGTTGTAGGTGCTATCGGGGAAAGATCCTTAAACAATGACTGGAACAATGCTACCCGTTCCACACGTTCTCCCGGTTCATGTATAAAGCCCATAACTTCATACGGCTACGGAATGGAATATGATTTTTACACATGGTCTACCATATTTACGAACAAACCGCTTGAAAATGAAATAATTGACGAAGAGACCGGTCTTGCCCGTAAATGGCCGTACAATTACAATTCAAAAAGCTGGGATTACGGCGGATATTTTACATTCCAAGCTTTACAGCGTTCGCTGAATACCATTCCCGCACAGCTTATCGAGCGTGAAACTCCCGAAGCGGTGTTTGAATTCCTGCAGAATCGTTTCCAGATCTCAACGCTTGTTGCGGAAGATGCGAATATAGCTCCGCTTTCTGTAGGGGCTCTTACAAAGGGTCTGACTCTCAGGGAACTGGTCGCGGCGTATCAGCCTTTCGGAAACGGCGGAAAATATTATTCTCCCACATCTTACACTCAGGTAGTTGATGCGGAAGGAAAGGTCGTTCTTCAGCATAAATACACGCCGATACAGTCTATCAGCAAGGAAAGCGCATATGTTATGAATAAGCTTATGCAGACCGTTATTGAAGGTCCTAACGGAACAGGACGCGCCGCAAAGCTGATAAATACTCCGCTTATAGGTAAAACAGGTACTTCGCAGGATTGGCATGACCTTTCGTTTGTGGGCTGTACTCCTGATTATGTAAGCGGCGTATGGTACGGTTACGTTAAACCAAAAGAAGTTCCTACGGGTACTTATTACAGTTCATCACAGGTCTGGAAAAACGTATTCGGCGATATTGCCGAAGCGGAACCGGGCAAGGAATTCCCCGAATGTCCCGATGTTCAGCAGCTTTATTACTGCACAAAGACAGGACTTCTTGCCAGCGGAACTTGTCCTACGGGTTCTATAGGATACTATAAGAGTACAAATGTACCTGCGCTTTGTTCGGGAAATCATGAAACCGAAAAGAAGGAAGAGGACAAAACTTCTGCCGAAATGTATGATCTTGGGGTACTTGCAGCAGTTCCTTAAAAAAATTTGAAAGAGGGGTGCGCATGAGTCTTATCAGAATGACCTGTCCGTGTCATTTCGGACTGGAAAGCACACTTAAATTTGAAATATCAAAAATAGGCGGGAAGGACATAGTCGTTACCGATGGACGAGTATCATTTTCAGGGGATACTTCGGTATTGGTGAAAGCAAATTTATGGCTTTCCACCGCCGAAAGAGTTTTAGTACAGCTTGCGGAATTTGATGCAGTAACGTTTGAAGAACTGTTTCAGGGAGTTAAAAATATCCCGTTGGAGGATTATATCGGCAAGGACGATAAATTTCCTGTAAAAGGACATTCGCTGGATTCCGAGCTGCACAGTGTTCCCGATTGTCAGTCCATAATAAAAAAAGCCGCTGTTGAGCGTCTCAAAAGCAAGTATGGCATAAGTCAGTTTGAAGAGACAGGAGCAACGTACAAGATACGTTTCAGTATACTGAAAAATCATGTTACGATCTGTCTTGACAGCTCAGGCGAGGGACTGCACAAGCGAGGCTATCGGAGAAATTCAAACGCTGCGCCTATCAAGGAAACACTTGCGGCGGGGATCGTCGATCTTGCAAGAGTTCACAGTGACAGTGTTGTCTGCGACCCGTTCTGCGGAAGCGGTACTATTCTTATAGAAGCTGCTTACAAAGCAATGAATATTGCTCCGGGGATAAGACGCCGCTTCGTTTCGGAAGAATGGGGGATAATTGATCCGTCCATATGGTCTGAAGAAAGAGAAAGTGCGCTTGATTCCATAAAGAAAGATACGGATTTCTTTGCTTACGGATATGATATTGATCCGGAATGTGTTGCGCTTTCCATGGAAAATTGCCGCAAGGCGGGAATACGCAACAGAGTAAAGATCTCTCAGGGAGATATAAGGGATTTTTACAACGAACAGGATACTATAGTTATCTGCAATCCTCCCTATGGAGAAAGGCTTCTTGAAATAAAGGAAGCGGAAAAACTTTATTCTGTTATGGGAAGGCATTTCAATGCAGACGGTGAATATCCCTGCTATATAATTTCTCCTCATGAGGAATTCGAGAAGTTTTTCGGCAAGACTGCCGACAAGCGGAGAAAGCTTTATAACGGAATGATAAAATGTCAGCTTTATATGTATTTTAAATAAAAGTTTTGTTTTCGTTAAAAAGATCAGTCGAAAGGCTGATCTTTTTATTAACGCAATATTTTTTTGAAAAAATCAAAAAAAATTGGTAAAAACTCTTGTTAAATCGTTTTGTTTGTGTTATAATTGAAAAAGAGAACATTTGTTGTATAAAAATAATTATAAATTTTCGGAGGAATTGTTATGCATCTTTTTGAAAAAACCGTGGATTCAGAACCTGTTTTTGACGGAAAAATTATAAAGGTTAAAAAAGATAAAGCCGAACTGGAAAACGGCGAGATAGTAAACCGTGAACTTGTAATTCACCCCGGCGGAGTTTGCATTATTGCTGTTACGGACGAAAATGAAATACTTATGGTGAAACAGTTCAGATACCCGTTTCAGACTGTCCTTACGGAACTTCCTGCGGGAAAACTGGAATTCGGCGAAGATCACCGCGAAGCAGGTCTGAGAGAACTAAAAGAAGAAACAGGCGCGACTTGTGAAAAATTTGAATATCTCGGCGTATGTTACCCGTCTGTCGCATATCTTACCGAAAAAATTCATATGTATCTTGCAACGGGACTTTCTTTTGATAAACAGCATCTTGATGATGATGAATTTCTTGATGTTATAAAAGTCAAGCTCGATGATGCGGTCGAAATGGTCATGAATAACGAGCTTCCCGATGCCAAAACACAATGTGCTATACTTAAAGCCGCCAAAATACTTGGAAAATAAAAAGACAGTCCCGGATTTCCGGGACTGTCAAAGACTGACATATGTGATCGTTTCAGACAGCTGTCAGATGCCTGCCTGTTCAGCTTCTGTTTCCGCCTGCATCTGCTCAATATGGCGCGTGTAAGCGTCAAGTATTTCGTCCTCAACAAGCTTGCGTGCCTCAGGTGTTATAGGGTGAACGATGTCACGGTACATACCGCTTTCGTCTTTCCTGCTGGGCATTGCAACAAAAAGCCTTTCGTCGCCCTGTACTACTTTAATATCATGTACGGCAAGCATATTGTCGATAGTGATAGAAAGTACAGCGCGGAGTCTTCCCTCAGGGATAACCTTCCTGATCTTAATGTCTGTGATGTTCATTGAAACGTCCTCCTTGATAATTGACATTTATGATATACTATTTACAAACATATTATTGAATGTTTTATGGTAAAATATTCAGTATTAAAAATAATTTTTCACCAATACTATGTATATCACATTCTTATTATAACAGAATATTCTGAATTATTTCTGAAGCATTGATATTAGAGGTGTGTATTTTGGATAAACAAATTTTGAACGACAAGAAGCATATCCATTTTATAGGAATTGGCGGCAGCGGAATGTATCCTCTTGCACAGATCCTCCATTCGCAGGGATATTTTCTGACAGGATCTGACAATAATGAGACAGAAACTTTAAAAGCTGTCCGCGATATGGGTATAAAAGTCTTTCTCGGACAGCGTGCGGAGAACATAGAAGGTGCAGATCTGATAGTCCATACTGCTGCGATACTTCCCGATAATCCCGAACTCATCGCCGCAAAGGCAAGCGGAGTTCCCGTTCTTGAGAGAAGTGAACTTCTGGGAATTATAACAGAACTTCACAAAGACACTGTCTGCGTAAGCGGAACTCACGGAAAAACTACGGTAACTTCCATGATAACCCAGATACTTGTTATGCAGGGTATGGACATCAGCTCCGTTATAGGCGGAAAACTTCCGCTTATCCATGGCAGCGGAATTGCAGGGAAAAGCGGCACAATGATCTGCGAAGCCTGCGAATTTCAGGATCACTTCCTGAACCTTTCGGTGGGAACGGCTGTAATTCTCAATGTTGACGAGGATCATCTGGATTATTTCAAAAATCTTGAAAATATTGTAAGATCATTCCGAAAATTTGCGGAGAACGCTTCAAAAGCGGTCATTTACAACGGCGATGATGAGAATTCCCGAAAGGCGCTGGAAGGCATTTCTGGAAAGAAAATCGTTACTTTCGGACGTTCTCCGAAAAACGACTGGTATCCCGAAAATATCCGCCGCACAGGCAGAATGTGTACTGAATTTACCATAATGCACGGCGGAAAACCGTTCTGTGAAGCCGTTCTGAACATTCCCGGAGAGCATAACATTGTAAACGCTGTTGCTGCGGCTGCCGCTGCTTACGGCGCGGGAGCTTCTCCCGAGGGGATCACAGAGGGCTTGAAAGCTTTTAACGGCGCAGGCAGACGCTTTGAAAAGTACGGCGAAGTGAACGGGATAACCGTTGTTGACGATTACGCACATCACCCTGCGGAGATCTCCGCCGTTCTGAAAACAGCAAAAACGCTTGATTTCAAGCGGGTATGGGCAGTTCATCAGCCGTTCACTTTCTCGCGGACGGAATTTCTTTTAGATGATTTTGCAAAAGCACTTTCCATTGCGGACGTTGTTGTTCTTACGGCAATAATGGGCGGACGGGAAAAGAACGTTACGGGAATTCACACAAAGGCTCTTGCGGATAAAATTCCGGGCAGCATATATTTCGACGAGGAAGAACACGACGCAAACTTTGAACTTACCGCAGAATACGCCGCCGAACACGCCGAAAGCGGAGATCTTATCATAACCCTCGGCTGCGGAGACGTAAACAAAGTGTCCCGAAGAATATTAAAACTTCTGGAAGAAAAATCAAGATAATAGAAAGGATAGGGATCTTATGAACGATAAGGAAAAGCGCGTTTTCGAGTATGTAAAAAACAGAATGGAGGAAGGCTATGCACCATCTATCCGTGAGATCTGCTCTGCACTGGGAATACGTTCCACTTCAACAGCTGCAAGGTATGTTAATTCTCTTGTCGCAGAAGGTTACCTTGATAAGGTGGACGGCTGCAAAAGAGCAATAAAACTTTCGGGAAAAGGTGCTACAAAGATCCCTCTTGTGGGAACCATCACCGCAGGTCAGCCGATCACCGCAATAGAGGATATTACAGACTATATCAATTTCCATGAAAACAAGAACTACTCGGGAGAGCTTTTCGCCCTTAAAGTACGCGGGGAAAGTATGATAAATGCCGCCATTCTTGACGGGGACATCGTTGTAATAGAAAAAACTTCCGTTGCCCGCAACGGCGAGATCGTGGCGGCAATGGTAAATGACGGCGAAGCTACGGTAAAAACTTTCTACAAAGAGAACGGTCACTACCGTCTCCAGCCTGAAAATGATACTATGGATCCCATTATAGTTGATGAATGTGAAATTATCGGCAGGGTGGTGTCCGTGATACGATATATATAAAGGAGGAGTTTTCCGATAATGGATAATTTCGGACAATACAGCGGAAATTTCCCTCAATATTCTCCGCCGCCGAATTATGTTTCTCCTGACGAAAAACGGCGGATAAGAAAGAATTACAATACTATCGGCATCGTTCTTTTATGCCTTTACATACTTATAAGTGTAGTTTGTACAGGCGGATACATTATTTACGGTTTTATAAGCGGAATGTCGGGCGAAAGCGGCGAGATCCTGTACGATGAAAACGGAATGATGATCCTCAGTTTCTGGGAAACTTTTATCGGCGGAGGATTTCCTGCAATTTCCGCAATGATAATTTTCGCGTTCTACTGCATAATATCTCATTATGACCCGAAGGAACTGTTCGACACAAGCAGAATAAAAGCAGGGGAAACCGTAAGATACATTTTTATAGTTCTGTTCTGTCAGCAGGTCTCGCTTATATGTTCAATGATAATGATGTCATTTCTGGACGCACACGGTCTGGAAGTTTCGGGACTTGATTATGTGCTGTCACACGACCCGAAAACGTATTTCATAGATATAATTGCAACGGTGGTGCTTGCACCGATAGGAGAAGAACTTATCTACCGCGGGATCGTACTGCGGTGTGCTGCCAAAATAAGCGGACGGTTTGCAATATTCTTCTCGGCGGCAATTTTCGGGCTTATGCACGGAAATCCGTATCAAATGGTGCTTGGATTTCTTATAGGGATCCCTCTTGCAATAATAACTCTGAAAACCGGGTCGATCGTTCCGTCCATAATATGTCATATGGCAAATAACATTATGGCTTCGATCCCGACTGTTGTGGAATATTTTGATGAAACGATGTCCAATGTGCTTAACATTATTGCGATACCGATATTCTTTTTGATCGGGATAGTTGTCCTGCTGACAACATTCCTGAAAGGCGGTATGCGGCTCCCGCAGTATAATGAATATCACAAAAACCGCACATTCCCGATACTTATAACATCATGGAGCATGATAGTCATAACAATAATTTATCTGTATGATATTATAACAAGCATACAGCCCATAGAAAACGTTTTAAATGTATGAACGAAAGGAAATGATAATATGAAAGAAAGCAAAAAAACATCCGAAAACGAACGTACACCTGTAAAGACCAATGGGGACAAGCATAATCTCATGCCCGATGAAACTTCCTGGGCGGAAGATGCTAAAGAGGATCTGGAAGAATTTATTGAGTCCCAAGGAATACACATAAGACAGTAATGCAATTCACCGCATTTAATATATTAAAGATAGGAAGTAGGATAATTTGGACAATTCAGGTATATCAAATAAGCTGAAAAATGTTTTAAATAAAAAAATAACGGTCAATATTGAATTTAATAAATTAATATCAGGGAAAAAGCTGTATTTATTTGCATTTTTCATATCTTCGCTGATAATTTTCACAGCATATATGATTTTTGGAATATATCCTGCGGGAGATTCATCTGTTCTGACGCTTGATCTCGGCGGTCAGTATGTTTTATATTATGAAAACTTCCGTGATGCGCTTCACGGGAACGGCAGTCTTTTCAACAGTTGGAGCAAGAATCTTTCCGGCGAGACAATGGGAATTTTTGCGTATTATCTTGCAAGTCCGTTTATGCTGATAGTTGCACTTTTGCCGCGCAGCATTATAACCGAGTCAATACTTATAATGCAGGTACTGAAAGTCGGCACTGCTGCGGTTACATCATGTTTCTATTTCAGACATTCAAAGAAACTGTCAGATCATGCATCACTTATGTTTTCACTGATGTACAGTCTTACGACTTATATGATCTCTAATCTTATGAACATTATGTGGATCGACGGACTTATCTGGCTTCCTGTTATATGTTTCGGGGTCGAATGTATCATCAATAACGGCAGATGTCTGATATTTGTTTGTTCACTTGCTGCCGCGCTTATGTCAAACTTTTACATAGGCTATATGATAGTAATATTCTGCTGTATTTATTTTATTGCGTATTACTTTTTTATTTCGGATAATAAAGCTGCGGGATTTTTCCGCTCGGGAATAAAATTTGCATTGTCGGGGATTCTTGCGGCTGCTTGTGCTGCATGGGTGCTTTTGCCGACATATTTCAGTCTGGCACTCGGAAAATTTGATTTTACGAAGCCTGATATGAGCTTTCATACACAGTTTAATATGATAGAATTTTTTGCAAATTTTCTGCCGAATGTTTATGATTCGTGGAATGTTTACGGTTCACCTTTGCTTTACTGCGGAGTACTGACGATCCTGCTGGTTCCGATATATTTTATGGATAAGGATATATCTGTGCGCAAAAAGATCGGTTACGGAATAATGGCTGTAATACTTATCCTGTCGATGTTTATACGTCCTTTGGATATTGCGTGGCACGGTTTTCAGATCCCGGTAGCGCTGCCATACAGATATGCATTTATTCTTAGTTTTATATGTCTTTCTATGGCGGCTGATGTCTTTAATAATATAAATAAAGTCGGTATTAAGAAACTTGCGTGCATACTGGTTATTCTTTTCGGATATACAATATATATGTATATATTCCACCCGCGTGTTACATATGAAACTGAAAAGATCCGATTCGGAGCTACCGTTTGCTTTACAATAGCCGCATCTTTGATATATGCTGCAATAATTTATCTCAGCCGTAAGGAAAACAGGAAAAGGATCGTTTCTGCGGCACTTACATTCTGCATAATATCCGAGCTTGTTTTTACGGTTACATTTAACATATATTTTGTGAATGGTGTGACGGCTTACAGTTCACGCGATCAATACAATAAATTTATTTCTCTCGGAAGGGATACTGTCAGTCATATATATGACATGGATAATGATATTTACAGGATAGAACATACCGGCGATGGTGACATTAACGCTGCAATGGCATTCGGCTCTTATGGAATTTCACATTCAAGTTCCACACTTAACGGAAGAGTTGTTGATTTTCTGAGAAAAATGGGATTTACACATGAAGGATACCGTATTAAATACAAGGGAGATACATATATTACCGATTCTATATTCGGAATAAAATATATAATGAAATTTATGGAAATTGATGATGCAGAGACTACAGATAGTAATGACCTTGGATTCATTTTATCGGCTATACTGAGCAAAAACAATTCCGGTTCTGCAGATCAAGTAGATCAATATGAGAATATTGTTTTTACAAACAATAACGAAGAAATTATTGTAAATGTGTATGAAGATCCTTATGCCTTGCCGATAGCATTTATGGCGGATAATGCTGCTGCAGATGTTCACCTTGAAAGCTGGGAAGATCCGTTTGAAAATCAGAATATATTGTTTTCGTCACTTATTTCTGATGAAAAACAGGAATTTTTAAAGAAGATAGACACAGATACTTATTACCGCAATGCAGAATATTCATTTTCTGAAGATTATCACATTTATAAGACGATCGATGAGAATCAGAGTGCGGACATATTTTTTGATTTTACCGCCCCGACAGATGATATGGTATATCTGTTTATACCGTCCGATTATGAAAAAAAGGTAAGTCTTTATGTCAATGGTGATTATCTGGACGTTTATCTGGGAGGTGCAGACAAAGCAGGTATCATGCCGTTAGGCAGATTCAAAGCAGGTGAGAAAGTCTCTCTGAGAATGAATATTCTTAACCTTACCAACGAAGCTGTATTTAAGGATTGTCATATTTATTATATTGATATGAAAAAATTTGAAAATGCCGTAAATGAACTGAAGCGTCAGCCTTTGAATATAACATCATTCAAGGAAGATCATATTATCGGAAACGTCACTGCCGAAAAAGACGGATTATTATTTACTTCCATATCATATGAACCCGGTTGGACGATACTTGTGGACGGCGTTAAAACAGAACCTGTACCAATCGCGGACGCTCTTATAGGAATTCCCATGACAGCGGGAGAACATTCCGTAGAGATGAAATTCTTCCCGAAGGGACTTGCTGCGGGAATAGCTGTTTCTGCGGCGGGAATTGTTATTCTTGTAATTATAGGGGTCTATGAGAATAAAAAACGTAAGCAGCTTGCTGATAACGTTTAAGAAAAGAGGGGTTTTAATTGAAAATAGTTTCATTTATTAAAGCAAAAAAATTCTATATTCTGTCTTTCTTTGTGCCGATAATTATACTTCTTATCGCATATTTTATAATGGGTCTGTATCCCATAGGTGATATGTCGACCCTTATTTGTGACCTTAACGATCAGTATGTGAATTATTACGAACATTTCAGGGACGTTCTCCACGGGAACGGAAGTCCGTTCATAAGCTGGAGCAGGAATCTTTCAGGTGAGACTGTAGGAATTTTTGCGTACTATATTGCAAGTCCGTTTATATTGATACCATTGCTGCTGCCAAGATCCATAATGCAGGAGTCTGTTCTTATAATGCAGCTTATGAAAGTCGGAACAGCTTCGTTATCATTCTGCTTTTATATAAAAAATTCAAGAAATGTGACAGGACCGACAGCATTTATATTTTCAACAGCGTACAGTCTTATGTCGTATATGATAGTGTATCTTATGAATCCCATGTGGCTGGACGGGATCATCTGGCTGCCGATCATCTGTTACGGCATAGAACGGCTTATTGATAAGGGAAAATGCTTTTTATTTGCATTTTCCCTTGCAATGATGTTTATGGCAAATTTTTATATCGGCTGGATGATAACAATTTTCAGCTGTTTGTATTTCCTTGTGTACTTTTTTGCGCTGTCGGAAAGGACTGCGGAGTTAAGGCGTTTCCTTGTGCAAGGAGTAAAATTTGCACTTTCGGGGATACTTGCGGCTTTGTGTTCCGCATGGCTGCTGATGCCGACATATTTCAGCCTTAGTCTTGGAAAATTTGATTTTTCCGAACCGAATCACAGCATAATAACAAATTTCAATATTTTAAGTTTCTTTGCAAATCTTTTCCCTAATGCTTATGATTCCGTAAAGAGCGGCGGATCTCCTATGATTTACTGCGGTATTCTGACAATAATATCTGTTCCGCTGTACTTTATGAACAAGGATATAAATTTAAAGAAAAAGATCGGATATGGTACGCTTTTGATTGCGCTTGTCCTTTCAATGTGGATATATCCGCTTGATATTGTATGGCATGGATTTCAAGAGCCTATTTGGTTTCATTACAGATATTCATTTCTGTTTTCTTTTCTGCTGCTTGTTATTGCGGCGCAAATGTTTGAAAAAATACAAAATGTCAGTATCGTGAAGTTTTTGTGTATTGCGGCTGTTTTATCGATATACATAATTCTTATGTATTTTAATTTTCGCACTACTGTTGTATATGACGGTTCTGTCATGGAAAAGATCCAATTATATGCAACGGTTTATTTTTCAATAATATTTTTATTATTATACGGGGCGGTTTTATTTGTTCACAGAAAAGGTAAGGAAGTAAAACATATTCGTTTAAAGACTGCACTGCTTTTATGTCTGGAAATGATATTTACGGTTTCATATAATATATATGATATAAAAGATGATGTTATTTATTCTTGGCATCATGTATATAATAAATTTATTACGCTTGGAAGAAATACAGTTCAAAGGGTCGGCGAGATGGATAACGGTGTTTACCGTATGGAAAAGAATTTTTTCAGGACGGTAAACGATCCTATGGCATTTGGGTTTTATGGAATATCAAATACGAGTTCTACACTTAATGATGGAGTATATAATTTTTTTGTTAACACGGGATTTTCAAGACATACATATGGTATAACTTACAGAGGTACAACATATATAATGGATTCGCTGCTTGGAATAAAGTATGTTATGGAACAGGGCAGCGCATATACCGGTCCTATTGAGGATACAAACGGAGATACTGTCATTATTGAAAAGCCCGAAATTGCCAAGTCAAAGATGTATGATAAATTGGTTCTTGCAAACGGTGATGAAAAGAATATAATTTACGTTTATGAAGATCCATATGCTCTGCCAATAGGGTTTATGGCGGATAATGCTATTGCCGATGTGGAATTTGACAGTTGGTACAATCCTTTTGAAAATCAGAATATGCTGTTTTCTGCGCTTTTTTCTGACGAAAAGCAGGATTTTTTCAAAAGAATAGATATAGATGAAGTAACAGCAGAGAATGCGGAATATTCCGAGTTTGACGGTCACAAAAAGTATACTGCTGTTTCGGAAGATGAACTTGCTTCGGTGGAATTTAAATTTACCGCGCCTTCGGAAGATGTTGTATATATGTTTATGCCGTCGGAACATCTTGAACATATAACACTTTTCATGAACGATGAGTTTATTAATCATTATTTTTTGACACCGGAAAATATGATGATCCAGAATTTAGGAAGATTTTCCGAGGGTGAAGAAGTGACGATAAAGGCTAATATTGCCGGTGAAAATAACGAAATGATTTTTAAGGAAAATTATATGTATTACCTTGACGAGGCAAAATTTCACGAAGCTGTTGAGAAATTGAAAAGTCAGCCTTTGAATATAACATCATTCAAGGAAGATCATATTATCGGGAACGTCACCGCCGAAAAGGACGGCATACTGTTTACTTCCATATCATATGAACCCGGCTGGACGGTCTATGTAGACGGCGTTGAAACGGAACAGATAAAGATTGCAGACGCGCTTATGGGAATTCCCATGACAGCGGGAGAACATTCCGTAGAAATGAAGTTTTTCCCGAAGGGACTTGCTGCGGGGATAGCTGTTTCGGCGGTGGGAATTGTGATTCTTGTGATCATAGGAATTTGTGAGAGAAAGAAACGTTCTGCATAAAAAGTAACGGGGCAGCTTTCAAGCTGTCCCGTGGTTTTTTAATTCTTCCGCCCAAGTCGGCAGACGGTCGGTCTTAAAGATAAGTTTGCCGTTTTTGTATTCGCCTATCTCGGCAAATCCGTTTTCGTTGTCGAAAAGACGGACTTCATTGCAATAGGGCAGAACCGCTGTAAGGTCATCGAAACGTTTATTGTATCTTCGCATTACATCTTCCGTCAGAATGTTATGACCGCCTTTTTCAACGCGGTTTTGTATTCTCTTTATGCTTTCCTCGGCGGTATCGACGCCTATATAGTACAGCCTGATATAATATCCGTGGTCTATCGCCTTTTTTATAGTATTTAAAGTGCGGGCGCCTGACAGTGTAGTTTCCTGAGTAAAATTTACACCCATATCAATGCTTTTGTTTATGCGTTCAATGGCTATCTTGCCGCCTTTTATTCTGTTTCCGCCTGTTTCAGCCGTTATCCTGTCGGTATCAACGATAATTCCCAGATCATTGCTTTCGGCAGACAGGACGCCTGTCAGGCTGCTTTTTCCAACGCCGTTGACTCCGCCTATAATAGTATATATTTTCATTTTTATTGCTCCGTATTTATAATTATAACAAATATGACATATCCATGCGTTCCAGCTCATTTTCGGACGGTATTTTGTATTGTCCTTTGCCTGCGCCTAAAAAGCTTGTTTTATTTTTAATAGGCTTATCCTTAAAAGGTATGATCTTTGCAACAGGATCGCCGTTGTGTTCTAAAATGATCTCATTATTAACATTATTTTCCAAAAATTTTATAAGTGCTAAAAGGTCATGCTCTGCTTCACAAATGTTAATTTGTACCATAAGTCACACCTCCGAACTGATTAACCATATTATATACAATTCTTTCGAGTTTGTCAACCCCGCATTAACTCCGAATTTTATAATTTTTGCTGAAAATTGCATAAAAACTCTTGTAAAAAGTAAAAAAAGGAATTATAATAGTATATGTGGGTTTCTATATTAATAGGAAATATTTTCCTTAAACCACTTGAACGGAGGTCTGTAATTGAAGATAACAGGTCAGAAAATAAAGTCATTTGTGTTTGATAAACGGCTTTACCTTTTTGCATTTTTTGTGCCGATGGCGGTGCTGTTCATATCATATCTGTTTTTCGGGCTTTATCCCGTAAAGGATCAATCTGTATTGGTGCTTGATCTTAACGGACAGTATGTGTATTATTTTGAAAATCTCAGAGATGCTTTCTGGGGGAACGGCAGCCTTGTAAACAGCTGGAGCAGGAACCTTTCCGGCGAGATAATAGGTATGTTCGCATACTATCTGGCAAGTCCTTTCACGCTGGTGGTAATGCTTCTGCCGCGCTCAATGATGACAGAATCTATACTTATCATGCAGCTGCTGAAAGTCGGATCGGCTTCGGTGACGTTCTGTTACTATCTTCGCCATTCAAAGCGCAATTCTCCGTATACATCGCTGATATTTTCCATACTTTACAGCCTTATGGCTTATGTGATAGTCCAGCTTATGAATCCTATGTGGCTTGACGGACTTGTCTATCTCCCGATCATCTGCATGGGGATAGAACATCTTGTTGACGACGGCGAATGGCTGCTGTTCATTATCCCGCTTGCGCTGATGTTCATGGCAAATTTCTATATTGGCTGGATGATAGCAATATTCTGCATAATTTACTTCCTTGTGTATCTGTTTCTGCTGTCGGATAAAGCGTACCCGTTCAGAATTTCGCATATTTTCATGTCAGGCGTGAAATTTGCCTGCGGGGGAGTTCTTGCAGCGGTTTGTTCCGCTTGGCTTCTTATACCGCTTTATTACAGCCTTAGTCTGGGAAAATTCGAGTTCACCGACCCGAATTATGATATGAAAACTCAGTTCGATTTCATTGATTTCTTTGTAAATCTTCTGCCCAATGTTTACGATACCTGCCGCCCTGAAGGATCTCCCATAGTTTACTGCGGTGTAATTACAATAATGCTTGTTCCGCTGTTTTTCTTCAACAGCAGGATAAAACTCCGCAAGAAGATAGGCTGGGGCATTCTGGCACTGATAATAATACTTTGTATGTATATGTACACTGTAGATATTGCATGGCATGGTTTCCAAGTTCCCAACTGGCTGCCTTACAGATATTCGTTTATGTTCAGCTTCATTCTGCTGATAATGGCGGCGCAGGCGTTCGACAATATCAAGGGAATTTCTTACAGGGAGATCGGTCTGATGTTTTTCCTGCTTCTGGGATATGTTTTCTATATCGACAAGCAGGATATTACGGTCACTGCCAACGGCAAGGATATTGAAAAAGTCCATCTTCTTGCAACGGTATGGTTTACCGTTATCGCGGCAGGAATTTATGCGCTGCTGTTATATTTCCACAAAAAATTCTACAAGATCAAGCCTATCCCTTTGGTAATAACAGGATTTATTCTTGCAGAACTGACATTTACTTCCACATTCAATATGTATGAGATCGACAGGGACGTTGTTTATTCAAAGCATAGTTCTTACAACAGATATATCACACTCGGACGAAATACCGTTCAGAAAATTTATGACATGGACGACGGCGTTTATAGGATAGAAAAAGATTTCCAAAGAACGGTAAACGATGCCATGGCGTTCGGCTCTTTCGGACTGGGACATTCAAGCTCCACTCTTAATGCCGCGCCGATACAGTTCCTGAGAAAGCTCGGCTTTTCCTATGGTGGACATTACATCAGATACAAAGGCGCGACCTACGTTACCGATTCCATATTCGGAATAAAATATGTTATGGAAAAGGGAAGTGCGGCGCAGACCACAACGGACGAGTTCGGAGTTGAAACTACCAAGCCTGCCGAAGTTGCAACATCGAAGCATTATGATAAAATGGTCCTTGCCAACGGTGACAGCAAGGAAATAATGTATGTTTACGAAAATCCCTATGCTCTGCCTATAGCTTTCATGGCGGATAATTCAATTGCCAACGTGCATTTTGACAGCTGGGACAACCCCTTTGAGAATCAGAACATTATGCTCTCTGCTCTTGTTTCCGATGAAAAGCAGGATTTCTTCAAGCCTATTGACATAAAAGATGTTGTTCCCGAAAACGCCAAGCCTTCTGTTTACGGAAATCATGATAAGTACGTTCCGAGAATAGAAGGGGAGAACTCTCATATTGAATTCCTGTTTGACGCACCTACAGACGATATGATCTATATGTTTTTCCCGTCAAGCTATGAAAGAAAGGTAAATCTCTGGCTCAATAAGGAATTTCTTGACTATTATTATGAAGGCGGCAATATGAATATCCAGACTCTGGGAAAATTTGCACCCGGAGAGGAAATTTCCCTGATAACCACCATTACCGAGAAGAACGAAGTCTATTTCAAGGAAAACTATATATATTACCTTGATGAGGATATGTTCAGAGCAGCAGTTGATGAACTCAGAAAACAGCCGCTTGAAATAGAATCATTCAAGGAAGATCACATCAAAGGCACGGTCAACGCTGCAAAAGACGGCATACTTTTTACAACCATAGCATGGGAACCCGGCTGGAAGATCTATGTTGACGGAAAACGCACTGAACCTATAGAACTTATGGACGCGCTTGTGGGAGTTCCCGTAACAGCAGGAACTCATACCATTGAAATGAAGTTCTTCCCCAAGGGCATGACTTTAGGCATAATACTTGCGATCATGGGAGTTATGACATTAGCGGTAATATGGTTCTATGAACGCAGGGAACGCAGATCAGCTCCCGCTGTATCTGTACAAGAAATTCCCGCTGCTGCCGTGAATGATGTTCCCGAAGTGGATATTGACATTCCCATAAACAACGATAACAGTGATAGTGAATAAAATAAAAGCAGTTTCTAAATATCGGAAACTGCTTTTTGTTTTATACTTCAATTAAAAATCACTTGAAAATTCCTGTACCCAGTAGTAAGTTCCTCCTGATTGGCAGCAGCCTACTCCGATGCGGGTATAATCTGCTCCGAGAATATTTGCCTTATGTCCCGAAGAATTCATCCAGCTGTCCATTACTTCCGATGCGGAACGCTGACCTGCGGCGATGTTTTCAGCCATATAAACATTTACGATCCCCGCATCATTGAATGCTGTGAAACAGCTTTCGCCGTTGGGACGGGAATGTGAGAATGTGCTTAAAAGCTCGGTTGCCCTTGTTGCCGCTACGCTCATAAGTGTCTCATCTTTTGTAAGTGCGGAAAGTCCCTGTTCGGCGCGCTTCTCGTTTACAATAGCAATTACTTCGTCAGCCATTTCCGCAGGGGAAGCAGAGGAAGCTGCTGAACCTGATGAACTTGGCATATCACCGCCGAATATTATTGTAAATCCGGGTGCAATTTCAACATAATAAGATGTTTCATCATTTTGGACATTTGTTGGCGTTTGTGTTGTGGTTGTTTGTTTTGATGTCGTTGTTCCGCTGCCGTTGACAGTTACAGTAATTTTCTTAGATGTAGAACTTTTATAGCCTTTTGTGTAGACTGTAAGTGTTGCTTTTCCGCTCTTAAGTGCTTTTATGTTCAGCTTGATCTTGTTGCCGTCCCATTTTTCCCAAGAGGTCGTGCAGACGGATTTATCGCTGTTGTTTATCAGAATATCTTTAGAGCCTTTTACGGTAAGGGTCACAGAGGAAGATTTTCCTTTGTTTATTTTTACCGAACTGTTGGAAGCGGTTATAAATGACTTCTTTACCGTAACTTTGCATTTCAGAGTTTTGCCGCCTGTTTTTGCATAGATGTATGTAGTTCCTGTTTTCTTGCCTGTTACCTTTGCGGAAGCTTTTCCAGAAGATTTAACGGTGGCAATGCTGCTGTCATTGGACGACCACTTTATGTCGCTGCCTGCGTTTGTGACTTTAAGAGTAATGTAGTATCCTATGGAAACTTCCGCAGATGATTTGTTTATCTTTGGGGAAGCTGCCGATACGGACACAGCGCACAGCGTAACAGCCGTTATAACTGCTGAAACAACGCATAATAGTTTCTTAAAAAGATCTTTCATAATATTCCTCCCAAAATTTTTCATATAAATTATGTAAATATTTTACCATAAAAGATAAAAATTGTCAATAGGAGAAATTACTCTGCTTCGGGAGTTATGTCCAAATAAGCAATGCCGTTGCTGTCAAGTTCTGTGTGAAGCTGTTCAAGAGCATTTGCTGTTGCGGAATCTTCTACATTGATATGTACTTCACTGTCGGCAGACTTTAACTTTTCAATAAGATCCGCAAGTTCTATAGTATTGTTTTCGTAAATATATGAATCCTCGGAGATCGTTACTTCTACATAACTTGCTTCCGAAGTTTCAACAGGAGTTTCGGCAGTTGTTTCCGATTTAGAAACCGACCCAACCACAGGAACAGCACCGCCGTCACCGTTTCCTCCGCCAAAGCCGAAGCCTTTTCCGAAAATCACCAACAAAACAATAATAACGATCAGGATCACCACTATTATTGCGATTGGACTTCCGCCTTTCTTTTCACCTTTACTCATAAAAAGCACCTCATTCCGAAATATTTATACTTGCGCAGTAGAACTGCGGGTATTCCTCTGAAACTTTTCTTATTGATTTTATAATATCGTTGACCGTCAGCGCTGTTGCATACTGATCGCCGTCATAAATGAATATGCCGATTATTGTATTGTCATGCCGTAAACCTGCGGCTTCCAGCATAGAAGAAATTTCTCCGGCTATATTTGTATCGCTTGTCTTTTCAAATTCAATATCGCCGATGTATGTCTTTCCGTTATAGACGGAAATTATCTTTTTCCATTTATTTCCTGATTTTTCTGTGGATAATTTAATATCTATCAGGATATTATCATTAAGACCGTCAAGGGCTTTCTGGTTTAAAGCAGCGTTCTTGTCGGCATTTTCAATGCGTTTCATTTCGGCTTCAGCTTTTTCTGACCATTCCTGCTTTTCGGCTTCAAAATCCGCCCTGTCCGCTTCAAGCTGAGCGGATATGCTTTGGATATTATCTATCTGTTCCTGCGCTTTTGCCTGAACTTCCTCTGCAGAAGCCCTGTACTTTATCATGAACCAGAACAGTATTATCATTGTAATATCAAGCAGTGAGGTAAAATCAAGTGATATTCTGTTCCGCTTCATTTTCTTCACCTGCGTTTTCCGTATCAAAGCCGAGATTGTTCCGTTCTATGCACAAATGGTATCTTTCATTGTTTTCGTCTATGTTCGGAGCAAGGAAACAATCCGCCGCTTTGGCAATAACTCCGAAAACCGCTCCCCAGAATGTTGATGTAAGTGCCACAAAGAAATTACTTGTAAGCATTTCCTCAGAGCCGTCTATAGAAAGATTCAGAAGTGCAAAAACAGTGCCTATCATTCCCAGAAGCGGGAAAACGGAAGTCATATTGATAAAAGCAGTGTAAAATTTTTCCTGCTTTGAGTGCATAGCAATTATCTGCGCTTCGTTTGCTTTTTCCACAGGTTCGAGACATTCGGGTCTGAAAGCATTTTCCCTGCGTGTGATCGTAATTCCCATAAGCGAATGTTTCAGCTTGGTGCAGTTCTGCTTTGCCTTAACGAACAGGATAAGCGTTATTCCTGCCCAGACAAATATAAGCGCGTCATATCCTAATAAATTGTCAATTACAATGCGTGATATACCGAGTATGTTCACAGCCCCCGCCTCCCATTTTTAAAATTATATAAAATTTTGCTTCATTTTTCAACAATATTCTACAAATATTTTATTAATGTATTATGTATATAAGCATAATAAAAGGGACGCCCGAGGACGTCCCTTTATTGTTTGTTGTATTATCCGTATATAGCGGTAATTACAGTATCATCGGTTATTTTGCTGAAATCACGATCCCAGCCTATGAATTTATTATTGTTTGAATCTGTTATCGGCCAAAAAGGCGGTTCAGCTGCTTCTCCGTCTTTGACTTTTGAATAATAGAACTGTCCGTCTATTATAAATGTAACATTATGGTAACTGTCATCTTCAAATACTGCTGTAATAGTCATGTCGCTTGTAATATTGCCGAAAGTTTTATCCCAACCGACAAAACGGTTTCCGTTGGAATCCGAAACAGGGAAGATAGGAGGTTCTGCTGCTTGTCCGTGTTCTACCTGAACGGGATAAGCGTTTCCTTCTACAACAAATGTTACAGTATGTGTATTTGCTTTTTCAAGTATTGCAGTGATCGTAATATCACTTGTTATATTTGTAAAATCCTTGTCCCAGCCCCTGAAAATATATCCCGGCACATCAACGGAGTAGGGAAGCTCAGCGGATTGACCATCAGCAACGGTAAGTGTAGATGTCCTGTCTCCTATTACAATGGTAACGGTATGGAAAACAGTGGTACTTCCGTTATTGTTTCCGACAGAACCTTCATTGAATATTGCAGTTATGGTAACATCTTCGGTTATGTTTTCAAAAGACTTATCCCAGCCCACAAATGTCATGCCGTCAATGACAGGATCGGGCGGCTTTATGGCATCGTCTCCGTGAAGAACTTCCTGAATGCTTTCCTCACCGTCAATAACAACTGTAACTATATGCACGGCGCGTTCCGATGAAACAGTTGCAGAAGTTGTTTGCGTAGGCAGAGTTTCCGTCTTTGCGGGAGGCTGCGTCTGCGGAGCTGCTGTAGTATGCTGACCGGGGAGAGTTGTAGCGGTCGGCGGGGGAGTTGTTTCTTCAGGAACTGTAGTAACGAGGGGTTCAGCTGTTTGTATAGTTCCGGAATTATCATTTATTTCGGGTTCCGAAACAGGCGGTTCTGTTTCGGAAACATCATCTTCTTTTGTATCAAGAACGGCTTTGAGATCCTCAACGGTATATGGGAAACTTTCTCCGATAAGATTTGCGTTCGTAATTAAATTTCTCAGATCTGATGCTGTAAGTTCGCTGAGATCAAAATTGTTATTCAGATTTTCAAAAGACGGCATTTCCTCGGAAATGATACGTCCCCATTTCTGCTCATACTGATATTCAGGAGAATTTATGGTATTGCCCAGCGGATCATAAAGCTGTATGGTATTGCTTCCCATAAAAGTGTAAATGTCGGTATAGGAAATAAACTCATTAGTGGAATATGATATTTTTGAAACGCTGTCTTTGAGTGTTATTGTGGAATCGGCAGTTCTTATTATTACACCGGAACGGGAGCTGTCCGCGCAGTTTGCAAGTACACTGCCGTTTCTTATGAAGAGTTCATCATCATCTCTGCCGTTGAATTCTCCCGAAACAACAGCCTGAGTTCCTGCGCCGAGGATAATGTAGTTATTTTCGGAATTTTTCTTTCCTTTGTAAGTTATCGTGCATGAGGAATCCTCGCCAACGGTTATAACATCACTTTCTTTGAGAGCAGTGCCTGTTGCGGCATTTTCGCTTGAATCGGAATTTGTGATACTTACGCTGCCTGAGGCGGAAGTTATGTACAGTCCCGCATCTGAGGAAAGACCGTTGGTAACGATCACTATAGTTGCAATTATTGCAATAAGCGCAAGTCCTCCGAGGATAATTGGTATTTTAAAATTTTTCAGAAAATCTTTCATAGCTTTCAGGATCGTTTTTACGACCCGCTCCTTTCATTTTGATTTTAAAGTTCTGCTGTTGAAGTGATCTCAGGCTGAATAATATTGTCTGACAGATCATCGTTATCATCTTCTTCGGGAAGTTCGGGATCATTGTTTCCTGTGATCTCCCACCATTTTATACCTGTATAAGTAGTATAAATATGTGTTTCCTTTGTGGTGACTGTCGGATCTGTTTCACTTTCGGAAGACATGGTCTCCGTCTCGGAAACGGTCGTTTCCGTGGCAGTTGTTGTTGCAGTTGTGGACGTAATTTCAGATGATACTGTCGTATCGGAAACATCTGATTCCGTTTCGGCAGCTTTCTTTGCCATAAGAAATGCGGTAGTGATCTCATCGGCTGTAAAGGCAAGTCCCTTTTCATTTTCGTCTTTGACAAGTTCCCGTAAAGCATTAACGCCAAGGGAAGGAAGATCAATGTTATAATTCAGGTATCCGTAACGGCATATATCTTCGGACGTTATCATCTGTGCACAGGTGCGTTCAACAAGCATCATAGGAAGATCAAATGGCTGCTGTGCCATATCGTAAAGCTGCAAAGTCACTGCTCCCGAAAAATTCTGGACTTCTGTTATCATAACATTTTCGTAGCCCATGTATTCCTCATGGAAGCCAAAGTCAGCCCTGAAAACCGTTCCTCTTACATCAACAGTCCCATTCGGGGTCTTGAGTACAAATGAAGAATTCTTTTTCAGCTCGTTATCCAGTCGGCATATGACTGCTCCGCGGTTCAGATTTACGGAAATGTCTCCTTTTGATGCAATATCGGTATAATATATGTATACGGACGTATCAGGCTCGGCAAAAACATATTTATCATCGTCGATCTTTATGCGGACGCTGCCGTTTGGTTCGGTAACAAGAATATCTCCGCTCAGCAGCTTGACATTTTTGTCTGCGGTAAAGCGTTTGCCGTCTCGTGTGATATATGCGCTGCCCTGTATATCGGATATTACGGGACGTCTGGAAACATCTCCGCCGAAGTACAGGCTAAGTATGATAGCTGTGGAAATTATCATCAGTATAGCAATAAGTCCAATAAGTATTATTTTAATATTTTCTTCAAAAATCTTTTTGATGCTCTCGGACAGATCTTTTATCAAGGCGCAGCCACCTTTCGTGTATATGATTTATCTGTACGGGATCGGTGACAACGATCCACTATCCATTATAACATACAAGTCTCCGTTTGTCAAAGATTTTTTGTCATTTTTCAGCAAAACATCACAATTGACGAATTTTTCATAATATGCTATACTTAGAGTTAAGAGTTAAGAGTTAAGAGTTGAGAGTTAAGATATTGACAGAATTTTCAAGTGTTCTGTTTTTAGATTCATTTTTGTGAAAATTTTTAGATTTGATTTTATAATGTTACAACAGGAAAACAGGAATAAATTGTATTTTAATACACTGTAAGTTTTCTCTCACAAATAATCCTTACTATACTTTTCATAGAAAACTAAATTAGAAATTTCCGTCAGTATCTCAACTCTTAACTCTCCACTCTCAACTCTAAAAAGCCTTGTGGGAGGTTTATTGATATATGAGCAGTATTGTAACTTATAAGTATATAAAGCAGAATCCGGATATCCACGTTTATATAAAAAACGCCGATGCCGCCGTTGAAGCGCAGGGGTATACGGAACATTCCTTTGCCCATGTGGAAAAGGTCGCTTCCACCGTGGAAATGATACTTTCAGCGCTGAATTACGATGAAAGAACGGTTGAACTCGGAATGATAGCCGCATATCTCCACGATATCGGCAACGTGGTGAACCGTATCGACCATGCCCAGAGCGGTGCGGTAATGGCGTTCAGACTTCTTGATAACCTGAATATGCCCGCGGAGGAAATATGTGCCGTCATTTCCGCTATAGGCAATCATGACGAATCCACCGCCCAGCCCCTGAACCCCATAAGTGCAGCGCTTATTATAGGCGACAAGACCGACGTCCGCAGAAGCAGGGTCCGCAACGCCGATATGCGGAGTTTTGACATTCACGACAGGGTGAATTACGCCGTGGAAAAGTCCGATCTGCTGTTCAGTGCGGATAAGTCGGAACTTATTCTGGAACTTGTCATTGACAATAATATTTCCTCGGTAATGGAATATTTTGAGATATTCTTGCAGAGAATGCTGCTTTGCAAGCGGGCGGGAGAGTTCCTCGGCATAAAATTCCGCCTGAGAATAAACGGCAGCGAGGTAATTTAAGGCGGTCTTTGTGCGGTGTTGCCTTACCCCATTCCGTGGGTCTGGACTATTTCAAAAAATCCGCTGTGGAGAATGTCGTTGGGAGTGACGATAAGCCCTTTGTCGGAGTCAATGTCGTATCCGCCGTATGCGTATGCAAGCCAGACAAGGTGCGCGCACTGTGTCCCGGATACCTTGTCCGCTGGACAGTATTTCGCAGGGTAAAACCCCGAAAATACGTTGTACGGGATCTTGTTCAGATGTTCCATGGCGTTGGCGGCAATTGCCGCGCGCTCCGCTTCGTCTGCGTTCTTTAGCCTTAAAATAGCAAAATTAGGATATTTTGTCCATTTGGAAATGTTCTGGGTCTTGGAATCCATGCCTATGACCACCGCTTCAAGGGTAATGCCCTTTTCGGCGTCGATCACTATGGCGGCGTGACCGTTCCGCCAACTCAGAACGTGGGAACAGTTCGTTACAAGTATGTCACCGTCCTGAAGCGGCGCAAGCTTTGCGGGAGTTCCTGTTATGCGTTCTTCGCAGGAAACGGGCGAATTCCTTTTGCAGTCAAATTTTGCGGGGATAAAGTAATTTTCCTGATAATCCGAAAGCAATTCAAGGCTTTCCAGGGAATCAACAGCGGGTTTCCCGAGCCCTGTCTGCCCGAATATTGTAAGATAGTCCTCATCTGTAAGGTTTCCCGCGCCTTTTTGTATTATTTGGGAAATATCCGCTTTTTCGCATTTCGGCGGGATATATGCCATGATCTCGGTGTAGAAAAGCGAAGCCGTGTATGCGGCAATTATCTGGTAAATTATCAGACTCGTAAGCAGAAGCTTTTTCATAAGAATTTCCTTTCGCAGTTACGGAAATATTGTCTGTTGTAATGCGGAAATAATTCGACCGTCCGCAATAAAAAATTTGCTTGAAATGTAAGGAAAAGTATGTTATACTATATTCATGTGTTTACGGTAAACATTCTAAGGAAGTGATGGACATGGAAATTTTTATCCCTCGGAATATTATGGAAATTATTGAGAAATTAGAGGCAGGCGGTTTTGAAGCATATATTGTCGGCGGCTGTGTGAGAGATTCAATTCTTGGTAACACACCGAAAGACTACGATATTACCACTTCTGCCAAGCCGGAAGAAGTAAGAAGCTGCCTTTCGGAATATACAGTTATCGATACGGGAATAAAACATGGCACTGTCACTGTGGTTTCGGACGGCGAAAATGTTGAAATAACCACTTTCCGCGTGGACGGAAAGTATTCCGACCACCGCCGCCCCGATGAAGTGAACTTCTCGGAAAGCCTTTCCGATGACCTTTCCAGACGTGATTTCACCGTAAACGCCATGGCTTACAATCCGAAAACGGGGCTTATTGATATTTTCGGCGGGCAGAATGACCTGTTCAGGCGGAAACTTTCCTGCGTTGGCGATCCGGAAAAACGCTTTGATGAGGACGCTCTGCGGATAATGCGAGCTTTGCGTTTCTCCTCGGAACTGGGATTTGAAATTGACGAAGCGGCGTCCGCGGCTATCTTCAATATGAAAGACCTGTTAAAAGAAGTGGCTGCGGAGAGGATCTCAAAGGAACTTGTCCTTTTGCTGAACGGGAAATATCCACATAAGGTACTTTCGGCTTATCATGAAGTGTTTGAAGTGCTTATCCCCGAGATCACGCCGTGTGTCGGATTTGAACAGCACAGCAGATACCACGCCTATGACGTCTGGGAACATATTGCCTATGCGGTGGAGTTTTCAAAAGCCGTTCCCGAAGTGCGTCTTGCGCTGTTTCTGCATGACATTGGAAAGCCGCGGTGCTTTACACTGGACGAAAACGGGCGGGGACATTTCAAAGGTCATGAAAATATAAGCGCGGAGATGGCTTCACGTATCCTTAAACGATTGAAATTTCCGTCAAAAACAATTGCTCTGACCGAAAAGCTTATAAAGTTCCACTATGTAACTCCTGTAGATGATGATAAAGTAGTCCGCAAACTGCTTTCAAGGGTAGGAAAAGAGGACTTTTTCCTGCTTATGGAAGTTATGAAGGGCGATAATAAAGCGAAATGCAGTTTCTGCTTTGAACGTGTGCGGGCAATAGAAGATATGCAGAAAAGAGCGCTGAAATTAATTGACGAAGGAGAATGCCTGAAAGTCACTGACCTTGCCGTTTCGGGAAGTGACGTTAAAGAAATGGGCTTTGAGGGCGCGGAGATCGGCAGGATACTTGAAAAGCTTCTGGAAGATGTTATCAATGAAAGACTTGAAAACAAGCGGGAAATTCTTATGCAGGAACTGGCAAAACTTTCCCATTGACGTTTCTTTTTGGCAAATTTCCTGTTTGCTTATTACTGTTGCAATTTCCGAAGTTATAATGTATAATATTATTGACAGTGTTTTTTATTTTTGTAAAGGGAGATTTTGGAATGATAATAAGACAGAATGAAAAGAAAAAAGCCAAATTTAGGGTATCTTTTCTGTTTTTGTTTATCTTTGCAAGCTTTGCGGTGTGTTTTGTGCTGTATATGAAAGAGGATTTTGAAATATCTTCCGACATGATCGAACCTGCGGAAGAAGCTGTTGTATATGTTGAACCTGTCGGTTCGGCAAACACGGTCATAAATCCTGTTCCTGCCTGTGAAAAAGCAGACGCAAGCTATTACGATGATGCGGTTTTTATTGGAAATACCGTACTTGCGGGACTTTCGGACTATGGTTATTCGGGCTCTGCGGAAATGTTTCTGTCGGATTCGATAGATCTGGGAAATTTTGACACGGTAACGATCTCGGCAGACGGTGTTGAAAGCGGAATTGCCGATGCTGTCCTGAGAGCAAAGGCAGGGAAGGTATACATAATGGTCGGGATAAATGATATTGGTTCGGAATTTTCGTTTGACGGATTGAAAACGGTAATAGACAGCATTGAAGAACAGACAGGCGCAGAGATCTATCTGATGTCGCTGCTTCCGATAACTGCCGAAAATGAAAGCAGACTTGCTCTTAATTCGGATATTGACGCCTATAATTCTGCGCTTCTGGATCTTGCAGATCAGATAAATGTGCATTATATTGATGTAAATACCGCTTTTAAGGGAAATGACGGAAAACTTTCATCTGCTGATGCGGAACTGAACGGCATCAGGCTTAAAAAGTCGGGATATGAGCGGCTTTCAGATCAGATACTTACACATATTGGCTGACGAACGGTGGTAATTTATGCTTGTTGAATGTCTGGTTATCTTCGGACTTATCCTTGTGGTAATAGTTTCCTGTATCAGGGCAAAGAAAAAGCGGTACGCTCTTGCAACTGTTCCGCTGCTTATACTTCCATTGTCGAATGTGCTTTCGTATTTTATATCTGCAAGGCTTGCGGATATAATGCCTTTGGATAAATTTACCGTCTATGCGGCAATAAATGTTATTTCCGCTATTATTTCAAGCTGCCTTGTGGGGATAATGTCACAGAAGCTTGTGAAGAAAGCATCTGCGGCGGCATATATGATAATGTCATTAGGCTTTAACATTGCATTGGCGGCTATACTTATTTATAATATGTATATTACGATATACGGGCAGTGAGATATTTTAAAAATATGTTGACGAACATTCGTTTATATGGTATAATATTACCCGTATACTGCTGCTTGGAGGATCGGAATGGACGGCTTGAACGATGTAAAAGAAATAGAAGGGATAGTTGATTCTGTCACATATTGTAATCCCGAAAACGGATATATTGTGCTTGAACTTAGTGTAAAGGACGAACACATTACAGTCGTCGGAGAACTTGGAGATATTGAAGCAGGCGAGGAACTTACCGTAACGGGTGACTTTGTGCGCCATTCAAAATACGGTGTGCAGTTCAGCGCCGTAAGCTGTCAGAGAAAGCTTCCCCAGACAGCTGATGCAATGTTCAAGTATCTTTCGTCAAGAGCCATAAAAGGCATCGGCTCGCGTATGGCAAAGAGGATAGTTGACGAATTCGGAGATGAAACATTCCATATCATTGAAAATGAACCTGAAAAACTTGCAAAGATAAAAGGCATTTCACCTAAAAAAGCAGAGGAAATATCAGCGGAATTCAAGCATATCTTCGGAATGAGAGCTTTGATGATATTTCTTGCTCAATACGGCGTTGCTCCTTCTGTCGCTGTAAGGGCATGGCGCAAGTGGGGACAGTATGCGGTTGATATTATCAAGGAAAATCCTTACTGCCTGTGCGGACGGGACATCGAACTTCAATTTGAAAAAGCCGAAGAAATGGCTGAAAAAATGGATTTTCCCATGAACAGTGACAGCCGCATTGCGGCAGGGATAAATCATGTGCTTTCGGCAAATCTTAATTCGGGACATACCTGTCTGCCGTATGACAGATTAAAGAGTACGTCCGTTGAACTGCTTAATGTGGACGAAGTAAGTTTTGACAGGTGTCTTGACAAAGAATGTGATGAGGAAAATATTGTAAGATATGATAAAAACGGCAGATCATTTGTGTATCTTTCAGAATACTACACGGCGGAAAAGTACATTGCCGACAGACTGCAAACGCTTAGTTCCTTTCTTAAGGATACGGGCGATGATATTTCCCGCCTTATAGAAGCGGAGGAAGCGGCAAGAGGTATATCCTATGCGCAGCAGCAGAAAAAGGCGATCTCACTTGCGCTGACGCAGGGATTTATGATCCTGACAGGAGGTCCGGGAACAGGAAAGACTACCGCTTTAAAAGCTATCCTTTCGTTATATGAACAGCGTGGAATGAGAGTAATGCTCGCCGCTCCCACAGGAAAGGCAGCAAAGAGGATCTCCGAACTTACGGACAGAGATGCGAAAACGATACACCGTATGCTTGAAGTTACTTTCGATAACAGCGGAAAAACGCGCTTCAAACACCATGAAAACGATCCTCTTCCTTGTGACGTTATGATAGTTGATGAGATGTCAATGGTGGATACGCTGCTTTTTGAATCGCTTCTCAGGGCATTGAAGCTTTCCTGCCGCCTTATAATGGTGGGGGACAGCGATCAGCTCCCGTCGGTCGGCGCGGGAAACGTTTTGAAAGATATGATAGACTGCGGCAGACTGCCTGTTGTGCAGCTTACGGAAATTTTCAGGCAGGCACAGCAAAGCTGCATAGTTACAAATGCGCATAAGATCGTTCGTGGAATGCAGCCTGATCTTTCCCGTACAGACAGCGATTTTTTCTTTATGCAGTATCTTAACAGTGATAAAGTTTCGGAAACCGTTGTGGATCTTGTTGTAAGACGTCTCCCGAATGCCTACGGTTACTCGTCTTTGGAGGATATTCAGGTGCTTTGTCCTCCGAGGAAGGGCGCTTTGGGAGTCAATGAGATGAACAAGGTGCTTCAGCTTGCAATAAATCCTTCCGACAGCAGTAAGCCTGAGGTCAAGGGCATTATATATCCGTTCCGAAAAGGCGACAAGGTCATGCAGATAAAGAATAATTACGACATAGAATGGTCTAAGAACGGAGAACGGGGCACAGGTATTTTTAATGGAGATATAGGTATAATTTCAGATGTAGTCCGTTCGGAAAGCAAACTGGTAATAGATTTTGACGGAAGGACTGCGGATTATCCTTTTGAAATGCTGGATCAGCTTGAACTTGCATATGCGATAACGGTACATAAAAGCCAAGGAAGCGAATTCAATGCGGTGATACTGCCGCTTCTTGGCGGTTATGAAAAGCTTTTTTACCGTAATCTGCTTTATACGGCAGTGACAAGAGCAAAAAAACTCCTTATTATAGTAGGGTCGGGCAGGGTAGTTGAAGCTATGGTAAACAACGACCGCCGTATGCTGCGTTATACCTGCCTGAGGGATATGCTGGAAAAGGAGATAGATCTCAATGACGGAAATTCTTGACAGGTGCATAAGGTATCTGTTAGATATAGTTTTTCCGAACAGGTGTCCGTTCTGCGGAAAATTTATCCCATGGAACGTTTATATCTGCGAAGAATGCAGCAGCGAACTTTCGATGGCGAATGATTTTATTTGCAGGAAATGCGGAAAGCGCAAATGTGTTTGTGAGCTCCCGCGTCAGTATGATATGACTTTGGCATCTTTGTTTTATAATGAAAAACCTGTCAGGAAAGCGATAATCGACTTTAAGAACACAGGCGACGAAAATATTGCAGGATTTACCGCGGATGATATTGCTTATCACATGGAAAAGGAAAATATTCCTGCGCCGTATGCCGTTATCCCTGTTCCCATGGGAAAGAAAAAGCAGCGAAAAAGGGGACACAATCAGGCTGAAATACTTGCACGGTGTATAGGCAGACGTCTTGGGATCCCTGTAATTAATAATATACTTTTTAAATTTGACACTGATGACGAGCAGCATTCTCACGGCAGGGAAGAACGTGAGGAACGGGTAAAAACACTGTTTTATGCGGGAAAGGATATTTCTCTTGCAGGAAAAACGGTATTTTTGTGCGATGATGTTATGACTACGGGAGCAACGCTCAACGAATGTGCAGAACTTCTTAAAGGTCTGGGCGCGGTCTCTGTCATTGCCGCCGTATGTGCTGTTACGGAAACAACTACAACTGCGGAAGAAGGTAATTGAAATGGACATAGGTATTGATCTGGGAACAGCAAATGTTCTGATAGCTGTCGGCAGCAAAGGTGTCGTTCTTAACGAACCGTCTGTGGTGGCTTTCAACAAAAAGACAAATGAAGTCATTGCTGTAGGAAATGACGCTTCAAAGATGATAGGAAGGACTCCCGATCATATTGCCGTTGTGAAACCTCTCAGCGATGGCGTAATATCCGATCATAAAATGACAGAAAAAATGATAATGGCTTTTATCGAAAAGGTAACGGGAAAGCAGCTTTTTATGCCGAATATAGTAATGTGCATACCGTCCTCCATAACCGATGTTGAGAGCCGTGCAGTTGTTGAAGCGGCTAAGATCGCGGGAGCAAGACAGGTCTATCTTATAGAAGAACCTGTTGCGGCAATAATGGGCGCGGGTGTGGACATTTCTTCACCAAACGGAAATATGGTGGTAGATATAGGCGGAGGAACGACCGATATTGCCGTAATTTCCATGAACGGCGTTGTTGTAAAACTTTCACTGAAAGTTGCGGGAGAAAAAATGGACAAGGCAATAGTAAAATATGTGGGTAACCGCTACAGAGTCCTTATAGGCGAAAAAACAGCGGAGACGGCAAAAATGGCTGCGGCAAATGTATTTTCTCCCGACGGAAGCAGGAAAGTTACGGTCAAAGGACGTCATCTTGTAAGAGGACTTCCCGAAAAGATAGAACTTAACGACTATGATATTTATGAAGCGGTGGCTGATAACGTCCGGGAAATAATCGACGGAGCGAAAAATGTTTTTGAACGCACTCCTCCCGAGCTTGCGGGGGATATTCATCAGAACGGCATTTATCTTACCGGCGGCGGCGCGCTGCTTTACGGACTTGACAAGCTCATGTCATCGGAATTAGGCGTAAAATGCAACATTGCAGACGATCCTATGTCCTGCGTTGCAAGAGGAACAAAGCACGCTTTCAAAAATATTGACAAGCTTCTGGACGGATTTGAGCAGGTTTCCATGTATAAATAGTATAATACAAGCTTTCTTTTGCATATTCTTGTAATGCCGTTATATGCGAAAGGAGCTTTTATTATGAAATGCACTCTTGCGGAACTTCGCAATAAAGAGATAATAAACATCAAAACAGGAGAACGTCTCGGATATGTGGACGATATTGAATTTGATACAGAGGATTCCGCTGTAAGGTCGTTTATTGTTTACGGCAGGGCGCGGCTTTTCGGACTTCTCGGCAGAGAGGACGATATAATAATTACCTGTGACGATATTGAAATTATCGGCGTTGATACAATGCTTATTTCGGTAAATGAGACAGAATTGGCAAAAAGACACTCGGGCGGGCTGAAAAATTTGTTAAAATAGCACAATAATTCCCGCTTGCAATTCTTATAAAAATGTGGTATAATATTTAGGCAATGTTTGTGAAAACGGGAGACCGTTACGCACAGAAATTCGCACGCATATGTTTTTGCCGTCGGTGCTTTCCCAAAATAAAGCTTACGGCAAGTCAGACTATGCGGAGGAAAATAACCATATTTTATAGGAGGAACTACAAATGGGCGTAGTATCAATGAAACAGCTTTTAGAAGCAGGCGTTCACTTCGGTCACCAGACCAGAAGATGGAACCCGAAAATGGCTCCGTATATCTTTACGGAAAGAAACGGCATCTACATCATCGACCTTCAGAAAACAGTAAAGAAGCTTGACGAAGCGTATAACTTCATCAAGTCCGTTGCTGAAAACGGCGACACCGTTCTCTTTGTCGGCACAAAGAAGCAGGCGGGCGATTCCGTTAAGGAAGAAGCTGTCCGCGCAGGCGTTCACTATGTAAACGCAAGATGGCTCGGCGGTATGATGACCAACTTCAAGACCATTCAGAGGCGTATCAAGAGACTTGAACAGCTCCACCAGATGGAGGAGGACGGAACATTCAACCTTCTGCCTAAGAAGGAAGTTGTTAAACTCCAGCTCGAAATTGAAAAGCTTGAAAAGTACCTCGGCGGTATCAAGACAATGACCAAGCTCCCCGGAGCACTCTTCATTGTTGACCCAAGAAAAGAAAAGATCGCTGTTGCCGAAGCAAAGAAACTGGGTATTCCCATCGTTGCTATAGTTGATACAAACTGCGATCCCGATGACGTTGATTACGTTATCCCCGGAAACGATGACGCTATCCGCGCTGTTAAGCTTATTGCAGGCGCAATGGCTGACGCAGTTATCGAGGGCAGACAGGGCGAGCAGGAAGCTGTCTCCGCTGAAGAAGCAGAGAAAGAAGAAGCTGCTGAATAATTTTAAGATAAACATACGGAATTCACGGCAGGCGGAAATTGTCTGCCGTATTTCGGAAATGATGAATTTTTAGGAGGAATAAAAATGGCTGTATCCGTACAGGAGATCAAAGACCTTATGAAAGCTACCGGCGTTGGTATGATGGACTGCAAAAAGGCTCTCGAAGAAGCAGAGGGCGACACTGAAAAGGCAGTTACCATTCTCCGTGAAAAGGGTCTTGCCACACAGGCTAAGAAAAGTTCCAGAGTTGCCGCGGAGGGTATCGTTACTTCCGTTGTTGAAGGCAACGTTGGTGCTGTTGTAGAAGTTAATATTGAAACAGACTTTGCTGCAAACAACGATGAATTCAAAGCATTTGTTGCTGCTGTTGCAAAGACCGTTATTGAAAAGAACCCTGCAGATGTTGACGCACTGAAAGCTGCAACTATCAGCGGCGGAAGCAAGAGCGTTGAGGAAACTCTTCAGGATCTGTTTATCAAGATCAGAGAGAATATGGTGATCCGCCGTTTCAAGAGACTTGAAGGCGTTCTTGTTCCTTACGTTCACGGCGGCGGAAGCATCGGCGTTATGGTAAAGCTTGACACAGATCTTCCTGCTGATAAGGTATTTGAAGTAGGTAAGAACTGCGCACTTCAGGTAGCTGCTATGAATCCTGCATATCTGAACAGAGAATCCGTTCCTGCGGAAGTTCTTGATGAAGAAAAGAAGATCATCATGACACAGATGGCAGAGGATCCCAAGATGGCTTCCAAGCCCGAACAGGTAAGAGCAAAGATCGCAGAGGGCAAAGTCGGCAAATACTACAGTGAGAACTGTCTCCTTGAGCAGGCTTATGTAAAGGACGACAAGATGAACGTTCAGAACTACATCAAGGCTGCTGCAAAGGAACTTGGCGGAAATATCAATGTTGTTGAGTATGTACGCTTTGAAAGAGGAGAAGGCATCGAAAAGAAGAAAGACGATTTCGCTGCCGAAGTTGCAAGCATGGCAAGCGGCAATAAGTAATTTTTCCATTAAAGCAAAAATTCAGGGCGCTTCGGAATGAAGCGGCTTCAGTCTGTCCAAAAACCCCTGATTTGGAATCAAATCAGGGGTAAATTATTGAAAATTAAGCAAATTTTCTGATAAA
>CANQTP010000013.1 GCA_947626755.1 uncultured Clostridia bacterium
TCACTCCTATAAATCCCGATTTGTCGGATAAATATCCGATAATATTATATAGTCGTTTTGTTTGACACTTACATATAGCACCTAAACGTGAAGTGTATCTTTTGTCTATGAAAATTTTGCGCCTACTCTCCACAAATTAGATGTTGTCTATATGGAAATGAACAATATCGGCGCCGTCGGCAGTATCATATATTATTCCACTACTTCCGTACTGACAATGTCAAATCCGTTTTTTAAATACATCTTGATCGCCCCTTGATTCCAATCGGCGACATGAAGTATGATCGGGGCGATATGGCTTCTTTGCAGAAAAGAGACCGCAAACTGCAGCAACGCCTCGCCATGACCTTGCCGTTGAAAATCCTTTGCCACGATCAAATCATCAATTTCATTTCCGTATATCGCAACAGAGCCGATCAATTTTCCGTCGACTTCATGGATATAGATATTACCTTTTTCCTGTTCCAGCTTTTCCCGACTCGCGCAAATATCGACAGGAAACCGCTGCAATGCCGTTCTCATGTCATGGAAACATTCTTCGTAAACTTTTCTGTATTTTTGATAATCTGAGTTGGAATAATATCTCAGCCGCAAATCAGACACCATTTGTCCGCCTTTATACTCCATTTCGTGAACGATGACTTTCATCTGTTTTTATGTCTCCTCCATAGATTTCGATTTGTCAGGCAACTACCCGACAGTATGATTATATCATAAAAACACCGACTTGTCAAGTTTTACTAAGACCGATTTTGTCCCCACAAAATCTATGCTTGCTAAGAGAATACAATTATTCTTCCAAGTTGAACGGCAGACATTTTCGCAAAAGTATAATAATTTTCTCGAAGGCAGAAATACGCGATAAACGCGTATACGCCATAATAGAATACGCAGTTTCAAGTCCTTTTTAATATTTTTCCTGCCAACTTATTGTACCGTCACCTTTATATCCTGTTGAAATAAGTATATTGCCCAAGCCATCATGTGTATATGTTGCTTTAAAAGACATTACTTCATTTCCTTCTTGATCAATGTAATATGATCTTTCTTCAACTAATCGTCCATTATCATCATAAAAAAATTCGCCTCGTCCCGAATATTTTTCTGATTCACCATTATCTGAATTATATGATTTGTATGAGATCCACCTGCCATCTTCATCTAAATTATATATATAATGATTATAATAATCATTGTTATTTTGATAAACACTATAAGCATAACATTCTGTTATACCTATGCCGTTGCCTAATACCAGTCCTCCAAAATTTCCTCTGGCAGAATATGTATATACGATTGTATAATCGTTATTATATTTTACATCCCACGACACTGTTCTTTCTTCTTGCATACTTTCATCCGTATATGTTTCTTTACTGTATCTAAGACTATCGTAATGTTCCGTGTATATTTCATAATTATTTTCATCATATTCCTGTTGAATGCGTTGTCTTAAACTGTTATCATCACCATAATATGAAGCATTCATTGTCATATTTCCGTTTTGGTCGTACTCATTTATCTCATAATAATAAATACTTCCATCAGAATTATAATTAGTTCGCTTTAAAAATTTTCCGTTTTCATCATATTCTTTGACATAATATGTGCCGTCCTCACGATAATAGGTTTCCGATCTTTTATTTCCGTTCGGATAATATTCAACGTCAGCACTGCCCCAATTATTACCGTTTTCGTCGTAGAAATCTTCGTGGATAATATCACCGTTAGTATTGAATGCCATTTCATAATAGCCGCCGTTGTCAAGCTCAACTATATCGTTTTCGGGAACAATAGCAGCAGTGGCTGTTTCCGTAGTCACAGCTGTCGTTTCTTCCGATGGAGAAAGCTCATCAAGTTTGTCTTTCAGCCGTTGGTCACCTGTTTTTTCATATCCTGTTTTCAGAGTTTCTATTGCTTTGTCAATATCGCCTTTGCCTTGATATGCCTGCGCAAGACCTATGTACGCATCAACATTCATCGGGTCAAGTGAAATTATTTTATTAAAGATCGCAATTGCTTCGTCAAAATCTCCAACATCATTGAGATAATAATAACCATCTTTTATAAGGGAATCAATATCGCTCATTTGGTTTGATGTAAAATTTATTGTCAATGCTGCTATGATAATCGCCGCCACGGCAACAATTATCGGGATTATTATTTTTAATTTTGTTTTCATAAAAACATTCCTTTCAATTAAATAACTTTAAGTTTATTTCCTTTCAAACTCACTTTCAATCTTTTTGATGGTTTTTCTTTTTGAAATTGAAAGCGTAAGAGCAAAAATTATCAGCAGAATAACGGACACGCACGCTCCTATTATTCCTCCGTAAAAAAGTGTTCCACCAAGAGTTGAAAACATTTCTGCAAAGTTAATTTCCATAAAAAATCCTCCTATTTCAGCCAGCCGAGTTCGACCATTTCGTTCCGAAGCTGCGTAAGTCTGTCCATTTCGGGATCGGTTTTTCCGTTTGCCGAGTAAACTTTATACGCTTCCGCAGCAGAATTATAATAAACATCAAATTCGGAATAATCCCTTTCGGAAACATCTTTTTTCCCTTGAATATCCGCTTCACAGTAGGCAAGGCGATTATATATTTTATACATATCATTTGCATAATTTGGATTTTCCGACATTTCTTTAAGCAATTGTATACTACGCTCCGTGTCACCAAGTCTGTCGTATAATACTGCAATATTCATTTCATTATCGTAACTTTTTGAAGTAATTGAGTCAAGAATATTCAGCGCTTTAGAAAAATATTCGCTTTCGCTGCTTATTTCGCCCCAATCAATATACGCCTGTGCAAGATATTCACGGAACTGTTCATTTACATCGTTAAGATCAATTAAAGCTGTTTCAAGCAGATCAATATTTTCCAGTAATGCTTCCGAATTTCCGCTTTTTGCAATCTCATTGTATGACTGACAGCAAAGAAAATAAGCATTCTCTTTTACCTCTTCATTACTTGTGCTTTTAATACACTTTTTCAGGGAATCAACAGCATTGGAAAATTCTCCGCGCATAAATTGTATCTCTCCTGTTACCATGTAAACACCGTCATCGGCAAGTCCGTGATCTATAGCGATCTGCATTATTCTTTCGGCATTTTCCACATCTCCGGAACGGGCAAGCGAAGCCGCATAATCACGGTAAATATCAGGATCTTCCGGAGAATATGCTATCGCTTTTTCGTAATATTTTGCCGCTTCCGAAAAATTTTTCCGTTTATAATTTATATCCGCCGCAATAAAATTAATATCCGACTGCATTTGTGCGGGAATCGAGGATATATCCGAAAGATCTTCCGATATATATTTTAATGCTTCATCAAAATTATTTTCGGAATATAACTTCATTGTCATAAAATATGCGGGTTCAAGCCTGTCCGGATATTCGCTGACAACAGCATTGTAAATTTCGTCAAATCCCGAATAATTTCCGCTTTTGGAAATCTCGTTCAGCTGTGAAACATAATCAATATATTTGTCGTTATTTTCTTTTACCATAAGACGGCTGCCCGCAATTACGGAAATTATTGAACCCGTCAGCAATGCAATACAGAAAATATATGCGATTGTTTGTCTTAATTCAAAATGCTTGTAACGCTTGTCAAGCTTAGTTATATTTTCAAGAGTATAAAGCATTTCGGCAGCAGAAGAAAATCTTTCTGACTTGTCTTTTTTCATTGCTTTTTCAATTATAAAGACAAGCGCGTCGGGGATATTTTCATCAATTTTCTTCAAAGGTCTTATATTTCCGTTTGAATTATTCGGTTTCAGTCCCGTAATCATACTGTACATTACCGCACCTATGCTGTAAACATCGGAACGCGCGTCAAGGACTGTGCTGTCGGTAAAATGTTCATTTTCGGGCAAAGAAATATTTTCCGATTCCGAAAGCAAAACCGTTGTATCTCCCGATAAAATTTCCGTTTTATCATCGTCAATTATCTCTGTTTTGTCATCAGGCAAATATTCTGTATTCTTGTGCTGCGGCTTATTTGATGAATTATTATTAAAATTTTTTGCCGCTTCTTTTTTGACGATATACTGTTCCGGCGGAGAATATCCATCGCTGCTTCCGACAGTATAGACGCCGTTTCCGAAAACAGATGAAATGTTAAAATCAATAAGACAAAGTTTCCCCTCGGAAGTTACCATAATATTCTGCGGCTTTATATCACTGTGGATAATAGGCGGTTTTCTGCTGTGGAGATACGCCGCCGCAGAACACAACTGCTTTGACCATTCAATAGTCTTTTTATACGGAATTTTCTTTTTCCGTACAATTTCATCAAAAAGCGAACTGCCGTCAATAAATTCCATGACGGTGTAAACATCGTCGCCGTCATTTACAAAGTCATACACCTGTGGGAGCCCTTCATGCTTTAAATTTTTGAGAATATCCGCTTCGGCGCGGCGGTTGATAATATCCTTGACATTATCTTTTATCAGCTTGACCGCAACATACTTTTCAAGTCTTAAATGGTAAGCTTTAAAAACAATACCGCCGCCGCCCGAACCGAGTCGTTCCTCGATGCGGTATGTATTATTTAAAATTTGGTTTGTTTGTATCATAGTTTCAAGTCCTTTTTAATATTTTTCCTGCCACATTATTGTACCGTCACCATAATATCCTGTCATAATAAGTGTATTTCCCAAGCCGTCATAAGTATGGGTTATCCTGAATGTAATATTCTCTTCTCCATTATATGAACTATAAGTTATAGCCTCAATTTCTCTACCTTGACTATCATATTTATAATCAGAATGTCCGCTATAACTTTCTGATTCACCATTAAATGAACTATATTCTTTACAAGAAATACATTTTTCGTTTTCATCGTATTCTCGTATATCATGGAAATAATCTCCTGATGAACTATACGAATAAGAAGTTTTTATATTTTTATCTCCATCTAAGTATGAATCTGTTCCTTCAGATGCATATGTATATTCAATTGTATAGTTATCATTATATTTTATTGTCCAAGAATATGTATTATCTTTCCATTGTGATTGTTCTGTATATACTTCTTTGCGATATCTAAGGCTATCATACTGTTCCATGTATATTTTATAATCATCTTCATTATATTCAAATTTTAAATACATTCTTAAACTGTTATCATCACCATAATATGAAGCATTCATTGTCATATTTCCGTTTTGATCGTATTCCCATGTCTCATAATAATAAATGCTTCCATCGGAATTATAATTGGTTTGCTTTAAAATTTTTCCGTTTTCGCCATATTCGCTGACATAATATGTGCCGTCCTCACGATAATAGGTTTCCGATCTTTTATTTCCGTTCGGATAATATTCAACGTCAGCGCTGCCCCAATTATTACCGTTTTCGTCGTAGAAATCTTCGTGGATAATATCGCCATTAGTATTGAATGCCATTTCATAATAACCGCCGTTGTCAATCTCAACTATCTCGTTTTCGGGAGCAGTGGCAGTGGTGGTTGTTTCCGTAGTTGTAACCGTAGTCGGAGTTGTAGTTGTGATTGTTGTTTCTTCCGGCGGAGAAAGCTCATCAAGCATATCTTTCAGCCTTTGATCGCCTGTTTTTTCATAGCCTGTTTTCAGAGTTTCAATTGCTTTATCAATATCGCCTTTGCCTTGATATGCTCGCGCAAGACCTATGTATGCGTCAACATTCATCGGATCAAGTGAAATTATTTTATTAAAAATCGCAATTGCTTCGTCAAAATCTCCAACATCGTTTAGATAATAATAACCATCTTTTATAAGAGAATCAATGTCGCTCATTTGGTTTGATGTAAAATTTATTGTCAATGCGGCTATAATTATTGCTATTACTGCAACAATTATCGGGATTATTATTTTTAATTTTGATCTCATGTTAATTTCCTCCTGTTTATTCATTGCAATATGGACATTCAAAAAGCGTGACGTTGAATTCACTATAATCACTTGAATAATAAATTGAATCTATTATTTTATTACCGTCATATGATGGGACATAATATACCATATAATTTTTTATGTCAATTTCGTCTTGCGGATAATGATAATAATCGTGTCGCAATTCCCTCAAGTACATACCTTTATTATCAGTTTCGATTGGGATCCATTGATCTACAAAGTTCCCCATTATATAATGAGAATAATAATCATTAATATTATTACTATCCATATTATAAAAACATACACCGAATTTGAAATTGTTGTTATTATAGAAATTGTAATACTCTTTTGTTTTTTCACCATTAGCATATTGTATTATCGGATATCCGTTTTCATCGTTTTGGTAGGTGTACATTATGTTAATATTGCTGCCATTTTCTATTCCTTCTTCTCTGACCTCATAGCCGCGATCATCATAATAGCAATTTTTATCATAGCTCCAATTTACATTGTCACTAAAAGAATGTGCCTTTTCAGTTATCCCGTTATTATAATATGTAATAGTTTCTTGTGAATAATCATCAAAAAAGTATTTTGCATCATACTCCAACATTTTACCGTTTTCATCATATATTGTTTTAAATTGTTGATTGCCATTGTCAGCTTCCTGAGTTTCTGTAGTATTTGCTTTTCTTTTATGTTTAGCTTCTACATCAGCCATTATATCTGTAAATATAACATTTTCCTCTTTATAATATTGATCATCAATATATACAGTTCTTTTTACACTTCCGATTTCATATACATAATCTGCTTCCAATCTCAGTTTTCCGTTTTTATTATAAAGGTACATATTTGTAATATCTTTATTTTCATTATATCTGAAAACAGAATACCAACCATCGGCATATTCCACTTTGTTTTCAAAGAAGACCTCTTCGATCTGAGAGCTTTCAGAATTATCATTTTCTGCACTGTTATCGGGAACAGCTGTTGCGACAGTTTCTGAGGTTGAAGTTACCATTTCACCTGTCAGAGAAAGTTCATCAAGCATATCTTTTAACCGCTGATCTCCCGTTGCTTCAATACCTTTTTCCAAGGTTTCAATTGCCTTGTCGCTGTCACCGATACCGATATATGCCTGCGCCAATCCTATGTACGCATCAACATTCATCGGATCAATATTTATTGCCTTTTCAAATTCGGCAATTGCCTGCTCATATTTATTTTCATTCAAATAATTTTGTGCCGTTTCAATCAGCGAACTGATATTTACACCATTATCCGATGTAAAATTTATCATCAATGCAGCTATAATTATTGCTATTACTGCAACAATTATCGGGATTATTATTTTTAATTTTGATTTCATGTTAATTGTTTCTCCTCTTTTGTAATTTAATTCGGGCAGATCGTTATATGATCTGCCCGGATCAAAAATTAATTTCTGCGTTTTCTGCGTACAATTAATACCACAAATACGGATATTCCCGCTGTCAGGACAACGCCCGCAATTATTATCGGAAGTTTCCAAGGTGACGCTTTAGTATTGCTGTCAAGTGTAACAGGTGTCGCTTTGACCGTTCCCGCCGAAGATGAAACATCTTCTAAAGCTGCGGAAATTATTTTTATTTTCGATCCGTCATATTCTACTGCCAGTGAAAGCGTTCCGCCTGCTTTTGCGGTAATAATATCACCGTTCATTTTGGTTTTGCTGCCGGAAACAAGGGTAAATTTCTTTGAAGCCGTTGAACTGTTGTCTTTATCTCTGATAAATAAAGTATGCCGTCCGAATTCTACATTTTCAAAAGAAACATTTCCTTCGCTGTCGGTTTCCGAATACATAGGATCGGAATGGAGTTCAACGGATATTCCCGGGATCGGTTCATTATCAGCGGAAATAATATTTATTTCAACATTTACGGTTCTGCTGCTTGAACCGCCGTTTACAGCACCGCCCAAGCCGACGCTGCCGTTTGTTTTTGATCCGCCATTATTATCGTTTGGTGTATCAATATGGGTAGGTCCATCGGGTCCCGGCTGCGGCTCATCTTTGCCGATATAATTCAGATAAACGTTTTGCGCCGATCTTGTAAGCTTTCCATTGCTGTCTTTGAATTCTGCGGCAAGGGTGTGACGCGAGCCGTTTTCCATTTTAAGTTTTTTAAACGTCTGCTCCATAACGGTTATCTTTGTAGAACCTTCCTCGGCGGTGTAATCCTCATTCTGCATAAGAAGTTTTCCGTCAATATAAAAACCTTTGAAATCGGAATATTCACCTTCGGAATGGAATAAATTACTTCCTATTTCAATGCTTGTTATATTAGGCAGATCGCCGTCCATACCGTCATAATGCAGTGTTATGTTCCTTGATACTCTGTCTGTGAGCTTTTCACCCTGATCGGGATCGTTATTTGCGCTGTCAACATTGTTGTCGTCATTTTCTTTAATAGTTATTGTAAGTGTCTTGCGTGCTGTCAGGACTTTTTCATCGCTGAATTTATACTCGGCTTTTACTGTAAATGTAAATGTTCCTGTTTCTTTCGGAATACCGTATACTTCGCCTGTTTTAAGCAGTGACAGTCCCTCGGGAAGTTTTCCGCTTTCGAGTGAAAATTCCATCGGGTGCTCTGCATCTGTGCTGTTTGTCATAATTATGCTCTGATACGGAACATAAAGTATGCCGTCTTTGATATTATTTTCCGTAGTGATACGCGGGGTTCCCGCTGCTCCGGTAATTTCGATCTCAACAGGGAGATTTCCGTCAGCCGAAATTGTCAGCAGTCCCGAAATAACAGTAAATTTATCTTCGTCAAAATCTTTCGGAATAAGCCGCAATTTTGCAATATTATCAGGATTTTTTGTGGTTGTAAATGCCGCCAATGAACTTACTTTGCTTGATGTTACATTCCAGTACGGGTCAAGTTCTACTCCGTTAGCTTTAGTAAGTTCTGCCTTGATGCCTGTCATCTGCTGATCGCCGATATTCGCAAAAAGAATATCATGGTATGAACCGGAGGAGCTGAAAAATACCTCACGCTGCGGTTTATGTGTTTTCTCGCTGTAATGATCGGTAACATTTGCTCCGTTCACAAATAATTTCGATCCGTTTTTATTCTGAGTAACATATGTTACCCAATAATTTCCTGTATTGATCTTATTTTCTGCCGCAACTGTATAATGACGCGCTGCTTCGGGAATAAAATCAAGCGGTGTTACACCCGAATGAATAGGCGATCCGTCACAGTAAACTTCCGAACCGTCAGGTGAATAAAAGACAGGATATATATTTGTACCTCTCGGAACAGCTTCCTTATCGTCCAGAATAAATACTGTACGGTAATTTTTCTGATTATAATAACTGTCATCATAGCTTGAAACAACATATTTGTTATACTTCTCAGCGGTTTTTTTGCCTTCGGGATCAGTCGGCTCTTTCTGAATATCTCTTATCACAAATGTAGTTTCGTCTGAAGGTGTCGGCTCAATTTCTTCGGCAGTATAGTTCATAACATATACTGTAACATTGTAGATATGTTCATAATAATCTATAAATGTAAGATCCAGAGCGTAAACGGGCATTTCCGTACCGTCTTCGTAATATTTTGTTTCACTGCGGAGCAAGGATACATCAATATCGGCTCCCTCATAGGAAAAAATGGCGTCCCTGATATTGGTTTTATCCTTTACATCGCTTTCTTTTGAATATGACCCGAAACAAGCAAATGTTATGCCGTCATCATCGTGTTTATCGCCGATATAGTCATGATAGGATGCTGTTACCTTGATATCTGCATCTTCTATCTTATCTGTTTCATATAAATATAATTCGCCGGTCGGGTACAGTTCATCACCATAATATTCATAGAAAGTCTTAACTTTTTGGGGATCCTGCGGGGTTGCGCCTATACTGTTCGGCGTTATGTAAACACGATAATGCCGCTGTATAAGTTTAGTACTTCCCGTGGGCATTGTAATGGCAAATGTAATATATTTGTATGCCGATCTGAAAACATCATTACTTTCTGTGTAACCGTAATTATCCATTGGGTACGGCGATCTGTCCTTTGCGCCTGTGTAAAGAATTTTATCGGTTATGTCTTTTGAGGGATCAAGATCGGATACCTTATCAAACTCACCTTCATAAACTTTTACATTAGCTTCAGAATAGCCTTCCGGAAGAAGGATCAGCATTGAAGGATATTCGCCCTTTTCAAATTTTGTATTTGAAAGGTAAATATATTCGTTTGAAAATTCCGCTATCCGTTCGCTATCCTCACCATAGACCCGCACTTTTTCTTTAAAATTATTAAATAATTTTAGCTTTACATTTATACGGTATCTTGTTGGAACGCTGCTTCCGTCGCTCAGGAGAAAATATATATATTTGTTGTAAATAAGCGCTTCCGATTCTCTTCCATAGTAATCCGTACTGCTTAATTCCATCGTATCATCAGGCTTGATCGGTTCAAAATCCTCGCCGTCGGTTGAATATGAGATATTATATTTTTCCGCTTGAGGTATATTCTGAAGAGCTTCTTTTACAAGAAAAGTATATTCCGACTTATCCTGAAGTTCTGTCGGCATACCGCTTGTGCGGTCGATCAGCACTTCACTGTCCTCTGCAACATCAAAATATTTGAATTTCAAACGCACCTTATAACACGGACTTGCAGGATCAAGCTGATCTCCGCCGATGATGAAATAAACATCGGTATAGCTTATATAGCCGTATGTTTCATCTGTTGTGTTGTAAGTGTTGTACGGAGTTATAATATCATTCCGGCCTATAAGCGAATATTTGCTCCTGTAATTTGAAGTATCATAAGAATATGCAATTTTGCTTGAAGGATCGGCTTCGGGGATCCATCTCAACGCTTCACTTACATAAAAAGAACATTTCGGCTGATCTTCAAGTCCCGAGGGAATACCCGAATAACGTTCAATATATACTTCTTTTCCTTCCGGTTCTAACGGCAGAAGACTTGCAGGAGCTATTCCGTGATCTTCATTTTCCGTTTCCGATGCAGGCTCGCTTTCGGTTTGCCCGGAAGTTTCTGACACACTTTCGCCTTCTGTGGGAACGGTAGTTTCGGACGTACTTTCACTTTCCGGAACAGAAGTTGTTTCGGAAGCAGTTTCGCTTTCCGAAAATAAAATTGTTTCAGCCGAAGTCTCGGCAGTCGTTTCAGCAGGGGCGGTAGTCACAATTGTTGTCCCGCTTTCCGCTGTATCGTCCGCAATGACTCTCGGAAAAATACACAGCGACAGTGCCGCCGCAAGCACTGCAGCCGATAATTTCCTTGCTGTTTTCACAAGATCATTCCTTTCATTTTATGCGTAGAAGCAAACCGTAATTATCGGCTTGCTTCTATGATAATTTTTTAATTATTACGCTTCTTTGCAAACAGTATCAGTGCCGCAGAAACAGCTGTTATTGACATTAAGATAAGTATAAAATATACACTGACGATGTTCTCTTCAATAATTTCATCTCCGGCATTGATGCTTGCTCCTGCGGAAACATCTTCTCCCTCTGCCGAAAGGAAAGTTATTTCCGTACCGTCAAATTCTACAGACAGGTACAAAGGTTCTCCTGTCTTTGCGGTGATGACGTTACCTTTGATATTTACAGCATTTCCCGATACGATCGAAAATTCTTTTTCAGCAAGAGTTTTTCCGCTGCTGTCTTTTATGTAAAGAGTGTGCTGTCCGAAATCAATGTTATCGAATGCTGCTGCGCCGCTTGCATCGGTCACTGCTGTCATAGGATCGGAGTGAAGTTCAAGAGCAACTCCCGAAAGCGGATTTCCGTTTCCGTCAACAAAGCTCATTACAGCGTTTACAGATCTGCTGCTTACAGATGCAGGTTTGCTTTTTGCTAACGTTGCCGCAGGCATACCTACCGCTTGATGTGAGCCGCTTACACTGCCGGGGTTTCCTGTATTGCCTGAACCGCCTGAAATATCATTTTCGGGGTGCAAATTTACATACTTCAGGTGAATGTTCTGAGCTGATCTTGAAAATTCACCATCAGGTTTTTTCTCTGCTCTGAACTCTGCCGCAAGCGTATGTGTGGAATTCTCTTCAATTGCAAGATTTTTTAATGTCTGTTCAATTACCGTAATAACGGTTGAACCTTCAACGGCAGTGTAGTCCTGTCCTTCTGTAAGTTTTTCACCGTCAAGGTAAAATGCCATGAAGTCGCTTGCATATTTTCCCTCTGAATCAAAGAACTCATTGCGGAGCAGACCGCCGGTTGATGTTTCTACTCTGTCAATGCTTATGGGATAATTTCCGTTTCTGCCATTGTAATATACGGTAAGATATTTGTCAATGCTCTTAGTAAGTTTTTCACCTTGGTCATCGCTATTAACAGCATCTACATTATCATCTGTATTATCCTTGATAAGAAGTACATATGAAGCCGTGCTTGTATAGTCACTGCTGTCTGTAGGAACATTTCCTGTATATGTTGCCTGTACTGTTATGGGGAATGAGCCTGCTTCTTTAGGAACACCGTATATTTCTCCCGTGTTCTCATTAAGTGTGAGTCCTTCGGGAAGATTTCCTCTGACAAGCTTAAATGACATTCCATTTGTTTCATACATATTGTTTGTACCGATAATGCAGGAATACGGAACATATTTTACACCGTCAAAAATTTGATTCTGTGTCGTGGTGATCTTAGGAACACCTGCAAGACCTGAAAGTTCAATAGTGCATTCACCGCCGTTGCTTGAAATTGTCAATTTTCCGGAAATCGCACCAAATTTGCCTTCTTTTTCAGGGATAAGACGTATCTTTGCAATACTGTCGAACTCATTATAACCTAATTTTTTAAAGGGATTCAGGCTGCGTGTGCTGCCGTCAATTACCTGCCAATAAGGATCAAGTTTTACTCCTTTAGTGTCTTCGCTTAATACAGCTGTAATGTCTGTAAGCTTTTCGCTGCCTGTGTTTGCAATAAAGATATCATGTACATAATTATGTGCACTGTCAAGGAATACTTCACGTTTCGGAGTCTGATCTTTTTCTGCAGAATTGATTCCGTTTACAAAAAGATGAGCACCCGACTGCTGAGTAATGAATGTTACCCAATAATTTTTTAATCTTTCGTTGTTTTCTGATACTGCATAGTATTTGACTACTGTTTCCGGAGCGTTAAATTCTACCGTCGAAACCCCGCTCACTTGTTCTTCGTTATCATCTTCTCTTGTTATTTTTGCCCCGCCGCTTGGTGTAAAAATCGGTTTTATTTCTCCGCTTTTTACAGGACCACCATTTTCATTAAGCATAAAAATGGTCTGATAACCATTCATAAAATAGCTGTCATCACCTGAAGGCATGGGATAACTCGATACGGGCTCGCTGCCCCCCCCTGCTCCTGATACATTAAAATATGTATCCTCGGAAAGATGCGATGAAGCCGAATTTTTATCGGGAGTGATCGCAAAATAAAATGATCTGTGCATAACTGCACCATATTTATCAAATATGGTAAATTTCACTTCTCTTAATGTTACTTTTGTTCCATCATCAAGAGTATTTTTGGTTTCATCTTTAAAACGTGTAAAATCCACTTTTACACCTTTTACGAACAGATCATCTTTTATGTTTTTTTCTCCTGCTGATTCAGCTGCTTTTTGGCTGCTGTAATCACCAAAGCACGCAAAATCTACAGCTTCCGGCTTATTATTTCCGTTGTTATTCGTATAATCACAATATTTTGCCGTTACATATGCATCTATACCATCAAAATTATTTTTTCCGTAAAAAACATAAAGGTCAGATATATATATATTATTCAATGAATCATTTATATAACCATTTCTACCTGAATCGGAGTTGAGTGTAATATAATTAGAATTGATACCTACATAGAAATGTACAGGTATCAGACATTCATATCCGGAAGAAGTAGTTACTGAAAATGTCATATCTTTACTGCACCACATTGCTCCGGAGTAGCTGCTTGTCATCTGATACGGTTTGCTGTCGTCTGTCAGTTCCTTGGTTATATCATTTGCCGAAGCCAAAGCTTTTTTGTCATATATAAGTCCGTCATATATTTTTACATCTTCTGTTGTATATTCTTCAGGCAAAGTTATATTAAGACCGGGAAGCTTTCCTTTGCCTATCTGTGTAACAGACAGGTCTTTTAAGACATAGTAATAATGATCGCCATCATCATTTGTCATAAACTCTTGTGAGTTGATTGGTGAGATTTTCTTTCCCGATTCATCATATAAATTGAATTCAAGATCGTCTACAAATTGCTGACCAAAGCTTGAAAATGTAATATTAACATACCTATAATATGTATTATTTATACTCAGCTGATCACCGTTTCCTACTATAAAATGTGCATAAGTAAAACAATTACCATTATTCGGTAAATTTACATTACTTGGTTCAATAACTTCATTCCATTCGACTTTTCTGTAATTAATTCCGTCTTCGGAATACATTATTACTTTGTCACAGCTGTCTTTATTGGTTATTTCTTCATATTTAACAAGTATATCTCCCAAAGCTTCTTTTACATAATAAGCATACTCGGAATATCCTTCGATCCCGCCTTCGCTTCTGTCAATAGTTACTTTTTCATGGTCATGCGATTCTATCGGCAGCAGACTCATCGGAGCAATGCCGTAATCCTCCGAGCCTTCTTCCTCTGATTCTCCGTCGCCGGCTTCGCTTGTCCCGTCGCCTGTTCCATCGTTTGTTCCGTCACTTATTTCCGTAACCGTGCCGCTCCCCGCTTCTTCTGCTATTACAGAGGACGGAAGAACACAAAGCGACATAGCCGCAGCAATTAAGAATGCTGCGATCTTTCTTGCTTTCTTCATGAAAAACATTCCTTCCTAAAAGTATATGAATCACGCGTTTCCGCTTAATTCCGATAATTTTTTGCCTGTTCTTTCAGTTCGTCAAGTTCGTAAACAGGCGATAATTTTATTTTCCCCGCAGGATAATCGCTTACAAGCATATCATCAACTACATCACAAAGATACGGTATCTTTGCTAAAGGTTCACAATTACTGTTCATGAGAATACCGTAAAATGTGCCGTCGGTGGAAATATACTGTGCAATTATATAATTTCCGCTTTCGGTTATATATGTCAGGTAGTCCTCGCTGTTAAGATCTGCGATCTTTTCGCCGTCGGCTTTGGAATATACCTCGGGCGTTCCGTGCAGAGGAGCTTTTATGATGTAATTTTCTGTTTCAAATTCTTCGTCAAGACTGTCGTCGGGCGGCGGGATCTCACTTTCCGAAACGATCTTTCCCGTTCTTGCGGAATACCTTTTTACTTTTCCGCTGTAATACGTTACTTCAAGCTCATCACTTTCATGCAGATACTGCTGATCGTATATTTTGTCCGGATCGGGAAGATCCGCTGTCATTTCAACACTGCCGTCCGCATTCACGAATGCAATACTATTTATGCTGAAAAGGAATACTCCCGAACGATCCGCAAAAAGCCTTGCTTCACTGTGATAAATGCCCGGATCATATTCAATTAAGCATTTTTCGTCATGTTCCTGCATTTCAAGTATTTCAACAGTCGGTGAATTCTTGTCGGCAATGACCGCGTATTCATCGGTTATGAGTACAATGTCGGGTCTTGTGTCACGCTTGGTCTCTGTCATCAGTCCTGCATTTTTGTAAAATATCGAATATCCGTCCTCCGCCGCGCAGATAACATATTTATCCGAAACATCAAATGCCGTTATGTTTTTGTTTTCCATGTATGCGGCTTCGATTTGTTCAAGAGTGTCCGTTTCAACTTTAAGAACTGTATCGTTCCGCGTTATATAAAGTTCACCGTTATAAACTTTCAGCTCTACGGGATCGTTTTCCGTCAGATCTCCGATATATTCGGCTGTTGTAAAATCAGCCATTCCGAAAATGGGATCCGCTCCCCCGAACGCCGAAAATGTAAACAGATCATCACAGAATACCCCGCCGAAAGCGGCATATTCCGATGTGTCATATATTATCATATCACCATCGGGATCGTAAATATCAAGCATTCCCAGAAAGCCGCCTTCAAGACTTACCGCGCAGAGACTTCCGTCCTCATTGAGTTCAAGCACGTTCCTTTCCGCATCGGCAAAATTGTCATTTTCGGGAATACTCATGTGTCTGCCTTCAAGTTCACGGTATGAAACGAGCTCTCCCGTTTCGGTATCATAAAAATTTATCAGATCGTCTTTTCCGTTTATTGCCGCCGCAGTACTGCCGTCTCCCGAAACAGAAATTGCAGTTGCGGGAGCAGTCTGCCACAATATTTTGTCGTTTTGAAAGTCATATGCGGTGAGTCCGTCTTCCCCTGCATAAATAATTTTATTTCCGTCAATAAATTCTGCTTCGCACAATGCCGATTTAAGGGTCGGAAGAGTTTTTACCGCATTTCCCGTTTCTATATCGTAAATTGCAAGTTCATACGCATAGCATATAAAAAGCTTTGTCCCGTCCGGTGATTTCTTTATCCTGAACGGTGCGGAAGGCAGTTCAATAACGCTGTGTGGTTTGAAGCTGTCCGACAGATCGTAAACGCCCAGCGCGTTGGTAAGTGCAAACTGCGCTTCCGCAGTGTACGGAATGTCAAATGTTCCGGGATCGTCTTTAAGTGCCTGCATTGCAAGATCAAGTGCCGAACGGACATTTCCCCCGGAAAGCGCTTCCGCAGAATCCGCCGCCAGAACGTGCGCCGCCTGCAAACGTTCGGTCTGTTTTATTCCCATAAATACAGCCGCTCCGCCTATAACTGCCATTACCGAGAAGATCGCTGCCGCAGCGGTAAGCTGCCTTTTTCTGCGCCTTACACGGGGATCGTTTTTCCAAAGCCCGTTTATTGCCTCCAGCATTTCTTCCGCCGACCCGAATCTCAGATCGGGATTCGGGTCCATGGCTTTTGTGACAATGTCCGCTATAAGCGGGCTGACTTCCTTATCCGAAAGCCTTTTAACATCTTTTGCATCTCTCGGCGGCTTTCTGCCGCTGAGCATATGGTACAATGTTGCGCCGACGCTGTAAATATCCGAGCGAGCATCGGGGACTATTACTTTTTTCACCGAAGACGAATAACTGCTGTTTGCCTTGACGTCATCTTCTTTGACAGGTGTTGCTGCATTATTTTCGGGAACAACGTCATTCTGATCGGCAAGTTCTGTTTTATCAAGCAGTACTTCTGTTTCTTCATATATAAATTCCGTTTTTGCATATGCAGATCCTGTTTTCTGCCCGGTAAATTCTTCCTTTTCGTCTTTTGCCGATGTGTTTTCGTATGTGTAGTTCGTATTTTTCCCGCCGAATGAATAGTCAATGCCATAATGTTCGGGAGAAGAATAACCATCGCTTTTGCCGATAACTGTTTCAATGCCTATGGCAAGGGAAATGTTAAAATCGATCAGACATATATTCCCATCGGGACGGATCATGATATTTGCAGGCTTTACATCACTGTGAACATATCCCCGCGGCGGATCGCCGTGAGTAGGACTGTGAAGATAAGCAAGCGCTTCAAGGAGCTGTCTTATCCAGAAAATTGTCTTTGCCTGCGGAATTTTATTTTCTCTTTTAAGTATCTTGTCAAGGCTTTCGCCGTCAACAAAATCCATTACCGTATATGATGTATCATCTTCAATAAAATAGTCATACACCTGCGGGATATATGTATGCCGCAATTCTTTAAGAACATCAACTTCGCGGCGCAGAAGCGTCTGCCGTGTGTTGGTGCTGCGCTTATCGGCTTTCAGGACAACTCTTTTGCCAAGACGGATATGATTTGCCAAATAAACAACACCACCGCCTCCGGCACCGAGTTTACCTATTATTTCATAGGTTGAATCAATTATTTCCGACATAATATCCTCCGCTATCTGCTTTTCTTGCCATATTCATTTTCAAGACGCTTTTTCAGCCGCTTTCCCGACAAACAGAAATATACCGAAAATATTGCTGCCGCGATCAGCAGCATCACAAGCAGAACTATGCCTGCATTAAGCAATTCTTCACCGTAAAGATCCAACATAAAACACCTCAATACTTAAACATAAAACTGCAATTCCTGACAGTTTAAAGCAGACTTCAGAAATATAATAACGAACAATAAATATTATTGATTTTTACAAGCATTTTATAATATACGCAGTGATATTATCACGTTCACCGTATTTTTTCATGCGTTCTATCTCCTTTTTGATCACTTTTCCGACATTGGTATGACGGCGGATACCGCGGCATTTTTTTGCAATATGCTTCTGATCCATATGCTTGTAAAATCCGTCAGAACACACAAGCAGGCTTTCATTTTTGGTTATGCGTCCGTAGTATGTATTGATGAAAAGTTTTTCATTGAATCCTATGCATTGTCTTAATGCGCCTCGCTTGCTCCCATTGGAAGGCAGAACATCGTCCTCCGTGACCTGTTCGGCTTTTTTCAGAATATGATAGACCCTGCTGTCACCTACATTTGCCGCCATAAAATTTTCTTCGCTGACTATTACTGCAGACATTGTGCTGCCTGTTTCAAGGGAATTCACCTTGCTGTGGCGGCATATTCTTTCATTAAGATCATAAATATGTTCAAGGAACGACATTATGACCTGATCAAAAGTGCTGCTGCTCTTTAAATGCAGCGACCATTCCTTCACACTTTCCGTTATTATCCCCGAAGCGATCTCACCATCTTTAAGACTTCCTATACCATCACAGACAATACCTATAAAAATCGGTATATCGGTACTGCATTCTCCTGCAAAAAAGCTATCCTCGTTATTCGGACGGGAAGTGCCTATATCGCTGAAAGCTCCATATATGTAATTCATAGCAGCTCTCCTCCGAAAAATTACATTTCTTTGAATTCGTAAACATACAAACTGTCGCCGAACACTATCATATCTCCGTCTGAAATTGTATATGCCGTATTCGGCTGAAGGATCTGTCCATTGATAAACGTTTTATTTGCCGAATTCATATCCGTAACCGAATATTCAGTACCAACGCGCTTTATAAGCACATGGCGGCGGCTTATCTTTTTAAAGTCGGCGCTGAATTTGTATCCGAAGTAATTTGAACTTTCCGACTGTCTGCCTATATACATTTCGCCGTTTGCGTCAAAAGAAAGCTCAATTCTTTTCGGAGCATCAAGAGGACCGTTATTTTCTTTAAGAGCAAGATAAGGATCCGCACCCGCGATCTCGGTAACGCCGTCATCATATGCACCCGCAAAAACAGTTTCATCGTTTGCAGGAACTTCTGTCATATTATTGCTTGGTGCAGAAAATTTATTTGGAGCGGCTTTGTCCTTTTTAAGGAAAGACAGTATAGAATCCACGCCCTTTTCTTTGCTTTTTTCCTTGCCCTTTTCCTTGGTTTTCAAAACAGATTTAGAAGCGGTCTTTTTCCCGCCGAAAAGTTCTTCCATAGCCCTGTCCCTTTCAGAGGAAAGCGGATTTACAGCATCGGGCTTTGCTTCTGCAGGTGCGGGCTTTTCCGGCTTAGGCTGCGTAGCAGGCATGATCTTAGGGAATCCGACACCGCTTTTTGATTCTTTATGAATAGGTTCGTTTGATGGAACTGAAGCTTCTCTCTGCGGCTGACGAACAGACTCTTTCTGAGGTTGTATTTCTCTTTTTACGGGAATATCTTTTTTGCTTCTGTCATCGTATTTTCCTATCAGATCAAGCAGCGATGCTACTGAAACATTTCCGTCAACGACCATTCGCAGCAAAATATTGCTAAGTTCCGCAGAGTCGGTCAGCCGCACATTTTTAATGATCTCTGCAAAGAAACCTGATATTTCAGCATCGGAGCAGAAATTGTCAAGATCAAAAGAATATATGTACCTTACATTATAATCATAGGATCCCACAAATACCAACTGCGGCGTCAGCATGAAATAATGGCTGTCGATCATCCAATCGGAACATTCGATCATAGGGTTTATAAGATTTTTCAGAAGCCGGATAAATTCACTGCCTGACATTTTCATTATCAGATTTTCTATAGGCTTGAAATTACCGAGTTCATATTTAAGGAATGACTCGCCGTTTATAGTAACTTCATTTACCGGCGCAGAAAAATACGGACAATCATTCCTGAATATCTTCATAGCAAGTTCGTCATATCTTCCGCCGCGTTTTTTAGGGATATTCAAAGTATTATTAGCAAGAGAATTTACTATCCTATAGCCTTCTGTATTCATAATATCAGTTCCTTTCAAAAAGATATAATGATTTTATTCATAATAATCAAGATAAAGTGTTCCATAACCGTCATTGTCCTGCACAAAAGCGCGTTTTTCATAAAACGGTTCGGCATATGAATATTCTGCAGGGATCACAAATTCATCCTTGTAACTTATATAACCCCATTGACCGCCTTTTTTGACCGCTGCCAGACCGCATGAAAAAGATCTTGCGTCATCATAATTGCAGGGTATGACAATTTCGCCGTTTCTGTTTGTAAATCCCCATTTCCCGTCTTTTTTTACTGCCGCATATGAATTTTTTTCAATAAACGGGTAAGCATCTTCAAATACGGCGTCATTTAAAGTTTCACCTTCGGTATTTATCATTCTGTACGATCCGTTTTCCGAAACAAATGCTATCCCGTTGAAAAATGCTTCATACCTGTCATTCATGGCAATATCATCATATTTTCCAAGAGCTGATTCTTCCCCATTTTCATACAAAAAGATCCATTTTCCGCCTTTTTGTGCAGGACGCAGACCGTCGGAAATTGCTCCTATAAAATCATAAGGTTCGCTTATGACTTCCATTTCATAATTGCAGAGAAGATATTTGTCCTTTGCAGTAACTATCGGGTTGGCACCGTCATAAATGAATACACCGTCAACAGTTTCGTCATGGCATAGTGAATACCGTTTCATAGAATTGTTTATAAGACTTACCTTTCCGCCAAGACAAACAGCAGCATAATTATTGCAGAACGAAGTGGCATCGTCATACAAAAAATTTGCAGAACCGCTTCCGTCATGTGAAACATATCCCCATTTTCCATCGGAACATATGGCTATTTTGCCATCAAAAACAGGGGATTTTTCCTTGAAACTCAGTTTGCTGTATGAATATGAATATATAAGTGAATCCCTTATTGATATGATTTCTTCCGATCCGGGATAGATCGAGAGCCCGCTGTTAATTACTGACAGCATCATATCAAATTTTTTCTGACCGCGATAGTATTCAATTACCTGTATTACTTCACTTTCGGAAGCCGAAGCATTATTAATGCGCTTCTGTTCAAGTGAGAGCCAATTTTCAGGATCGTTATCGGCGGAATAATATTCAAGCAGTTTAAGTTCGATCTCGTTTTTGGAATTGTCATCGCCGACTTTGATATTAAGTGCATTTTCAAGACATTCGGCAGCGCGGAAATATACTTCATCGCTTGCAAGTTCTTCGGCTCTTGCGATAAGATCTTCGCGGCGTTTAAGGAGCTGCTTTTCTTCATCGTCTCCGGAACCCAGAGTTCCGAACGCTATAATAATAAGTATCACAAAAGGAAAAATAAGCATAAATCTGTATTTTTGCATTTTCGGTTCTCCTTTACATTACGGCAACAGCAGCCGCTGTTCCCAGAAATAAAAACGGTGCAAACGGCATACTGTCCTTCATTTTCATTTTTTTGGAAATCAGAGCAATTGCCGCAAACATCAGGCTGAGAATCAGAGCGTATATCAGTGCTCCGAACACTGCATCTCCCGTAAGGACAGCACCCATGACGATCGTAAGTTTAACGTCACCGCCGCCGAGTTTGTTTTTCATAAGGATATATCCCGCTCCGAAAACAAGAAGTGAAAATAATGCTCCTGTTATTGACTTTATAAGTTCCGATATTCCTTCGTCAGGAGATAATATTATCAGAAGTATGATATATACTGTCCATATTCCGAAGAGCGTCAGGACAAGCCGATTGGGAATTATCTTTTTTTTAATATCAATGACAGCGGCGCAGGCAAGAAATATAAACAGAATATAAAACATCAACGATCTGTACGGCGGATTGCTGTCCGTTCCCAGATAAAGCCCGACGCAGGAGATCACTGCACATACCGCACACATTACAGTAATATTTTTTTCTGAAAAGACAAAAGCTTTCGGATATCCGATCTCTGTTTTAAAATATTTATTCATTGAAAAACAAAGGACAATGTAAAAAACAAGTGCGGATAGAATTGCAATAAAAATCATCATGTCCGATTACCCTTTCAGTGTTGTTCGCCGTCTTCGTCATTGCCGCCTGAAGATCCGCTGCCATGAAATATGTAATTAAAACCGCGCTTGGCAACGCCGTTATATTCTGATTTGCCCTTGCCGTCGCCGTTTATCCAGCCGTAGCCTGACGCTCTTTGTACAACAAGCAAGGAATTATCATACAGCGGACCATCGTTTCCGATTGCCCAGCCTGAAAGATTGAACGGAAATTTTATGCGGTAATATACTATCAGATCTATCTGCCTTGATCCCTCGCCGCCGAGAAAGTTTGAATGTGTAAAGTCTATCCCGCTTATTCCGGAAAGATATTCGCCGTTTTTCAGTGTTCCGTTATATTCGGTAGAGACTACGCCGCAGTTTTCAAGAATAGCATTGTCTATATACTTTTCAAGCATGATCTTTCCGAGAAAGCCTCCGAGAAGCGAATGCCCCGCGTCTTTCAGCTCTGCAAACAATTGTGATGAAAGCTGCGTAAGAAGCTGCTTCGGATTTTTGGCAAAATTCTTTACCATATCCCATACTTCCATGACTTTTCCCTTGGACTCAATAGCCTGATCCTTGACATCTACAACGCCGGAAACGCATTTTTTGATGTTTGCTATAAGTTCATTGGCATCAAATCCGTCCGAAAGATCATCAAACGCATCTACAAAATTGCCGGCAGCCTGACCGCCACCGCTGAGAGTATCAACAACACTTGAATAAGCAGAAGTAACGGTTTCAATATCTTTTTTATTTTGATCGGTAGCTTTTTTCAGAGCACCGTCTGCACTGTTGCTAAGATCGATAAGACCGAGATAGTTAAGATAATATGTGTAATTTCCAAGTTCGTTCACCGTTTGGTTAAGACCGTACTGAACAAGGCTCTGCACCACAAAAATATTTACAAGATAGATAAAAAGCAGCATAACGACCATAAGCAGAGGGATAACAACTGTTGCTTCAATAATAATAGCACCGTTTTCATTTTCGGAAAACTTCAATTTTATCTCCTCCGATCAGTATTCTTTGACAGCGACATACGGATAGCTGCTGATGCTGCTTTCGGTGCCGTTCATTTCGTCAGCAAAGTCTGCAACATTGTCATATCCTGCGTTTCTGAAATTGAATACTTTTCCCGTGAAAATAAAATCACGTTTTACATTGCAGGTAACTTCAACGGCTGTGTTTGCGCTTGTCATGTGGAATTTATCTATGCTTACGGTATCATTATCAGTGGTTATCGTATTGCCCAGAAGATCGATCTGATGCTTAACGGTACTGCCGTTTATGTAATAATTCATGTTTACCTCTATCAGATCGGACGTTCGCTCTAACATTGTTTCACTATCGACAAATATCATACTTAAAATTATCAGATACTGTTTATAATTGATCTTTATTCCGCCATCGTCGTCATCGTCATCCGAAAAATTAAGATCATTGCCGTTATTGCCATTTTTTGCATATTTGTTTAAAACATCAAATGTGTTATCGTCGGTAACCTCTTTTATCTGACGGATAAATGACATATTTGATAGTTTGTTTTTATAAAAAAGAACGTCCTTTCCCTCATAAAGCTGATTAAGATCGCACCATGATTCAAGGCTTGCAATTGCGATCCTTATTGCCTGTCCTGCGACTATTGCCGCAAGCGGGCACCATGACAGAGCGCTTTCAATTGCTTTTACAATGTTATTTATTTCTGTTATTGTATATGTACTTATGTAATTGGGTACAAATCTTATTACAGCCAACTTATCTCGTACAGATTTAAAATTGCTTTTAGGGTTTTTGCTTCCGTTAAAAATGTATTCAAGTTCACCATACAGCAAAAAATTTGTCGAGGAGCTTTCCGTATTATCAGGATCAGCAAGCGTTATCCCTTGATATGAGATAGGTGCTTCGGGAATTATCTCTCCATTGACCTCTTTCTTATCGCTTGTCTGGCAGGTAAACATTCCGTAATCGTATACCATAAGAAGGAGCTTATTTACTGCTTTTGTACCAACATCAGTGTTATCGGGCAGGTCAGGTACTTCTGTGAAACTTGTTATATCGTCAATTTCTATATTGGGAAATAAACCGGTCTGCTCATGAGGCATTACTTTATTTTCAAGGCATCCGCGGAGCTTGATATTATTCATATCAAATTTTTTCAATATGTTCTTAAGATTATCTTTAAGTTTGTCTATCTCATCCTCTGTTGCTTCATCGCTGCCGTCTTTTGACGCATTGTTCCAGTTTGCAAGAACGTCATATAATTTGCTGCAAGTGCATTGGCTCATATTATTTTTAGAATAGACATTATAATTTAGTGCGAATGGAGTATAAAAATCATTCAGAACATTTGAAGTTATATCATATATATCTGTGTCCGGAAAATCATTTTCTTCTATTATTTCTGTGCTATCCATCCATTTTAATACTTCAGCTGCAATCTCTGACGGATCCCCATCATCGGAATAGAAATCATCAACAAAGCCTTTAATTTTGTCATTCATATCTTTAAGGTATTCGTCATATCCACGCAGTCCTGTTTCGCTGTTTTCAAAAGCGTCTGCCAGTGCTTGCTGAATATTTTTTTCTGAAACGACTGCATAACCGGCATCATTACTTGCAAAATCTTCTGCAAAACCTTTATAATCAAAATTTGCTATAATATCTATATCGGCTGCATCTTTGTTTACGTCGCCTGTTTTATCTTCGGGCAGCCGCATATTTACAGGCAGAAGCGGAGCATAATCTTTTTTTATACCGTTAAGGAATGTCTTTGTCCTTTCTAATTCTTCATTTTCCGCATCGGTTCTTGAATTTTTATTTTCCATTTCACTTATATCTTTTTCCATCTCATTTACAAGATCTGCTATATTACTTTTTATGTCATTTAATGAAGATTCAAAACCCTCTAATTCGGATTTAAGAGACTTTCTTGCATCTACAACAGGAGCATAATAACTTTCATCAACATTTGTATAAATAAATCTATTGATTTTTTCCTTCATTTTATTATAATTAACTATTCTTCCTGAATTTGTTTCTTTTTTTATATTTAAATAATCTGTAATATAGGTTGGAATATCCATCTTATAAATTTCATCTGCATCGGTAAAGCAATATTTTATACCCACTGTAGAAGATGAAAAAAAATAGTTGAAATTGTTGTCTGTATTGTAAGGCATCAGATATTCTCTGCCATATAAGATCCTTTCTAAGATGGCAAGATCTGCAAGACCAAGTTCATATGTCTCACCGCTGTCCTCATCGGTATTATTCTCATTATCGCTATCGTCATCGCTATCGGGATCATCTGTATCATTCTGAGGCGGTGCCGCTTGACTGTTTATGATATTCTCACAAAATATTTTGAGAATATCATAATTATCTTTGGTCACCTGCAAAGCCCCACGATATGATTTAACTTCTTCTGAAGCATACAAGTGAACGGATTTTTCATCTGACCCTATTCTTATACTATCGGTATCAGCGTAATACTTATTTAATTTATATTCATATTTTCCCATTGCATTGTAAAGTTCTTTTATTTTTTTATCAAGTTCACCAAGTGCTTTGTCAATATCATCTTTATCCTTTATTCTTTTATAATTTTTATTTGTATTTGCGATCGCACTTTCTGCTTCGTCTCTGTCCTTCGTATCCTGCCCGTTGTCATCGGGTTTGATAAGGCTTTGTATTCCCGTTGCGATCAGATCTGTAGGACCGATAAATTTTGTATATTCCGAGATCTGCATTTGCAGTGTATTATAATTTTTTGTGCCGTTCTGCTCAAGAACAAGCGGCTTGGCGGGACGTGCTTCCATGCTGTTAAGAGAACTTCCCATAAGCGCAAGCGCATCGGAATATTCCGTGCCGAACCATTCGGAATTATATGTATTTGCAGTCCGGATCTCGTCCTTTGATCCCGGAGTAAACGATGCTGTCATGTACTCTTTAAGCTCGTCCAGTACGGCTGTATCAGTCTGTGTAACGGCAAATAATCCGTAAAGTTCGTTAAGAAGTTCATCATATACGCTGAGATAAGAATTTGCATATGTTTCTGCTGCAGCGGCAGCCTGTGCTTCCGCTGCTTTTGCCCGTGCGAAATCTATCATAAGGCTCGAAATTATTATCAGCGGCAGAAGCAGCAGCAATGTAAACAGCGATAAAGCACCTTTATGATCGTACATGAATTTAAGCATTATGTTTCCCCTCCGTTATTATCTGAGACTCCGAACCACTCTTTTATCTTATTTATGTATTCCCCGACTGTATCTTTTACACCTTTTACAATGTTATTTCCTCTTGAATCAAGATTAAACCTGTACAGCAAAAAATCAACGTATTGCAGATTCCGTATAGTTGAAGTATTGTCGGAAATTACCCCCTCGGTGTGTACCGTAAACGTAGGGTGATTGAAATATTCTCCGCCTATATAGGAAAAATTTATAAACTGCTTCATTTTGTATGAAACATCAATGTCAAGCTGTGTAAATAATACATAATTATGTACATCGGCTTTAAGTTCAAAATCTCCGTCGATCGTGCCAAGCAGCGGAGTTTTTAAATAATAATCGAATATCTTTTTTATTCCCGCACCGTTATTATCATTCAGTTTTCTTGCCCTTGAAGCCGGCGTGTCAAAAAGTGTAGAATATACATTATATATTTCACCTGTGTCATTAACACCCGGAGTCGGTATTTTCATTCCGTTTTCGGGATCGTATAATTCTTTATTATCGCTGAATTTTGCACCTAAAGAATAATTCCCCGAGCAGACATATTTCACATAAACCATAGTCTGTTCTGCCGCAGAAACCACCTGCGCCCTTTGTGCGGTAAGCAGAAGTATATAAAAAAGGAACAAAACAATTACCATATATATAGGAAATATAAAAGCCGCCTCTATCATCAGATAGCCGCTTTCACTTTTCTTTTGTGACATATTCTTTCCTTCCTTTTGTATATATTTTTGCAAAAATATCACACGGCTGCACTTAACAACTGCAATAATAAAAAGTGCAGCCGCGTGTATTATCAAGTAATATCAAGACGAAAATATAATAACATTATGTAGTCGTTGGATCTGCGAAAGTATCTTTGACCTTTTGGATTATAGAACCTATAATACCTTGTTGATCAGCTTCAGTGGCACCATTAGGATCTCCAAAAAGTGCCTTTCTGAAAACAAGGGCAGCTACTGCAGCAAGACCGATGAGGATAAGCGAAACAACGATACCGTCTACACCGCGTTCATCATTTGAAAAAGAACTGAGACCCGATCTGATCTTGTCCTTTGCCTTATCAAAAGCCATTGAAGCCTTAACATATGCCAGAGTGGTAAGAGTATTGATATCAGACATTATGTATCATTCCTTTCTTGTAATTTCACATCAGAACGAACCGACCATATCCATAAATATGGGTACAAGGATAAAGAGCATTATTCCCGTAAATATCATAAGCGTGGGAATAAGAAGATTACCCTGTGCCTTTTCTCCGAGCCGCTTGGCATTATGCTTGCGCTCCATCCAGCTTTCGCTTGACATCTGCATAAACAGCAAGCCTATTTCCTCGTTGCCCTTTGAAAGGTTCTGCATTATGGACGTTGCCAATTTTGATGTATATTTATTATTGCAGTTGTTCATAAATTGAGTGTATGCGCTTACAGGACTAACGTTGCTGTTCTGTAAAGCAACAACGGTCTTCATTTCCTCATAAAGAACGTCCTGTGAGGAATTTGCCGTCAGCTCCCAAGCTCTTGAAACTTCCATTCCCGAATTTATAAGCATGGCAAGCTTTGAAACAACATTGGGAAATTCCGCTTCAATGCGTTCCTCGCGGTATTGTGCTTCCTGCCTGAGATTGCTGAGAGGAACATAGCATAGAACGATTATAAGGAACAGGACTACCGCGCCTATCGAAAGCGCATCTGGATTGCCCGTGCTTTCAAGAATGGAAACAAACGCAGCGTCAGCCATGACCCCTATCATTATATATGATATTGTAGAAGCAAGCAGATATTTTGCCCTTGTAAAAGCATTTTCCTTTCCATCTGTACGGGTAAAATTATCCACAAGTTGGCGGAATATCTTATTATCGGCATTAAATCCGAGTTTCCTCATTACGGCATATCCGCAGGCAGGCATTATATCTATGATCCCGGGAGCTGAATTATTTGCCTTGTCAAGACTCTTTTGCGCGTCTTTCATTTTCTTTGCAAATTTCTTGTGTATTTTTTCAGCTTCTTTGCCTTCCTCATCGCCGCCGCTTTTGATAAAAGTGTTCATCTTTTTGCTTTCATCTTTCATGATCTTCTTTACCTTTGCAAGGGCATTTTTTCTTTTTGCAATGGTAATTTCAACAATATCTTCCTTTGTTATATTCATCGCCAGATATATCCATGCCGCAAGAATAACAACGGCAAACAGCAATAATGCAACAGCCATGATATTCCCTCCTTAAACATCGATATCTGTCATTTTCTGACCTAAAATATATGAAGCTATAAATATTGCCACGGATATTGAGATAACTATAAATCCGTAGAACTTTGTATCTTCGGCATACAGCCATGTGAGGAATCCTCCGCCGCCCGAGCCGAGCATCAGCACTAACAGCACAGGCATAACGAGCATGATCTTATTTTCGTTTTTCGGAGCGGTAAGAACAGTTTCTATCTCCTCTTCGATCTCTATTTTGTCGGAAATTATCTGCTGCGTCTGTTTTATAATATCGGCAAATCTGTCGCTTCTTCCTTCGATTATCTCGTATATTTCTCCGAAGCTTTTTATATCCTCTATACCGCTGCGCTCTCCGAAATCCTTGAACAGCGTTCTCAGCGGAATACCGTTTCTGTTTCTGTCGATAATATTTTTCATTTCGATTATAATATCCGTGTTTTCACTGTAAGTCATTTGCAGATCGTGATATGCGGATTCAAGGGATTTAAGTTCGTTATTTCCGGCTCTTGAAGCAACGCTCATTGCTTCAAGCATATCACAGAACTGTGTCCTGAGTTTCTTCTTGCGCTTTTTTACCTGTGCCCTTGCAAATTCTCTTTCAAATGTAGGAGCAATAAACACGGCAATTATCACTGCGATCATCATATTCTTGTAAAATATGTTCAATATGACCGTTGCTGCCGCCGCAAAAACTATGTACATAAGAATATGCTGCCATTTCGGCATAGCACATTTCTTATAATTTGGCATTTCGGTTCCATTATTCCTGCTCATATCCGTCCTCCCGATCAAAGATAATTATAAATACCCGCATTAATGAATTTATCCGGGTGGATCATTTTATTTCCGGTGCGTTTAAGTCCGCCGACCACCTTGCTGACGGTACTTTCGGGGGATTCTTCAAATCTGAACAGCGGGTTAAGGATAATATCCCCATGCTCGTCGATCCTGTCGACTTCCGTGATCTCCAATGTCTTTCTGGAAAAATCACGCAGTCTTGACAGATGCACTATTATATCCACAGCGGAAGCTATCTGCTGACGTATAGCAGGAAGCGGCAGTCCCGGAGAACCGCTCAGCACCATTGTTTCCAGACGGCTGAGCATATCATGTGAAGAATTGGCATGACCTGTGGAAAGCGAACCGTCATGACCTGTGTTCATAGCCTGAAGCATATCCAGAGCTTCACCGCCTCTGACCTCACCCACGACAATACGTTCAGGACGCATTCTCAGCGATGATTTGATAAGATCCCTTATCGTGATCCCTCCCTTTCCGGCAGAATTGGCATTTTTTGTTTCCAGCCTTACAAGGTTAGGAATGTTTTTGATCTGGAGTTCAGCACTGTCCTCAATGGTTATTACACGCTCATATGAAGGAATAAAGTTTGAAAGGGCGTTAAGAAAAGTGGTTTTTCCGCTTCCTGTACCGCCGCATACAAATATATTATACTTTGCTCTTACAAGCTTTTCGAGGAAATCTGCCGCTTCCTGAGTAAGGGAACCGTAGTCCAGAAGTTTCTGTATTGTCATGGCTTCCTGCGGGAAACGCCTGATGGTCACTATCGGACCGTTCAGCGCAACAGGTGGAAGAACAACATTTACACGGGAACCGTCCTCAAGCCTCGTATCAACGATAGGATTGCTTTCGTCAACGCTTCGTCCTGCCATGCGGACGAATTTAATGATTATATCGGTAAGCACTTCCGTGCTTTCAAATCTTTCGGGAAGTTTCTTTACCTTTCCGTTCTGTTCAACGAATATGTTATCGTAGCCATTTATCATGACTTCGGTTATGGTCTTGTCTTCAATGATAGTCCCGAGAACGTCAAGACCGCGTATAGATTCAAAAACGCTGTTTTTAATGCTGTTTTTGTCACGAAATGTTATAGAGCCTGTTTCACCGTGATAGTTTTCATCTGATGAAGCAAGCTCTTCAAGCTTTACCTCCATGAACCCCTCTATAGCATCATAGAGTTCATCATCACTCATAAGCGTAAGGTTTGGAAGCTCCTGTATTTTATTTTTTATATCGACAGTTATTGCCTTGAAAAGATCTCCGCTGATCATTTAATCACCTCCGGACAGAACATTATGAGATCAACATATCCATATCCAGCAGTGAATATTTGCTGATATAAGATACAAGTTCATCAGGATCACATTTCTTTTCGGGTATTCGTCCGGCAATCTCGTAACCTGCTGCGCTCATATCGGAAGCTCCGTTTGAAAAGTTTATTACTGAGCATATCTTATCGGAATATTCGCGCATGACTGTTCTGTGTTCCGAAAACTTTTTAATTTTTTCTTTTGCAGTCTTATCGGGAGTTTCTGCCAGCACTATCTTATCGGAAATATCCAGAATACTGCGGTCAAGCTGATCAAAGCTTATACCCATGTCAATGATTATGTAATCTGCCGTTCCGGTTTCATTGATCTTGCGGATAAGCTTTTCGATATCCTCGGAAGTTATCTCATAAATATCAAGTATATTCTCGAATTTTTCAAAATAAATAATGCCCTGAGGAGTTTTCTGCATAAGGCTTTCGAGTTTAAGGCTGAAGCTGCCGCTGCTGTCAAGAGCAGCCATCAGTTCGCCCATTCCCTTGCTGCCTTTCAACGGCATATAAGCACCATATGAAGCTATAGGTTCAAAATTCAGATACATAACGCTTCGTCCTTTGTTGGCAACGGATCGCGCCACTGACAAAGAGAGGGTAGTTTTGCCGCTTCCTCCTACGGGAGAATAGAAGCTTATCACCTTGCAGTGACCTGTAGAATTTGAAAAAGGATCGGAAACGTACTCCGAATATATGCCGATGACTTCTTTGTAAATAGTACTGCCTCTCTGGAACTTTTTTACAAACGCAAATTTGCCTGCAAATCCGGAAGGAAGTTCGTTATCCTCATCATACAGCATAACAGCAAGTTTTGAATTTTTGAAAAGGTTATCGCCGGAATACATGGAATGATCGAACAGGATAATATCATATCTGACAGAAGTTATTTCTTTTTCCATTTTTTCCTTATTTGTATAAACAGAAATGGAAAGATTCTCCTGTTTTTGCAACGCATCAAAAAGTCTTGCAGCGTAGGTTTCATTTGAGTCGGCTATTGCAATTTTTATTTTCATTCTTAACCCGCCTTAAAATATGTAATAATTTTCGCAAAGTATACTCTTTTGCGAACAATATAACAAAAATGCTGTAATTAAAACAAATAATGCAGATCCGTGACGATGATCCCGACGGTCAAAAAACTTTATGCGGCTTTAAAATTATCGGAAAATATTTTCATGCAGTTTCGCTTTCTTTCAATGGACGAATGAACATATCTGTCAAGCGTTACTTTTACCGAACTGTGTCCGAGAATTTCGGAAAGAGTTTTTGCATCTATCCCGAGACCGGCACATTTAGTGGCAAACGCGTGTCTAAGCGAATGAAAATTTACTTTAGGAAGTTTCAGCTTTTTAAGAATTGCTGCAAATCTGTACTGCATTGTACGCGGTTCAATAAATTTTTCGCTGCCTGTAAGAAAATAATTTTTGCCGTCAGTCCGTATAGCTTCTAATTTTGGTACAAGGAAATCAGGTATCGGGATCTCACGAACGGAACTCCTGCTTTTGGGAGATGTGACGATTATTTTGGTAGAATGTTTATTTACGCTTATCCTTTGTAAAGTTTTTCTGACGGTGATAATACTTTTTTCAAGATCAATGTCAGACCATTTCAATGCGCAAAGTTCGCCTATTCTTATGCCTGACGAAAGCGACAGAAGTATCCCGGCATTGCTTGGCGAAAAATTATCCATCAGATCCTCTGCAAGGATATTCTGTTCCTTATCTGTCAGCAAAGTCTTTTCCGCATATTTTCTGTCTCTTGGCAGGCTGAGATATTCCGCCTTGTCTGCATATCCGAATTGACGATGAACAAACTTAGTTACAGATTTTATAAGGACAGCTATATCAGCAGTATATTTTACCGATAAACCGCTTGAAAGACGATCTGAAACAAGATCATCAAGCTTTTTGATCGTCAGCTGTTCGTAGACAATATTTCCCAGATAAGGCATAATGTGCTTATTTACTTTCATAAGATAGTTTGCATATGTAGATTCTTTTACATTATTGCGGATAGTTTTAAGCCACATCATCGTCAGTTCACCGAATCTGAGACGGCACACCGGGACATTTTCCTGTATTTTAAGCCTTTTTTCGCAAAGAATAGAACGGACTTCCGAGTAACTTTTTCCGTAAACGGAAGAATATTTTGCTTTTCCGTTAGGTTTGAAACCGTTTTTGTAACGTCCTTCCCAGCGTCCGTCCTTGCGTTTGTAAATATTTTCTCCTCTTTTTGCCATATTTGAACTCTCCTTTTATTTTGACGGTGTTTCTGACGGCTTTTGAGCGACAAAATCACAATGTTTCAGCGATATGGTTTGTCGGTCAGCGGCGCATATTAAAAAAATTATATAATTTGCATATTGACAACGATGTCATAATATGTTAAAATATATAAAATTAGCGTATTATTGCCTTTCGCAAAAGAGTATACTTTGCGAAAGGCGTTTTCAATTGAAGCATAAAAATAAAAACGGGATACTGCATATCCTCCATAAACGGGCTATGCAGTATCCCTTAAAACCGGATTGTTTAATTGTAATACAAATAATTTTTTCAGAAAACTCCCAACGATCTTAAAAGCAGTACGGTAAGCATTATTGGAGCAAGGAATTTTATCATTACCATGAAAAGACCTTTTCGCCCCATTTTAGTATCTGTTTTTTCAACTTCGTCAACTACAGTTTCAGGTTTTACGATCCAGCCGATAAGTATGCAGGTGCCTATGGCAACTATTGGCATGAGAATGTTGTTGCTGAGATAGTCCATAATATCAAGGATCTGTGCGGTGCTTCCGTTGGGAAGTACTGCTTCAAAGTAAAGCACATTGTATCCGAGACAGACTATAATGGCAAGCACAGCAGTTATCGCAGTGACGATCAACGCCGCCTTTGTTCTTCCTAAGCTGAATTTGTCTATAAGACTTGAAACAACGGCTTCCATTATGGAAATTGCGCTTGTAAGGGCGGCAAAGAATACCATTGCAAAGAACAGTGCGCCGATAATTTCACCCACCGTTCCCATTTTGTCAAAAACTTTGGGCAGCGAAACGAACATCAGCCCCGGACCTGATGCGGACATTCCTTCTCTTCCCGAAAATACATACACTGCGGGTATGATCATTATTCCCGCGAGGAATGCAACTGCGGTATCGAAAATTTCTATCTGATTTACCGAGGAATTGAGGTTCGCATCATCGCGTACATATGAGCCGTATGTTATCATGATCCCCATTGCAACGCTTAGACTGAAAAACAGCTGCCCCATTGCATCAATAAGTACGGTCATGAATTTTTCCAAGGTAAATCCGCTGAAGTCGGGTATAAGATAGATCGCCAGACCTTCCATGCCTGTTCTTGTAATGCCGCTGTCATCGGTGTGGTCAAGAGTTATTGAAAAAACGGCTATCACTATCACAAGGACAAGAAGTATCGGCATAAGTATTTTGGAAAATGATTCTATGCCTTTATTAACGCCGCGTATAACTACAAAGACCACCGCTGCAAGGAAAACAAGCGTCATAATCAAAGGTTCTGCCATTCCTGAAATAAAAGCGTTGAAATATCCGTCCTGTGCGGCTGCCGAGCCGTTGAACGTCACATACCCCAGAAGATATTTCAGCACCCAACCGCCGATAGCACAATAATAAGGAAGTATCATTGCGGGAATGATACATGCAAGTATCCCAAGATGACGCCATTTCTTATTAAGGGCACCGTAAGCAGTCAGAGGACTTTGCTTGGTTTTACGCCCGATGGCTGTTTCGGTCATAAGCAGTGTAAATCCGAAAGTGAGTGCAAGAACAAGGTAAACAACAAGGAACATTCCTCCGCCGTCCTTGGTGGCAAGGTATGGGAAACGCCATATATTTCCCAGACCGACTGCACTGCCTGCGGCGGCAAGGACAAATCCCAGCGATCCCTTAAAAGTGTTTCTTTTTTCGTTATTCCCCATAATATTTTCTCCCCTTGTTAAAAAATTACTAAAAAATTATATCATAAATATCCGTTTTTGTCAACAAAATTTTAAGCCGCCGAGGAGTTTACGGGTAGATTTGTCAATGATATGTTACACTTGCCCTCAAAAATAAAGATGTTAATAATGCGGCTGATTGCGGCGGCTCACAAAACAGCCGGATAATCGGCTAAAATCACATTAGGACTGCGATAACCATGACAGCTTTTTGATACGGTTTGGGCTCGCGAGGCTTTCTTGCATATGGAGCTTTATCAAGCTCAATTCTGCGAATTGCCCTCAACATAGTCTGATAACATCTTTTATAGCCTTTTCCCGGAGTCTGTCCCATAGCATTGTCATATCATCATGATACGCGCACCTACAACAAATCTAATTAAAAAAACTATTGATTTTATTGCCCTGTTGTGATACAATGAAATAGAAGAAAGACGTAAGGGAGATAGCAAAGTGGCAGAAGCACCTACATATGAAGCCGATGTAATAGACAGCATTTCCGATATCCCGGTAGATCCCAGATGTGATGCCGCCTGCAAGAAAGTCCTTTCCTGCAAAGAATTTGCTGCTCCAATACTAAAATATGTCTGCACGGAATATGAGGGCATGGAAACATCTGACATTATTGCTCTTATGGAAGACGGAGTAATTTCAGAGATTCCCCTTGACTCTGACGCTCCGCAGACCAAACGAACACCTGTTATAGAGCAGTCAAACAGTGAAAGTTCCACTTTAAAAAACGGAACGCGGTTCTTTGACATACGGTTCAATGTAAAGGCACCAAGCGAAGACGGTTACATACAGTTGATAATAAACCTTGAGGCGCAGAATGCCAACAGACCGGGGTACAGTATCCTGAAAAGAGCACTGTATTACTGTTCAAGAATGATCTCAGACCAGTACGGAACGGTATTTACAGGATCGGATTACGGAAAGATACGCAAAGTTTATTCCATATGGGTATGTTTGCATCCGAACAAAGCTTACACTGACACAATTGCACGTTTCAGCGTGAAAAAGGAGATAATTCACGGAGAAACAAAACTTACACTTGAAGAAGAAAACAAAGAACGGAAAAATTACGACCTTATAAACATGACTATAGTAGGGTTGAAAGATTTTGATTTGGCAGCACAGTCGGAACATCCGCTGATAAGAATGCTGAGTCTTATCTTTACACAGGAACTGACCACCGGACAGAAAAAAGAACTGCTCGAAAATGATTATAACATACAAATGACCGAGAATGTAGAGGAGGCGTTTGAAGATATGTGTGATTTTAGTACAGGATTTTATCAGGACGGGCTTAATAAAGGCGTTGAACGTGGTATTGGCATTGGTGTTGAACGTGGTATTGGCATCGGCAGAACTGAGGGCATCAGCATCGGTAAACTGGAAGAACAATCCAATACCATCAAAAAGCTGCTGCTTCATAAGCTTGACCCAAGTCAGATTTCTTCACTTCTTGAAATTCCTCTTGATGAGGTGGAGAAGGTCAAACGGAGTATCGCTCAGAACTGATGATCAAACGAATAATTTTAACACAGCTATGCTCAACCAAGAGAAAACGCCCGAATTACGCGGTTTGCGGAGTTCGGGCGGTTTTGTTTTTATGAGATCGTCAACGGATATTCAAACCATTCATTTCCTCTTACGGCGGAAGTGGGTTATGAATATGTAGTAAAACGGTATGGAAGCCAGTATCGGTATCCATGCAAGCGCAATCCACATTTCTCCGTGATGTACCGAAAAATGCATTATAAACATTCCCATGCCCAGATATATTATCAGGCAGAGAACAGGATAGCAGAATATCAGCGGATTATGCTTCTTTATGGCAAAATATCCCGTGTAATAAAGCGGTATCGTCAGAAAAACAAGCCACATGAACCCATACCATTCGCCGCTCCAACGCGGTTTGAAATCATCTATTATCCCGCCGCAGAAAAAGTAGAAAAACGCGCACAGCACCGGATAACAGAAGATCATCGGATTTTTCCTTCGGATCGCCGCCATAAACGTATAGTATAACGGTATCAGCAGGAAAACCGTCCAGCCCGGGTGAGCAAGTCCTATGACCGCCATGGCCGCAAACAGCAGCACTATCAGCAGCGGGAATGTTTTGTCAAATAATGACAGTCCGCCTTGCCGTCCCGACCGACCGTCTATCCTGTCGGACAGCTTGTCCATGCCGCTTTCTATCTTCCTGCCAAGCTTTTCCATGCTGTTTTCCAGACCGTATTCAAGCTTTTCCATAAACTTTTCGTAGCCGCTTACGCGGCTTTTTGGGGAAACGTTCGCCGCCGCAGATCTTTGCGGGTAGATTTCCTCCGCATCGGCATTTTCGGGAAAAATTTCAACAGGCGTTCTTGTATAATTTTCCTTTTTAAGGGAAACGCCTTCTTCGGGGAAATGCACGCTTTCCGAACGGAGAAGTTCGTCCAGAGAAACGCCGTAAAGCCTTGCCAGCAGAACGAGATTATCCGTATCGGGCGAAGCCTCGGCGCGTTCCCATTTGGAAACAGCCTGTCTTGAAACGCCTATCTTTTCCGCAAGTTCTTCCTGCGACAAGTTATATCTCTTTCTTAGTTCATACAATCGGTTTGCTATTTCAACATTCATATTATCGTCCTTTCTTTGTTTTTATGAGTATGAGTATATTATACAGCATATATCATCAAGAAACAAGCACTTTTAGTTTGCAATTCTTTCCGCAGAAAACGCAACCTGCGGTTGCGCCGCAAAAATCTTTATGATCGGCAGAATTTTGGAAAATTTTGTCTGATAAAATGGTTACAAAGTGGTTACAATTTGGATAAAATTCGGTTACAGCAATTGCCGATACTTCTTAAATCACGCAAATACGCCAAAAAATCGTCTCAATTCTATCCGTTTTTCGTAATATTTGGACTGTCTCCGCATCTTGACATTTGCGGCGAAATGTTGTATAATTTTTAGTGTCTCAATTTGTGTATAATTTTGTACGCGCAGATCTCTGATATTTTATCGGAAGGAAGTTGATTATGGATTCTGACGGGTATCCCGGGCTTGTGATCATTATTGTAACAGCAATTTTCAAAGGCTTTTATACCGTCTGCGAAGCGGCAATAACCGAAACAGGCGACAGAAAACTGAAAAATGCCGACAAGAACGGCAGGACCAAGCTGCTTTCGGAACTTCTGGAAAAACCTTCGCGGCTTATGACCGCTTTTTCGGTAAACAGAGTGCTGACGGCAGTCATAATAGCATACTCGGCAGCTTTCACATATATGTCCCCGCTGTCAAAAACGTTTTTTGAACTGTTCGGGAACATGACAGCGGCGCATATCCTTTCCGCTGTATGCATTGCACTTGTGATCGTGCTTATGCTCACCGTCCTTTGCGACGGCGTTCCCAGAAAAGCAGCTGCTGCGGGAAATGCCGAAAGTACCGAAAAACTTGCGGTGTTCTGCGCTCCCTTCGTAAAATTCCTGCTGACGGTGCTTACTCCCCTGACAGCGCTTTCTTCACTGCTGATACGCCTTATCTCTGCTCTTTTCGGAGCAGGAAACGTTTCGGAAAAGGACGTTGTCACCGAGGAAGAGATCCTGATGATGGTAGATGCGGGCAACGAAACAGGCGTTATCGAAGAATCCCAGCGGGAAATGATAAACAACATCTTTGAATTTGACGACCGAGACCTTTCCGATGTAATGACGCACAGAACAGACATAACTGCCGTAAAAATGCCCGCTCCTGTATCGGAGATCGTAAATACGGCAATAAGCAGCGGATTTTCAAGAATACCTGTTTACGAAGAGTCTATCGACCACATTGTGGGAATAATATGCGTTAAAGACCTGCTTTGCTTTGTGGGTTCGGAAACTCCCGAAAATGCCGTGGCGGATAGCTTCGTGCGGGATATACTGTATTTCCCCGCCAGCGTTTCATGCAGAGAAGCTTTCAAAAGGCTGACCGCAAAGAAAATGCAGATGGCTGTCGTTATAGACGAATACGGCGGAACTGCGGGACTTGTCACAATGGAGGATATTGTTGAAACTATAGTCGGAAACATTCAGGACGAGTACGACGATGAGGAAGAAGAGCTTATAAAAATTTCCGACGACACCTACACCATCGCGGGAACTGCCGACCCGGAGGAGATACTTCCGAAACTGGATGCGGAGCTTCCCGAAAACAGCGATTTTGACACCATGAGCGGATTTATAGTCGAACTTCTGGGACGTATCCCCGAAGAAAACGAAAACCCTTCCGTAACATACGGAAATATTATCTTTACCGTGCTTGTCACCGAAGATAAATGCATTACCAAGATAAAAGCGGAAATTTTAAATAACCAAGAAAATAATATTCAAAAGGAGAGCTTAGAAAATGATGAAGAAGAAACTTAGCCTTGCACTTGCGTTCATTCTCGCAGCGACAATGATGGCAGGCTGCAAGAAAACCGACGACGCCTCATCGGGGCTTCCCGATACCCAGACAACGCCGTCTCTGACAACAATGACCATGCCGCCCGAGGAGACCGAAGAGACGACAGAGCCGCCGGAGGAAACTACCGAGTCTGAGACCGAGTCCGAAACTACTACAGAAACCGAAGAAACAACAGAGTCCGAAACAACAACTACTTCCGTGACTTCCGAAACAACAAGCGTTTCAGCAACAGAGACCGCAACAGCTGCTGCCGCAAAGGAATGGAACGAAACAGAGATCAGCGAAACACTCTACATAAAGTCCGACTGCTATTCAAGAGTAAGAGCTATCGTCGGCTCGGATTCCGTTAAGAAATACACCAAAGGCACAAAGATCAACGTAGTTGCCGCAACCGATACAGGCTACTACAAGCTCGCCGACGGAACATTTATCCATTCCGATTATGTTACCGAAGAAGCTCCTTCTCAGGGCACGGAAGCAACAACTACAAAGAAAAAATCCGAAACTACAGCAAAGCAGGAAGATCCCGATAATGACAAGACTTCCTCGTCAACGCCTATAAATGCAAACTATAACAAGGATCACACCGAAAGGTATCCTTACAAACAGCTCAGCAAGTCCCAGCAGAAACTTTATGACAATATCCTGAACGCTGCCGAAAACTTCAGCAGATCGGCTTCTGTTCCCGATGGTCTTACATCAGATGATGTGTACAAAGTATATCAGATACTTTACAATAACGAGCCGCAGCTTTTCTGGCTCAGCACAACTGTTCCCACAAATTTCGGCGGGGAACTGGATATATCCTATTCCATCTCCCGCGATGAAGCTGCAAAGGTTCAGAAAACCATTGACAGCACCGCTTCAAGCATTCTGAAAAAAGCAAACGGCTACAGCAGCACAGTAAGCAAACTTAAAGTTATCCACGACTGGGTAGTCACAAACAATACATTCAGCCTTGAAGGAACATTTGCTACCTGCAGCATTTATGACGGAATTGCAGGCAACGGAAACTTACAGTGCGCAGGATATGCAAAATCCGTGCTTTACCTCTGCGACCTTGCAGGTATCGACTGCATGGTTATCCTCGGCACAAATCCCGAAGGAAGCAGCCACGCATGGAATATCGTGTACTGTGACAACGGCTACTATATCCTCGATACCACATGGGACGATCCCTACGGTCTGAGCTATAAGGACGAAAGCAGCTACGTCCGCTATGAGTATTTCCTTTCAAACGATGACAACGTAAAGAATTATTACAAGAATCAGAACATTTCCACAAAGAGAGACGGCACACGCATAAAGCTTTTTGATCCTCCTGCCTGCACAAAGACTGCCTGCTATTACTTCAAAGCTTACAACAAGGAATACAGCGATCTTGATTCCGCAGTTGAAGGTCTTTATGCCGAAATAGATGAGGCTATTGCAAATCACAAGCAGGTGGCTCATGTAAGAGTTACAAAGTCAAGCATATATGACGACATGGTATCAAATAAATACTGGAAAAAGTTCCAGGATCACGCAAGATCCGAGAGTTCCGATGTTGATAAGCTTATCCAGCAGAAATCCCTTGTTTCGGATACTCTTGTAGTACATTACGATATTGTATATAAATAATTAAAAGAATCGGTAGGGGCGGGGTATTCATACTCTGCCTCTGCCTGCAATTTTTGTGAAAGGAGACGCACAGGAACAGCTTTTCCCTGTGCATAACTGTATGAAAAGAAAGATCAGTATTCTTGCCGCGATAATTGCAGCAATGTCCATCATGCTCACAAGCTGCGGCAGTCCCGACAGCAGCGAAGCGGATACCACATCAATGAACGTTATCGGCGGTCCCGACAGCAATGAAGCAGAAGGCGAAGGATCTTCTGCGGAAGGCACCTCCGCGGTAACATTTGAAACCGTTGCAGTAACGGACGAAAACGGCGAAACAGTCACAAACGCCGAAGGCGAAGCAATGACCGAACCGGTGCTTCCCGAAATAGATCCTTCCCAGACTTTAAACGAACAGGAGCTGCTGGACGCTATGACTGCGACCACTCCTCCCCCTCAGCTGAACATCAATCAGTATTCCGGAAAGCGTTACGGATACGATACTCTTACCGATGAGGAAAAGCAGCTTTATGATGCTATCAAGGTATGCGCCGAGAATCTCCGCTACAGAGTCTGCCCCGAAGATGCATTCACCATGGAAGAATGGGCAAAAGTTTTCGGAATGGTATATAATCAGGAACCCCAGCTTTTTTATCTAAGCAGTAAAATGAAAGTAGGCAAGCTTTTCTACATAACAAAGGATCCCGATACGATAAACAGTATGCAGGCTTCCATAGACGCAACAGCGGATAAGCTGGTAAACGAAGGCTCGGGAAAATCCACATTTGAAAAGCTGAAAATTTTCCATGACTATCTCGTCCTTAACTCTACATTCAACCTTGAGGACGACAGCGCAAACTATAACGCTTCCATCTACAACGCTCTCGGAAGCAGCGATGCGCAGAAAAACGTGCAGTGCGCAGGATACGCAAAATCTATCCAGTACCTTTGCGACAAAGCAGGCATCACCTGCATGGTGGTAACAGGTCAGAATAATGAAGGCAGCTCCCATGCATGGAACGTTGTGGACGTTGACGGAACATGGTACAATCTTGATGTCACATGGGACGATCCGATCCTTTCAACACCTATTTACAACAACGTAAGGTACAAATATTTCCTTATCCCCGACAGCTGGGTTCATGATATCGAATATTTCCACATAAACGAAATAAGACTTTCCGATGGAAGCTATGTAAAATATTTCGATCCTCCCGCCTGCACAGCGACCGACAAGAACTACTTCAAACAAAGCGGATTTGTATACAATGACTTTGAATCGGCAGACAAGGCTCTCCGCGCAGAAATAAAGGAAGCCGCCGAGGACGGTTCAAGAGCCGCGCATATCATGTGCGGATCGCAGGAAGTATACGACGCGATCTTTGACGTAAGAATGGATTACAATAATTACGCAAAGGAATTTCCCGGAGTAAGAGGCGTTGCCGATGAATGCGGCAAGGAAATGCTGTTAATAGAATTTGATGTTCTTTATGATTGATGAGCGATTATGAAAAATAAAATTATTGCAGTTATATTATGTATAGCCTGCATGGCTGTACCCGCAGGCTGCTCCAAAGTATCGGAGCAGCCCGAGGAAACTACATCGGAGGTAACTTCATCGGCAGAAGAAAGCAATGAATTTGTTTCTCCGGTGTATTCCGCGCTTTCCGATAAGGAAAAGGCTCTTTACGATACCCTTGTTGACGCTGTAGTGAATTTCAGGGAATCCGCCGAGTTCGGCGAAACAGTAACAAGAGACGAGATACGGAAGATCTACCGCCTTGTCTACGCTCAGGAAAGAAAGTATTTCTGGCTGAGCAGCTTGTTTTATGCGCCTGAAAGCGAAATGACTTCCCTGCACATCAACTATCTTTACGAAAAGGACGATGCGGAGCTTAAACGCGCCGAGCTGGACTCGGCTGCTTCCGCGATCGTAGGTGAAGTGCCTGAAAATGCTACGGATTTTGAAAAAATAGTATATTTCCACGACAGGATAGTTACAGGCTGTTCCTTCTCAAAATCCGAGGAACACGTCAATTCCGCATACGGCGTTCTCATTACCGGATACGGTCAGTGCGAAGGCTACGCAGCGGCAATGTCCCTGCTTTGCGATACAGCAGGGATCCCTAACTTTACTGTCTGCGGAACTAACGAAAACGGTGAAACTCACGCATGGAACAAGATACTTTTGAACGGCAGCTGGTACAATTCCGACTGCACATGGGACGATCCTATGCTGAAGCGCGATGATCCCGATTTTGTAAGGCATGACTACTGCCTTGTTACCGACAAGGAAATAAACGGCGTTACCCATTTCCCCGATGAACTTTATAAGAATGTGCCTGTTGCCGATTCGCAGGAACTCAACTATTTTTACGGCAAGCAGCTTGTTTACGATTCGGTTTCCGAGGCATACGATGTTATGTATGAACAGATAAAAACGGCGGGACTATCGGGAAAGCGGGAAGCGGAACTGCGTTTCTCCTCGGAAGATGTTTATTACGCGGCTCTTGCAAGGTTCTTTGACAGCGGCGAAATAAAGAAAATGATTGAGGAGATAAACGGCAATTTCGGTACAAAGATACGCTCCGCTTACAAGCACAACAACGACGAACTTTATATAGTACACATTTCCCTGATATACGAATCCGATGAGGAATGAATTCTTAACACTATGCCTTTAAGCCGAAGGGAGATTTAAAATGAAAAAACACTTCCGCGCATTATCGTTCATGATCTTTGCGGCGATGCTCACATTGCTGTCCGCTTCGTGCAGAACAGGACGCGGCGACTGGGAAAACACTCTCCCCGAAGTCGCCACCACTTCTTCACAGCCTGCGGTAATCTATGAGACCGAGGAAACCACTACTTCGGAGTCGCTCAGCATAACTTCCGCCGAAAAGATCTCCCGTACGGCTGCAACAGTTTCCGAACCCGAACTTGCCACAACTACCGCTACAGTCTCTTCGGAAACAGAAGAACCGGAGATCTCCATAGTTTCAGATGTTCCGAAAATCCCTATATCGGAATTTACAAGCTCCACTGCTCATATGCCCACCGCATCTCAGGCATCATCGTCGGAAACGCCTTCGGAAACGGGCGGCGGCAGTCTCAACGAAATAACCGAAAGCCGCTTTCAGAACACGGAAACGATCGTTGAGGACATAGTTGCCGTTGGCAGCAGCGACCCCGATCCCTCATATTCGGGAAAGGAAAAGAGTCTCCGCCCATACAGCTATGATTTCCTCAGCGAAAAACAGCTTTATATCTATGATGCGCTGATAACAGCAATAGAACAGCGAAAGACAAGCGTAAAATTCTCCGAGATCATCGGAGTAACTTCCGACGACTACTGCGATGTCTACCAGATACTTTACAATGACGAATGTTCACTGTTCTATCTGGACACAAAAATGCAGTATGCCGTAAACGCAAGCACAAAAAATGTTGCTTCGGCAAATATCTTCTACAGTCTCAGCGATGAGGAGATAGACCGCCGTCAGAACGTGATAGATAACGAAACAGCCCGCATTATTTCAAAAATAATGCCTTCAATGACGGAATACGATATAGTAAAACTTTTCTACGACTATCTGGCGGAAAATGTTGTTTACGATGAGAATGCGGAAAACTGCCGCAGCATCTACGGCGTTTTCGGAGAAAAGAAAGCCATATGCGGCGGATACGCAAAGGCTTTTGAGTATCTTTGCAGCAAAGTCGGCATAGAAGCCATCACCATTACAGGCGATGCGGACGAAGTTCCCCATATGTGGAACATGGTGCTGATAGACGGCAAATGGTACCACATTGATCCTACATATGCCGTTACAGAATCAAAAGTGGGAAAATATGTAAGGTACGACTATTTCTGCGTAACGGACGAAGTTATCTCAAGAACGCGCACCGTTTATGAACAGTCTTATAAATATCCTACAGCCGATTCGGAAGATTGCAGCTACTATGTAAGAAACGGTCTTATTGCCGACAGCTGGGAGGACGTAAAGTCAATGCTCACTTCCGAGATAATAAAAGCTTCAAAGGATAAACGGCTTGTGGCGGAAGTACAATGCAGCAGCAAGGAAACATATGAAACATCGGTATATAACTTATTTGACCGCAGTCAGGCGCAGGCTATAAATATTATGGAAAGCGCTTTGCAGCAGGCTGAAAATAAATATCAATGCGAAAATATTTCCTACAGTCAGGATCCCGGCACCTACGTTCTGAAACTTTTCCTTGAATATACCGATCAATGATCGGCAGATCTGCATTATTTTACCCTGAAAGGTGGGGAGAAATTTGCGTAAGGGTTCATGTACGGCGGCAGCGGTGTTCACTGCTGCGTGTATGCTTTTGTGCGGCTGCCGCGGAAAAAACGTTCCCGATACATATCGTGTATATTCGGACGGAACATATATTGAAGTTGATAACAGCTATTCGCCGAGCACAAAAAAAAGCGGTTCGGAAAACGCAGATTTCTACGTCCCCGAAGGAATGACCACATATTACTACAGAGATACGCTGGACGAAAGCGAAAAGGAACTTTACGACAAGCTTCTGAAGGATCTGGGAACGCTTAAAGAAAGCGTACCGCTGGAAGTGGGGTCGGACGTTTACTCAAAGCTGCTGTATATGATAAGATTTGAGCAGCTTTCATACACTCAGGTCGCAAACTGGGAATGCGAGTATAACATTGACATACGGAATTTTGAAATAAAATTCACATACAGATTTTCCGCCGATGAAGTCAGCAGCATGAACATTGCCGCCGAAAAAGCGGCAAAGGAAATAATTTCTCAGCTTACTCCCGAAATGGACGATTACGAAAAGCTGAAATATTTTCATGACTATCTTGTAAAAAACTGCGGCACAAGCACAGCCGACCCGTATTCCGACACGATATACGGCGCACTTGTCCGCAAAGAAGCCCGCTGCGAAGGATACGCCAAAGCGTTTTCCTATCTTTGCAATCTTGCGGGCATAGAAAACATGATCGTAACAGGCTACACCGGAGTTGCGCATATGTGGAACATGGTGAAGCTCGGCGGAAACTGGTATCATGTAGACGTTACGTGGGACAATCCCGATGACAAGCTTCATGACGAATATCCTGATATTATCCTGTACCAATACTTCATGGTAACGGATTCCGTAATAGAAAACAATCATGCAATATCGGTATTTCCTGCCGAGCCGCCAAAGGCAAACGGAAAAACTGAAAATTACTTTGTGCGCGAAGGCACCGATGTTGACAATGAGGACGAATTCCTTTTCGTATCGGAAAACGCCATCATGAGCGCGGTGAGCCGCGGCGAGCAAAGCGCAATGATAAAGTTTGAGACGAACGATCTGTTCATCTCCATAACTACCGACATGATGGATCCGATAAACCGTCTGTTTGATCCGATAGCATCGCAGATAAAGTCGGTCTACGGAAAGGACATAAAACTCAGCTGGACGGATTACTACGGGCAGTATCGGATACTCACATACATTATTGAATATGAGGACGAATAAAAGGAAGATCTGAAACGGATCTTCCTTTTAGTTTTTATATTAAATTTTACAAATATCTCCTTATGCCGGATTGACGATCTGACGCCAGTCAAGGTCACCCCGTTCAAGCGCATGGATAAGCGCTTCCGCTGTGGCAATGTTAGTTCCCACGGGAATGTTATGCACATCACAAAGACGAAGCAGATCCCGTTCATTTGGTTCATGGGGCTTCGGCGTAAGCGGATCACGGAAAAAGAGGAGCAGATCTATCTCGTTGCAGGATATACGCGCACTTATCTGCTGATCCCCGCCCTGGGAACCGCTGAGATACCGCTGTATAGTCAGTCCTGTTGCCTGTTCTACCATTTTGCCTGTGGTTCCCGTTGCACAAAGATTGTGCCGTGAAAGAATACCGCAGTAAGCAATGCAGAACTGTACCATAAGCTCTTTTTTAGAATCGTGCGCGATCAAAGCTATATTCATTATTACCATTCCCCTCGTTAATTATTTGCACATCTTTATTCTTTGAATTACTGGAGAAGAACCTTAAAGCTAAGAGGAACGTCCTCGCCCTTTATTCTCTTGGAAATAGCATCAAAAGCCCTGAATGCCAGTGAGTTGGACGGCAGCGGCATACCCTTGCCCGTGGAGATCACAACGTCATTGTCGCTGGGGATAACTCCTATAAGCTGAACGCCGACCGTATCTATTATTTCGTCCAGATCCATTATAAGGTCTGCCTTGAAAATATCGGGATCGACTTTATTGATAATAAGGCGCTGTTTCTTATTGCCGCGCTTGTAGAATTCATCGGACATAAGCCGCGCATCACGCACACAAATGGGATCGGGAGTAGTATTTATAAGAATGAGATCGGACTGCTCCACAACATCAAAAACGCTTTCGTTGGTACCTGCGGAAGTATCGATGATTATGTATTCATAATACTTTCTCATTTCGTTACAGATATTAGAAATAGTTTCCGCATCGACTTTAGCGAACGGATCTTCGGGAGCGCAGACAACGCTCAGATTGCTTGCAAAGCTTTTTGCATTTGTGGTAGCCTTGTAAATATCACATTCTCCCTTGAGGACGGAACCCAGATCGTATTTTATATCGTCCTTGACACCGAGCATGATGTCAAGACATCTCAGACCGAAATCCAGCTCCATAATAAGAGTTCTATGACCCTGTTTTGCAAGGGCAAAGCCCAGCTCCGCGCATATGGAAGATTTGCCGGTTCCCCCTTTACCGGAAGTAATTGCAATTATCTTTGACATAAGAAACTCCTTTCAAGGATAGACGGCGCATAAAAACACCGCGCCCTATAAAAATTTAGCTACTTTATATTATACCACAATTTAAGGATTTGTCAAAGCGTTTTTGAACATTCTGCACAATTTTGTGAACCTGTTGCTAAATGTTTTGTTATTTTTGTATATTTTGTACAACAATTTTTTGATACAATTTATTCACTGACAGCAGTTACGGCAGGGGCGGGAGTTTTGCCCGCAAGTATATCTTCGGGAGGGGTTATAACAGGTTTTGCGGGAACATAATTCTTGTCATAATATGCTTCAATAATTTGCTTTATGATAAATTTTGAATACTCTCCGTGTTCCACAAATCCCGAAAATGCTATCTCGGGATCGTCTGCGGGATAGAAGCCTATGAATGCCGAGCTTGTGTCCTCGGGGGTAAGCTGGGGAGTACCCGTCTTGATAGCCGCTTCTTTGGGCAGGGAAGTGAGGAGATACTCCGTGTAGTAATCCTTTTCCCGCGGATAGCTGTACTGTGCAAACGCCGCCGCCTGCTTCATTCCCTGTGTGACAAGACTGAACGTCTCCCCCGTGTTGTCGGGGATCACCTGAACTATATTGGCAGGAGTCTTGTAAATAAGTTCGTCCTGCGCGTAATTGTAAACGCTGTCCACAACATGAGGCTGATAGCGCACGCCCTTGTTTGCGATAGTACACGCCTGAACCGCCATCTGAAGAGGAGTAACTCCCGTTTCCGACTGTCCTATCGCCTCCTGAACAACAAGTCCCGCGCTCCATTCAAGATTGCGTTCCGCAAGGCTTTCGGGAGTGGCGATATAACCCTTGCTTCCGCCTGTTTCAAGGTAGGTGTCCGTTCCCAGACCGTACATATTCGCGTAACGTGCAATAAGTTCGGGACCCATCATTCTGCCCATTTCGTAGAAGAAAATATTGCAGGATTTTTCAAGAGCGGTAACAACATTTATCCTGCCGTGCCAACCCGTACAGCCGGGCTGATAATCGTCCCAGTAGGTGTATTTCTTGTTGCAGACTACCGTTGAGGAAGAATTTATATAGCCCTCGTTGATAGCCGCAGTTGCCGTTACGGTCTTGAAAGTCGAGCCCGGACGGTAAAGTCCGTGAGTCGCTCTGTTGGTAAGGGGAGAATTCTCGCCGTTTACCACCGAAGCGTAATCTGTTATATAGTCGTTCAGATCGTATGTTGGATAAGTCGCCGCCGCAAGAAGTGCGCCGTCCTTCACATCAAGGACAACTACCGCGCCCGCATCGGCGTTTTCGCCTTTTTTGTTGGTACTTGTCTGGTTGTTCAGCCAGAGAATGTGATTTTCGAGAATTTCCTGAACGTCCCGCTGATAGTCGATGTCAAGCGTTAAACGGACGGTATTCCCGGGAACGGGTTCTTCCGTCACAAGGTCGGAAGTTACCGCGCCGTTCACAAGTTCAAGTGTCCGTGTGCCTTTCGTTCCGCGGAGTTCGGACTCCATAGCCTTCTCGATACCCGATTTGCCGATAACGTCATTAAGAGCATAGTCCTCATCTTTGAGAGAATCGTATTCCTCCGCGCTGATGGCGCCGATAGTTCCTATAAGGTGCGGGGCAACGTCCCCCACATCGTATACTCGTATGGCTTCTTCGACAATATCCATTCCGTCAAGGGAATAGGCGGCTTCTTTCAGTTTTACCACCGTGTCCATGGGAATGTCCTCCGCGAAGGTGTATCTGTTTGAAAGGGAAAAGCTGCGCAGGAACATTTCATAGCGTATCCCTGCGATAATGCGCTTTTCCCGTTCGGAATACTCATCATTTATCTCATAGATCCCATACATGGCGGAAACGCAGTCCTCCGCGGACGCATAAGGCTGAACGCCGATATTCTTGCGGAGTTTCACGATACTGCTGTCCTGCGCTTCAAGATATTCGTAAGGCTGCTCCATGGTAATGGGAAGTTCGTCTATCCATTCCACGCCGTCGCGGTCGAGAATACGGGCAATTCCCCATATAACGCGGTTTATCTCGCTGTCCTCAGAAGGGAAAAACGCTTTTTCGATAACAACGTTGAAGCCTGTTTTGTTGCTGACGATATCGTTTCCGTTCCTGTCGGTAATTTCACCTCGGGGAGAAGATATGACCTGAGACGCCATACTTGTGGTCTTGGCTTTTTCAAGGTATTCCGCGCCGTTTACTATCTGTATCTTCATAAGATCTATACAGCAGAGCGAAAGCGAGGCAAGTATCACTATAAAGAAAAACGCCGCTCTCAGGCGTTCAAGGAATTTCTGCATAAACTTCTCCTATTCTCTTACAATATCGTCTGATTTTTCTTCGATATAATCTTCATTTATCACGCCAAACCGATTTACAAGGAATTTTATGATAAAAAACAGCGGCACGGAAGCAATTTCTGTGTAGATCATAACAGGCAGGAATTTATCAAGGAAAATTTTTCCGCCGCTGTCATAGCCCCATATCGCATAATAGAAAAAGTAGTGTATGATACCTTGGACAAGCACCGCCGCGCCGTTCAGCATCACAATATTTATAACGTGTTTCCGCATGAAGAAATGAAACAGCAGCGAAGTCATAAGACAGCACCACATTAGCATTATCCCGCTTAGTCCTATAAGCGTGCCCTGCGCCGTATCCAGAAGCAATCCCGCCACAGTTCCGCAGACCGCCGCATCAAAGGGTTCTTCAAAAGCGGCAATGCACATTGCCGTTGGTATTACAAAAAGTATAACTCTGAAATTAAAGGCGGCAGTCGTCATATAAACGTACTCTACCGCCAGCAGAAGCATATATATTACCCAGCGTATAAAAGTATTCCGCTTTTCCTTCTTGCGTTTGACATCAATATTCATATTCCGCTCCCGATGATCTTATTCTCTTGATTGTCCGTTAAAACTTGTTATAACAAATACTGTGGAAACATTTTCAGGGTCAATGGACGGCTGTATGACAGCATACTGGGAAAGTCCGCTGTCCTCCATTCCCACTTCGACTACAGTTCCCACAAGCTGGCTTGCGGGAAAAGTTTCGCTTCCCGAAGTAACGATAACGTCTCCCGCTTCAATGTCCGCGCTTTCGCTGATGTAACTCATGCGGCAATAGCCCTGTTCCGCGTATTCATAATCGCCTTCGATAATTCCCGTTGCCTTTGTCCGCAGGACAGTCACGCCTACCGCCGTTCTCGGGGAATAAAGCGTCCTCACTCTGCTTGTGCTTCTTGCCACGTCATAGCAAACGCCCACCAAGCCTGTTGAAGTGATAACGGGATCATAAGGCGCAATGCCGTCCTGACTTCCCTTGTCGATAGTAAATGAATGGTACGGATCGTTGGTCGCCCTTGCAATGACGTTGCAGGGCGCAGAGAAAACATAGTCCTCATGTTCTTCCGTAAGTCCGAAAAGAACGCGGTACTGCTCATTTTCCCTTGCAAGTTTGTCATAGTCGATAATATCGTTGTATATCTCGTTTAAAGTTTCTTTAAGCTGCTGATTTTCCTCGTAATATTTTTTAGCGTTGAAAAGCATATCAAGTGTGGAAGTGACTTTTCCGGAGATGGTATTTGACACTTTCTGGAACGGTTCAAGAACTACGCCGAAAACCGATTCGCTGTCCGAAGCGTAACCGCCTTTTGTGAGTGAATATATCATAACGCCTATGATAACAGCCATAAGCGCCACAAG
>CANQTP010000014.1 GCA_947626755.1 uncultured Clostridia bacterium
CTTGCTTTTTCTTTTGTTTTTCCTGCTCTCTTCAATTTTTCTGCCTTTGAGTTCGGTGTTTTGCTCTACTCTATTTTTTCAATTATATTATAACACAGTTTTCGGGAAAATGCAATAGAAACCTGCTGCAAAAATCCCCGCCGAAGGCGGGGATTTTTGCAGATATGCGTGCAGGCTCAGTCTGCCTCTCAACTCTATAATTACGCATTACGAATTAAAACAGTCGAATTCCTCATTTGCGTAGCTTTATATTGAAAATTTTCCTTATATCTTCATCAGATAAGCCGAATTTTTTCATTTTGTCAGATATTTCATTATCTCTTTCTGCTCTGCCTTTGGCAATTCCCATTGCTTCGCCTTCTGCTCTGCCTTCTGCTCTGCCTTTGGCTAAACCTCTTTCCTCCCCGGTTTGAATAGCTTCTTCCAGTTCGGACGCTTTGTCGTGCATGGCTTTTTCACGCATACGGGCAAGCTCTTTTAATTTTTCATTATTATTCATATTATAAAGATCATCTATAGCTCTGTCTAACGCTGACATTTCGGCTGTTCTCAACATCTCAAATTCCTCATTTACGTAGCTTTATATTGAAAATTTTCTTTATATCCTCATCGGATAAGCCGAATTTTTTCATTTTGTCAGATATTTCATTATCTCTTTCTGCTCTGCCTTTGGCTAAACCTCTTTCCTCCCCAGTCTGCATAGCTTCCTCAAGCTCGGAAGCTTTGTCGTGCATGGCTTTTTCACGCATTCGGGCAAGCTCTTTTAATTTTTCATTATTATTCATATTATAAAGATCATCTATAGCTCTGTCTAATGCTGACATTTCGGCTGTTCTCAACATCTCAAATTCCTCATTTGCGTAGCTTTATATTGAAAATTTTCTTTATATCCTCATCGGATAAGCCGAATTTTTTCATTTTATCAAGCATTTCGGCTTCTTTTTTTGCTTCGCCTCTTGCTTCGCCTTCTGCTCTGCCTTTGGCAATGCCTTTGGCTAAACCTCTTTCCTCCCCGGTTTGAATGGCTTCTTCCAGCTCGGACGCTTTGTCGTGCATGGCTTTTTCACGCATACGGGCAAGCTCTTTTAATTTTTCATTATTATTCATATTATAAAGATCATCTATAGCTCTGTCTAACGCTGACATTTCGGCTGTTCTCAACATCTCAAACTCCTCCTTCTTGGTGGATTTTATGAACTGTAGCCAAAGATTTTTCCTATTACCCTTATCTATTCCATCTTTTACCTTTTTAAGTTCAAAAAAGTGTATCTGCATTTTGTCGGAAAGTTTTTTATTGTGTTCAACGTCCCACACGGAAAATTCGGAGTGAACATCTTCATGTTCCCCGAAAAGTACGAAATCCAATATATTTATTGATATGCAGGGACACAGCTTGCTATACGGTTCTCCCTCTTCAAGCTGCGAAGAATAGAGTTTCGACCAATAGAGAAGCGTCCTGTCGGGATAATATTTTTCCGCACGCACCTGCATTTCAATATTCACAAGCTGATCGCCTATATCAAGATTCAGATCAAGCCTGTAATATTTTTCATTGATACTTGTCGGCTCGATCTCGGGATTCTTTATGCGTATATTATGCATTTTCTCCTCGGGAATGTCGAGCATATCCGAAAGAAAAGCTTTTAAAATATCCTTGTTATTTTCGTTTCCGAAAAGCATTTTGAAAACTATGTCAAGTTTCGGAGATAACATTGTTTCGTCCTTTGCCACTTAAACCGCCTCTTTTCAATTATATTATATCACGCTCAACTTAAAATTGCAATAGATACATTTTTGAAAAAACCGCCTTTCGGCGGTTTTTTCAAAAATCATGCGTGCAGGCTCAGCCTGCTCTCAACTCTCAATACTTTTGTAGATTTAATTTTGCTTTATCTCACGGCAGGTACACGCGGAAGATAGCAAAACTTTGCCTGAAAAAGCCCGCGGGGGCTCCCCCGCCTCAGTCTGCTAATTACGCATTACGCATTACGAATTACGCATTAAGCCTGCTGTCTTTATAATTTCTGCACATAAATTCAGTCCGAGTTTCCCACTGTCAAGCACAAGATGGTAATTTGACGGATCGTTCCACTTCTTTCCCGTGTTTGCGGAATAGTAACTGCGGCGCTTCTTGTCGTAGCGCGCCATGATATACGCTGCGGACGCCTGATCTATGCCGTATTCCCGAACGGCGCGTTCCATGCGGAATTCCTTGTCCGCGCGGATAAATACCGACAGAACATCGTCTTCCGACTTGATCGCCGCACCCGCGCAGCGTCCTACAAATATCGCAGCGCCCTGCATTGCGTGTCCGCGGATAATTTTCTGCTGCTCGATGAAAATTTTGTCCTCGCGGGAAAGTATCTCGTCCGAGCCGCTGTTCATCTTGCTCATTGCGTACAGGGAATACAACAGGCTGTTGGTAACGCTTTCCTCGTATTTTTCAATTTCCGAAACGGGAATATTCAGCACCGCCGCTGTTTCCTGCTGGATCTCCGTCCCGTAACAGGGAATATCGGTGATCTCGGACAGAATATGCCCTATCTCCGTTCCCCCGCTGCCGTATTCACGTTCTATGACAATGTATCTGTATTTCATAATCGACCTCCCGAAAATTTTATGCGAACTGGGCGTTGTAAAGTTCGGCATAGAAGCCGTTCTTTTCCATAAGAGTCTCGTGGTTTCCCTGTTCGATGATGTCGCCGTCCTTCATGACAAGTATCATGTCCGCATTCCGTATAGTGCTTAAACGGTGGGCAATAACAAAGCTTGTGCGTCCCCGCATAAGATTGTCCATAGCGCGCTGTATGCGGTGTTCCGTCCTTGTGTCAACGGAGGAAGTCGCTTCGTCAAGTATAAGGACGGGTCTGTCTGCAAGGATCGCGCGGGCAATGGTAAGAAGCTGCCGCTGTCCTGCGGAAACGTTGGTTGCGTCCTCGTTCAGTTCAAAATCATAACCGCCGGGAAGCGTCCTGATAAAGTGATCCGCGTGTGCGGATTTAGCCGCAGCAACAACTTCTTCATCGGAAGCTTCAAGTCTGCCGTAACGGATATTTTCCATAATGCTTCCCTTGAAAAGCCATGTGTCCTGCAAAACCATTCCGAACGCGCTCCGCAGTTCATTGCGGTTGTATTCTTTAAGTCCGTGACCGTCAAGCTGTATCTCGCCGCTGTTCACGTCATAGAAACGCATCAGCAGCTTGACCATGGTGGTTTTTCCCGCACCGGTCGGACCTACTATCGCTATCTGCTTTCCCTGATCCACATGAGCGTTGAAGTCTTTTATAACTATCTTGTCGGGAGAATATCCGAAGCTTACGTGGGTAAAATCCACAACCCCGCTGATGTTTTCCGCGGAAACGGCATTTTCCGTGACCTGATCTTCTTCCTCTTCTTCGAGAAATTCAAATACCCGTTCCGCAGCTGCCGCCATGGACTGCATCATGTTTGTTACCTGCGCTATCTGCTGCATGGGCTGGGTGAAATTCCGCACATATGTGATAAATGCAAGAATATCGCCTATTTCGATAGTTCCCTTGACTGCAAGGAACGCTCCCGAAATTGCAACTCCCACATATCCCAAATTTCCCACAAATTGCATGACAGGCATCATAAGACCCGACAGGAACTGTGATTTCCAAGCAGACTCGTAAAGGACTTTGTTTGTGCTGTCAAATTCGCTTATAACGTCATTTTCCTTGCCGAAAGCTTTTACAACAAGGTGTCCCGCATAGTTTTCTTCCACCTGACCGTTTATGTGTCCCAGATACGCCTGCTGCTGCTTGAAGTATTTCTGGGATTTTTTCATAACAAAACTTATGAAAATAAGGCTTATGGGAAGTATCAGCAGGGTAATGAGCGTCATAAGCGGGCTTATGGTAAGCATCATTATAACAACGCCTATCATCGTTGTAACGGAAGTTATAAGCTGCGTAACACTCTGGTTGAAACCGTTTCCGAAGGTGTCAACATCGTTTGTGATCCTCGACAGCACCTCGCCGTTTGTCCTGCTTTCAAAATATTTTAACGGCATACGGTCTATCTTTTCGGTGATGTCTTTTCTTAACTTGTAGCAAAGTTTCTGTGTGATGGACGACATTGTAAGTCCCTGTATCAGGCTGAACAGGAAACTGAAAACGTAAAGTCCCAGCACTATCAGAAGTATTTTTCCGATATAGCCGAAATCTATTCCGCCTGTGCCTGTTATTTTTGCCATAAGTCCTTCGGAAAGCGATGTAGTGGCTTTTCCGAGTATCTTCGGGCTGACGATGTGGAATACCGCGCTTGCTGCCGCGCAGACCATTACCGCCGCGACTCCCGCTTTGTATCTGCCTGTGTATTTTATGACTTTGCGGATAGTTCCTTTAAAATCCTTTGCCTTTTCAACGGCAGGACCTCTACCTCTCCTTGGCGGCATTCAGCACACCTCCTCTATGCTTTTGTTAAATTCCGATTCCGAAAGCTGTGAACGTGCGATCTGCTCATATTCTTCGCAGCTTTTTACAAGTTCCCTGTGAGTGCCTTTGCCCACCATTTTTCCGTCCTCAAGGACGATTATCTGATCGGCATTCAGAATGGTGCTTACACGCTGGGCAACAATTATGACAGCGGCGTCCTTTGTCCTTTCGGAAAGCGCTTTCCGCAATGCAGTATCTGTCTTGAAGTCTAACGCCGAAAAGCTGTCGTCAAAAATGTATATTTTAGGATCTCGGGCAATTGCTCTTGCTATCGAAAGCCGCTGCTTCTGACCGCCTGAAACATTGGTTCCGCCCTGCGCTATGGGACTCTTGTAACCCTCGGGTTTTTCGTTTATAAACTCGGCAGCCTGAGCGATCTCCGCGGCTTTGATGATATTTTCTTCAGAAACGTCCGCTGCGCCGTAGGAAATATTTGAGAAAATATCCCCCGAAAACAGTATTGCTTTCTGCGGAACATATCCGATCTGCCTGCGGAGCGTTTCCACGGACATATCCTTGACATTCACACCGCCCACGGAAATGCTTCCCTCGGTAACGTCAAAGAAACGGGGGATAAGCTTCACAAGGGTGGATTTTCCGCAGCCTGTGCTTCCGATAACAGCGGTGGTCTTTCCCGGTTCTGCGGTGAAATCAATGTCCGTCAGAACATTTTCTCCGCCGTCAGGGTATCTGAAACTTACATGATCGAATTTTACTGCCGCGTTTTCGGGAGCGGAAGTTACGGCATTTTCATTGTCGAAAATTACAGGCTCAGTGTCCAGAACTTCCTTGATACGGTCGGCGGCAACGCCCGCTCTTGGCAGCATTACCGAGATCATCGTTATCATAAGGAAGGACATGATTATAAGCATTGCATATGTTACGAATGCAGTCATTGCGCCAACTTCCAGAACGCCCGAATCTATCTTCTTTGCGGCTACCCAGACGATAAGCGCGGAAATACCGTTCATTACCAGCATTAGCGCAGGCATCATAAAGGACATTACCCTGTTTGTAAAGAGCATGACTTTCATAAGTTCCGTATTTGCGCCGTCAAAACGTTCTTCCTCGTGCTTTTCCCGTCCGAAAGCCCTTATAACGGGAATACCCGTAAGTATTTCCCTTGCCGCAAGGTTCACCTTGTCCACAAGATCCTGCATTATCCTGAACTTGGGCATTGCTATCATCATCAGCGCAAGCACGATGCAGAGAACCATTGCAACTGCAAGAACGATTATCCAGCTCATTCCCGACCTGTATCTGCTGATGTTGATTATTCCGCCGACCGCAAGGATCGGAGAGTAAAGAACCATTCGCAGCAGCATAACAGTAACAAATTGTATCTGCTGAACGTCATTTGTGCTTCTTGTGATCAGCGACGCGGTGGAAAATTTGTCAAGTTCCGCGTTTGAAAAGCTCATTACCTTGCGGAATATGTTATTACGCAGGTCACGTCCAACGCCCGCAGCAACAAGGGACGCAAGAAATCCCACGGCTATCGCCATAAGAGCCATTATCAGAGCCATGATAAGCATTTTGCCGCCTGTGCGCCAGAGGTAATCGTTCTGAATTTCCTGCAGATCGATCCCGCAGGCTTCGTACTGTTCCTTTACGAAATACTTTGCCATGGAATCGGTCATGCTGCTTCCAAGAGAAGCAAGCTGCTCTTCAAGAGCGTTTCTCATGTCAAGAAGCGCGTTCCCGCTTCCCGACTGCTGTATCTGCATGAAAATTTCCAGCTCTTCCTCGCTCATCTGTGATGTGTCGATCTGAGACATATCCATGCTTTGAACGGCGGACATATCCACGGCGGAAAGGTCAACGTCCTCCGACTCTGCGCGGGAATTTATCATATAAGCAATTGCGATAACGTTGGAAAATTCCTCGTCAAGAGCGTCCAAGTCCTCCGTTTTTTCGTCTTTGAGAACGTAATATCCCGCATTTTCGTCATAATTGTAAATGTTTTTCCAGTCGGAAAGTTCCGTTTCGTTCATGAATGCGGAAACTTCCGCAAAGCCCTGTTCCGAAATATACGTCGGCACGGAATGTTCAATTCCCGAATTGGAAATGCCCACGTCTATAAGTTCGGAAGTATAGTCGGGCAGCGAAAGATCGCAATACGCCTGAACGAACAGCAGTACAAATATTGCTGCGACAAAATACCAATACTTTTTCAGATTACGGAAAATATTTCCCATACACTGTCTCCCTTCAAAAAATTATTCGTCAAGAACGTCCCGTATTTTGCGGGAGATCCTGATAAATTCTTCCAAGTCTTTCATTCCCACCTTTTCAATAAGGAGTTCGGTCTTTTTCAGGAATTCCGCACGTTTTTCCAGAATTGTCTCCCTGCCTTTCGGAGTAATTTTCACAACGGTGCGTCTTGCGTCGCTGCTTGAATTTTCCCTTGTGATAAGACCGTTTTGCTCCATTTTTTTAAGAAGTGCGGCAACGCGGGCGGTGGAGACGTTCATTCCTTCGGCAATATCCCCCGCAACAATTTCCCTGTCGGAGTTTTCTAACATCAGCAGCACAAAGCCCATGCCGCGCTTGGTTTCTTCCACGCGGGAGAAGATCTTCTGCGGAGCACAGGTCCTGAACTCTAACATTAACCTTTCCGCTTCGGTTTTAACGTCCATAAAACCACCCTTTTTGAAATGCGTAATGCGTAATTCGTAATGCGTAATTATCAAAACCGTAAATTACGAATTACGCATTACGAATTAAGAATTAATATCTAATGCCTATTAGATATTTTATAACATTAGCCCGTGAATGTCAATAGCAGTAAAAAAGTTTCACCTGTTTTTCACATATAAAAAGTCTCCCGTTCAATTGAACAGGAGACTTTTGATAATTATACAACTGTTGCCGCAGGAGCGCCGGTGTGTTCGGGGATCGTCTCATTCTTTACGAGCTGAATGTTGTTGTAAACGTCCATGCCCGTTCCGGCAGGAATAAGCTTACCAATGATAACATTTTCTTTAAGACCCTGGAGATGATCGCTCTTGCCCTTGATAGCCGCATCGGTGAGCGCTCTTGTAGTCTCTTGGAAAGATGCCGCCGACAGGAAGCTGTCGGAGTTGGAAGACGCCTTCGTGATACCCTGAAGTACGGGAACGGTGGTAACAAGCGAAAGTCCTTCCTCGCCTGCATCTATGCGCTTCTGAATGTCCGCATTGATCTCGTCTATCTCCCGCTTGTCAACAAGAGAGCCGGGAAGCAGATAGCTTGAACCGCTTTCGTCCACTTTGACCTTGCGGAGCATCTGACGGACGATAACTTCAATGTGCTTGTCGTTGATGTCAACACCCTGCAAGCCGTAAACTTTCTGAACTTCGGTAATGATGTAGTTCTGAACAGCCTGCTGACCGTTTACCGCAAGAATGTCTCCCGGGTTCAGCGAACCTTCTGTAAGGGGCGCGCCCTTTTCAACGGTGTCGCCTTCATGGACTTTGATCTTGTAGCCGTAAGGTACGGGATAATATTCCTCCGCGCCTGTTTCGGCATCGGTTATGATAACATTTCTTATCTTCTTTATCTCCTCAATGCGGACCGTTCCGCTTATTCTGGAGATTATAGCGCAGTTCTTGGGACGTCTGCTCTCGAAAAGTTCCTCAACACGGGGCAGACCCTGTGTAATATCTTCCGCAGAAGCGATACCGCCTGTGTGGAACGTTCTCATCGTAAGCTGTGTACCCGGTTCACCGATGGACTGCGCCGCAATTACGCCTACAGCTTCACCGACTGCAACAAGATTGTTGTTTGTAAGATTTGCACCGTAGCACTTTGCGCAGACTCCGTGCTTTGCCTTGCAGTTCAGAACGGAACGTATCTTTACTCTTTCAACGCCGCTTTCAACGATCTTCTGCGCGTCCGATTCGGTAATGAGCTTGGTGTGGCTCATAATGAGATCGCCTGTGTTTGGATCGCGGAGATCGTCAATAAGGTAACGTCCAACAAGACGCGTTTTCAGCGACTCGATGACCTGATTTCCGTTTGTGATGGTGTAAACTTCGATACCTTCTGTAGAACCGCAGTCCTCTTCGCGGATAATAACGTCCTGAGAAACATCAACAAGACGTCTTGTAAGGTAACCCGAGTCGGCGGTACGCAGAGCGGTGTCCGCAAGACCCTTTCTTGCACCACGGGAGGAAATGAAGTATTCCAGAATGTTAAGACCTTCACGGTAATTTGCACGGATAGGCATTTCGATGGTAGATCCGGAAGTATTTGCGATAAGTCCGCGCATTCCCGCCAGCTGACGGATCTGGTTGATACTACCGCGGGCGCCTGAATCCGCCATCATGAAGATAGGATTGTACTTGTCAAGACCGTTCTTCAGCGCGTCTGTAACTTCGTCCGTAGCCTTGTTCCAGATGTCGATGAACCTCTTGGATTTTTCAGCCGAAGAAATAAATCCTCTCTTGTAAAGCTTGTTTATCTTTTCGACCTGTGAATCCGCATCGGCGAGAATATCCTTCTTAGCCGCAGGGATCTCCGCATCGCATACCGCAACGGTTATTGCAGCCTTTGTGGAGAACTTGAATCCCAGAGCCTTTACTTTATCAAGAACTTCGGAAGTGGTAGCTGTTCCGTGAATACGGATACATCTTTCGATAATGTCGGAAAGCTGTCCTTTCTTAACAAGGAAGTCAATTTCAAGATCAAACTGCTTGTCGGAATTAGTCCTGTCAACATATCCCAGATTCTGAGGGATATTTTCGTTGAAGATGATCCTTCCCACTGTGCATTCGATAAGCTTGGAAACCGTTCTTCCGCCGATGTCCTTGGAGATCCTTACTTTTATGGGAGCGTGTATTGATACCGCGCCTGCGCTGTAAGCCATAAGTGCTTCATTCACATCGCGGAATACCTTTCCTGCGCCTTTTTCAATATAGTTGCCGTTCTCGTCCTTGTCGTCCTTCTTCATGGTAAGGTAGTAAGAACCAAGGACCATATCCTGCGAAGGAACTGCAACAGGACGTCCGTCGGAAGGCTTTAACAGGTTGTTTGCCGCAAGCATAAGGAATCTTGCTTCCGCCTGTGCTTCCGCAGAGAGCGGAAGGTGAACAGCCATCTGGTCGCCGTCAAAGTCCGCATTGTAAGCGGTACAAACCAGCGGGTGAAGTTTCAGCGCACGTCCTTCAACAAGGATAGGCTCAAACGCCTGAATACCAAGCCTGTGAAGCGTAGGAGCGCGATTCAGCAGAACAGGGTGATCCTTGATGACATTTTCAAGAGCGTCCCACACATCGTTCTCCGCTCTGTCAACCTTTTTGCGGGCGGATTTGATGTTGTTGGATTTCTGAGTATCCACAAGACGTTTCATAACAAAGGGCTTGAACAGTTCCAGAGCCATTTCCTTGGGCAGACCGCACTGGAACATTTTCAGCTCAGGACCTACAACGATAACCGAACGTCCCGAATAGTCAACACGTTTACCCAGAAGGTTCTGACGGAAACGTCCCTGCTTACCTTTCAGCATATCGGAAAGGGATTTGAGAGCGCGGTTGTTGGGACCTGTAACGGGTCTGCCGTGTCTGCCGTTGTCGATAAGAGCGTCAACGGCTTCCTGAAGCATTCTCTTTTCATTCCGTATAATGATGTCGGGAGCTTCAAGTTCAAGCATTTTCTTTAAACGGTTATTTCTGTTTATAACACGTCTGTAAAGATCGTTAAGATCGGAAGTTCCGTATCTGCCGCCGTCCAGCATTATCATAGGACGGATATCCGGCGGGATAACGGGAAGAATGGTTATTACCATCCACTCGGGCTTATTTCCCGAAAGGCGGAACGCTTCAATGATCTCTAATCTTTTCAGCAGCTTTATCTTCTTCTGTCCGGGAGGGAGATCCCTGAGTTCCTCTTTCAGTTCGTTTGAAGCCCATACAAGGTTGTTGATCCAGTTTTCCTTGTCGGCAAGTTCGTCAAGTTCGCCGTTGGTGTTTGCGGCTTCAAGATTTTCAAAGAATTTTCTTTCAATATAGTGAGAGCCTGTATCCACCTTTACGACAGGACCTTTTTCCTCTGCCTGACGGCGGTTATAGGGAAGTATCTCCTCTTTATACTGTACTCTGGAAATAACATCTCCCACATGGAAAGTTTTCATTTCCAGACCGACTTTTATCTCATAGCTGTCAACGCCTTCCTCATCGCCGGGAATTATTTCATAGTAACGCTTTGCAAGGAAATCCTTTATCTTTTCCTCGTCAATTCCCGTTACCTTTTCAAATTCCGCAATGCGGCTGCATATGAAATTGTCGTACCTGTCATGGCTGTATTCTTCAAGAAGTTCCTGAATAGCTTCCGCGCCCATTTCGGCAACGAAATCATCTTCATACTTCTCGCGCATATCTGCATATTCCTTTTCGGAAAGCAGCTGCTTCTTCTGAAGTTCCGTGTTTCCGGGATCCGTTACGATATATTTGGTAAAATACAGAACTTCTTCAAGGCGCTTCTGGGAAACTTCAATTACCTGACCTATCCTCGAAGGCGTACCCTTGAAATACCAGATATGGGAAGCTGGAGCGGCAAGTTCGATATGACCCATGCGCTCACGGCGGACTTTTGCCCGTGTTACTTCAACACCGCAGCGGTCGCAGATCTTTCCCTTGAAGCGGATCTTCTTATACTTTCCGCAGTGACATTCCCAGTCCTTCTGGGGTCCGAAGATCCTTTCGCAGAAAAGTCCGTCACGTTCCGGCTTCTGTGTTCTGTAGTTGATGGTTTCGGGTCTTGTTACTTCGCCGTGAGACCAGTCCAGTATCTGTTCTGGGGAAGCAAGCCCGATCTTTATAGATTCAAAGGTATTGAATTCCAAATATAACACTCCTTTTAAAGGTTGATCGTTTCATTCAGAAATGAAGTCCCGTCCCGCATTTTCACACGGGACGAAACAGAGTGTCTGCATCAGATCAGGTCGTCGTCGCCGTCATAGGAGAAGTCGCTTTCTCCGCCTGTTTCGCCGTCCTCATCATCATCTTCATCATCGCCGAAACTGTCGAAGCCGTCCTCTTCATCGTCATCATCTTCGTCGTCATCGTCCTCAATGAGGAAATCTTCATCAAATTCTCTTTCGTCAATGATGGTATCCATATCCTCAATATCGGAAACAGGCTGCGGGATAATATCGTCCTCGTCCTCAAAGCTCTGTTTAAGGTCGATCTCCTCATTGTTTCCGTCAAGGACTTTAACGTCCAGACCAAGGGACTGGAGTTCCTTGACAAGTACCTTGAAGGATTCGGGGATACCCGGCTTAGGAACGTTCTGACCCTTTACTATAGCTTCGTAAGTCTTTACACGTCCTACCGTATCGTCCGACTTGACGGTAAGGATCTCCTGCAAAGTATAAGCTGCGCCGTAAGCTTCCAGAGCCCAAACTTCCATTTCACCGAAACGCTGACCGCCGAACTGTGCTTTACCGCCCAGAGGCTGTTGAGTTACCAGCGAATAAGGTCCTACCGAACGTGCGTGGATCTTATCGTCAACAAGGTGGTGGAGTTTGAGATAGTACATATATCCCACTGTAACGGGATTGTCGAACTTATCGCCTGTACGTCCGTCATAAAGAACGGTCTTTCCGTCCTCGCTCATTCCTGCCGCCTTGAAGCACTCGCGGATATCGTCCTCGTGAGCGCCGTCAAATACGGGAGTCATGATCTTCCAGCCAAGTTTCTTTGCTGCCATTCCGAGGTGGACTTCAAGCACCTGACCGATGTTCATACGTGAAGGAACGCCCAGCGGGTTAAGAACGATGTCCAGCGGAGTTCCGTCAGGCAGGAAAGGCATATCCTCGGATTTGAGGATTCTGGAAACAACACCCTTGTTTCCGTGACGTCCCGCCATTTTGTCGCCCACGGAAATTTTACGCTTCTGGGCAATGTAGCAGCGGACAAGCATATTTACTCCCGGAGCAAGTTCCTCTGAGTTTTCTCTTGTAAATACTTTTACATCAATGATAACGCCTGCTTCGCCATGGGGAACTTTCAGGGAGTTGTCCCTTACTTCCCTTGCCTTTTCGCCGAATATTGCTCGGAGAAGTCTTTCCTCGGCGGTGAGTTCTGTTTCGCCCTTCGGCGTTACCTTTCCGACGAGAATGTCGCCCGCACGCACTTCCGCGCCAATGCGGATAATTCCCCTGTCGTCAAGGTCTTTGAGAGCGTCCTCGCCCACGTTGGGAATGTCTCTTGTGATCTCTTCGGGTCCCAGTTTTGTGTCGCGGGACTCTATCTCGTATTCTTCGATATGCACCGAAGTGTATATATCTTCACGGACAACGCGTTCGTTAAGAAGAACGGCGTCCTCGTAGTTGTAGCCTTCCCATGTCATGAAGCCGATAAGGGCATTCTTGCCGATGGAAATTTCACCGTTGCTTGTAGCAGGACCGTCCGCAAGCACCTGACCTACGGTAACTCTTTCGCCCTTATCAACGATAGGACGCTGATTTATGCAAGTCCCTTGGTTGGAACGCTTGAATTTTATGAGCTTGTAGGTGTGTGTCGCGCCTGTTCCCTCTTTGATAACGACTTCATCTGCGGAAACGCGTTCCACAACGCCGTCATGCTTGGAGATCACGCATACTCCCGAGTCAACTGCGGATTTGTACTCCATGCCTGTTCCGACGATAGGAGCTTCCGTTTTAAGGAGCGGAACTGCCTGACGCTGCATATTCGCACCCATAAGAGCACGGTTCGCATCATCGTTTTCAAGGAACGGTATCATAGCCGTTGCAATGGAAACTACCATTTTCGGGGAAACGTCCATATAGTCGATCCGTTCACGCTCACATTCAAGTATCTGATCGCGGCAGCGGGCATTTACGATAGGACGTGCAAACTTTCCGTCCTCTGTAAGAGGTTCGTTAGCCTGTGCAACGGTGTAATTGTCCTCAACGTCAGCGGTCATGTAAACCACTTCATCGGTAACAACGCCTGTTGCCTTGTCAACTTTCCTGTAAGGAGCTTCAATGAATCCGTACTCATTTATGCGGGCAAAAGAAGCCAGATAGGAGATAAGTCCGATGTTAGGACCTTCAGGAGTTTCGATAGGACACATTCTTCCGTAGTGGGAATAGTGAACGTCACGGACTTCAAATCCCGCGCGGTCACGGGAAAGACCGCCCGGTCCCAGTGCGGAAAGACGTCTCTTGTGCGTAAGTTCCGCAAGAGGGTTAGTCTGATCCATGAACTGTGACAGCGGAGAAGATCCGAAAAATTCTTTTATAGCCGCCGTGATAGGACGGATATTTATAAGCGACTGAGCGGTGATGTTGGTCAGATCCTGAGCCTGAATGTTCATTCTCTCGCGGATAACGCGTTCCATTCTGGAAAAGCCGATCCTGAACTGATTCTGGAGAAGTTCGCCTACAGAGCGGATACGTCTGTTTCCCAGATGGTCGATGTCGTCCACCTGACCTACGCCTTCGCAAAGGTTTATAAAATAGCTTATCGAAGCATATATATCATCAAGGATAATGTGTTTGGGAACGAGATCATCGGCGCGGGTCTTTACCATTTCTTCGATCTCCTCTTCATCGGAAGCGGAATCGAGTATCTCCCTGAGGACGGGGAAATGCACCTTTTCGTTTATGCCGTACTTGGCAGGATCGAACTTTACATAGGGGGCAATGTCAACCATGCGGTTTCCTATTACCTTTATCTCCCTTTCCTCAACGCTGTGAGTGGTCTCGCCCGTAGGAGTGGTAAATGTTTCCTTGTGTTCAACTCTGAGCCATACTTCTCCAACGCCTGCCTGCTCGATCTTGACAGCCTTTTCATAGGTGATAAGTTCGCCTTCTTCGGCAAGTATCTCGCCTGTAGAAGGGTCGGCAACGGGTCTTGAAACGTAATGACCGCTTATTCTGGAACTTACGCCCAGTTTCTTGTTGTATTTGTAGCGTCCGAAACGCGCAAGATCATATCTTTTAGCATCAAAGAACAGTCCGTTGAGATGTCCCTCAGCGCTTTCCACCGTAGGAGGCTCGCCGGGGCGGAGCTTTTTGTAAACTTCAAGGAGAGCTTCCTCTCTGTTCTTGGTGCTGTCCTTCTGGAGTATGGTCTGGGTAAGTCTTTCGTCCGAGCCGAAAAACTCCTCTATTTCAACGTCCGTGCCGCAGCCGAGGGCGCGGATAAATGTTGTAAGAGGGATCTTTCTGTTTTTGTCGATCCTTACATAAGAGACATCGTTTGAATCCATTTCGTATTCAAGCCATGCGCCCCTGTTAGGAATGACGGTCGCCTTGAAAAGGTCCTTGCCTGTCTTATCCTTTTCAAACGCATAGTAAACGCCGGGGGAACGCACCAATTGAGAAACGATAACACGCTCTGCACCGTTGATAACGAAAGTGCCGCTTTCGGTCATGAGCGGCAATTCGCCCATAAACACCTTGCTGTCTCCCTTGATCTCGCCGCGTTCCTTAGTCCACAGAACGGTCTCGACTCTCAGGGGAGCAGCGTAGGTAACATCGCGTTCCTTGCATTCTGCAACGGTATATTTCGGCGTTTCGTCGATAGAATAGCCCACGAAGCTGAGCGAAATATTGCCGTTATAGTCCGTGATAGTGGATACGTCACGGAACACCTCTTTAAGTCCCTCATCAAGAAACCATTCATAGGATTTCTTCTGCACCTCAATAAGATTCGGCATTTCAAGAGCCTCGTTTATCTTTCCGAAGCTCATTCGCGTGGTCTTACCGAGCTGCACCGGCTTGACATTCACCATAGTCGGGTCCCTCCTTATAATTTTGCGGGAATGTTTCCGAAAAAATTTTATCGGAACTGTTGCAATTCTGCCGTCAATATGATATACTATATAAATAGCATCGTCAAAACGGCATAAAATCACATTATGATACAGTATATAATTATACCACAACAAGCAATACTTGTCAAGAACTTTTTTTGGATTTTTCAATTTTTTTCAAATTTTAATAGTCTGCCCGAAAATTCCCTTCAAAATGTGCCAAAAAACAATAATTTTCCACAAAAAAGCCTTGTCCCGTACATGGGGCAAGGCTTTGTGTTATCTGCCATTCCAGTATTTCCTGTCAAGGCTGCGGAACTGCACAGCCTGTGCAACATGGGGCTTGTCAATAATCTCCGAACCGTCCATATCCGCGATCGTCCTTGCAACTTTCAGGATACGATCATATGCCCTTGCGGAAAGTCCCATCTTCTCAAAAACATTTTTAAGCATTTCGGTAGCCTTTTCAGTCATTTTGCAGACTTCGGGAAGAATATCCGCGGTCATATCCGCATTGCAGGTTATCCCCGTACCCCTGAACCGCTTGTTCTGTATCTCGCGGGCAGCCTGCACGCGTTCCCGTATCTTCGCGGAACTTTCCTCCTTTTCGGAAGAATTTATATGTTCAAATTCCACAGGCGGAACTTCTATATGTATGTCAAATCTGTCTAGCAGCGGTCCGCTTATTTTGGAAATATATGTTTCCCGCTTGCTGCCGCAGATACACTCTCTTGTGGGGTGTCCGTAATAGCCGCAGGGACAGGGGTTCATTGCCGCTATAAGCATGAATGAACACGGATAAGTCACCGTTCCTGCCGCACGGGATATGGTAACTTTCCCGTCCTCAAGGGGCTGACGGAGAATTTCCAGCGTCTGGCGGCTGAATTCGGGAAGCTCGTCCAGAAACAGCACACCATTGTGGGCAAGGGAAATTTCCCCAGGCTTGGGAACAGTTCCTCCGCCTGCAAGTCCCGCCGCCGATATAGTATGATGGGGACTTCTGAAAGGTCTCTTTGTAACAAGGGGCGAATGCTTGTCCACAAGTCCGCTTATGGAATGGATATTTGTGGTTTCAACAGATTCCTCAAATGTCATTTCGGGAAGGATCGTTGGAATGCGTTTTGCAAGCATTGATTTTCCCGAACCGGGACTGCCTATCATCAGGACATTGTGTCCGCCTGCCGCGGCATATTCAAGAGCTTTCTTTGCGGCGTACTGTCCTTTCACGTCCGCAAAATCCACACTGTCAAAACGTTCTTCGGGTCTTATAACATATTTATTCTGAGGAAGTATCACCGATTCCCTTTCAAAATGCTTTATAAGCTCCTTTGTGTTTTCAACTCCGTAAATGTTTATCCCGTCCACAACACTTGCTTCGTAAGCATTCTCCGCAGGAACAAATACATTTTCAAATCCCTCTTTGCGGGCAAGCAGAACCATGGGAAGAACGCCGTTTACAGGTCTTACATCGCCGTTGAGGGCAAGTTCTCCGATAAATGCTGTTTTGGAAATATCCTCGTCAATATTCCCCGTCACGCAGAGCATTGCCATGAAAATCGCCAGATCGTGAACGCTTCCCGATTTTTTGGCATCGGCAGGAGCAAGATTCACCGTTACTCTTGCCAGCGGGAAAGTCAGTCCCGACGAACGCATTGCAGAGCGGATACGTTCCCTGCCTTCTTTGACCACCGTGTCCGCCAGTCCGAAAATGTCAAATGACGGAGTACCCCTGCTTGTTTCCACTTCCACTTCAACGGAAAAGGCATTCAGCCCGAAAAGTCCAAGGCTCCTGACCTTTGCATACATAGTCAATCATTCCTTTCGATGCCGTCAATGTGGGAATTGAGCCACGACAGTATATCTTCATAGACTTCCGCGCGGTTAGTTTCGTTAAGAAGTTCATGCCTTGCGCCGCTGTAAAGTTTCAGTTCAAGATCGTCAAAGCCCTCGGCATTCAGCACATCGAAAACTTCCTGCGGTCCTTTGCCGTAATTCCCGATAGGATCGTCCGTGCCGCTGCATATCAGCACCGGAAGGTCTTTTTCAAGCTTTTTCGCCCAGTTTTTATCCGAAACATAGCTTACAAGGAAAAGCAGATCGGAATATGCCCGCATTGTAAAGTGGAAATTACACAGTGGGTCATTTTCGTATGCCGAAACGATCTCCTCATCGCGGGAGATCCATGAATATTCACTGGCAGGCTCTTCAATTTTCCTGTTGTTAAGTCCGAAGATAAGTTCGTCCACGGCTTTGGAGCGGTAGTGACTGCCTTTTATTTTTGAAAGAGATCTTGTAAGAACGATTCCCGCGTCCGTTCCGACTTTGGTATTAAGCGTTCCCAGCAAAACCGCTCCGCTGTAAAGGAAATCGAATTTTGCAAGCACGGTGCGGACAACCAGAGAACCCATGCTGTGTCCGATGATATAGAACGGGATCCGATGATCCTGAGCTTTCATTATCTTGCTCATATGAACGGTGTCCTTTGCAAGGAATTGCCAGCCCCGCTCTTCCGCGAAGAATCCTAATTTCTCCTCATTTCCCGCCGTAGTGCCGTGCCCGAGCTGATCGTGACAGCAGACAGTTATCCCGTTTGCACAAAGGAAACTTATAAAATCCTCATATCTGCCGCAGTATTCGCACATTCCGTGAACTATCTGAACGACAGCTTTCGGCTCGCAAAGCGGCTTATAAATATAGTATGCCACATCATCGATCCCGTTTGAACTTGGAAACGTTCCGCATTCTTTTGTGTAATTCATAGCAATCTCTCCTAATTTATAGATTCAGTATCCTGTTGATCTCCTCTTCCGTCATTCCCGAAAGCCTTAACTTTGAAATGATCGCCGCCCGCTCCTCGTCACGTCCGATCTTGACGCCTTCCTGACGCCCGATCTTCACGCCTTCCTGACGCCCGATCTTCACGCCCTCCTGACGTCCGATCTTTAATCCCTCATTCTTGGCGGTGTCCAGTGAGGACATCATGTCAAGCAGTGATTTTTCACGCCAACGGGCAAGTTCGCGGGTCTTTGTGTCATCGCTCATGTCAAAAGTAATGTTTACCGACATATTTATCACCGTTTTATAGATTCAGTATCCTGTTGATCTCCTCTTCCGTCATTCCCGAAAGCCTTAACTTTGAAATGATCGCAGCTCGCTCCTCGTCGCGTCCTTCCTGACGCCCGATCTTCACGCCCTCCTGACGCCCGATCTTCACGCCCTCCTGACGTCCGATCTTAACGCCCTCCTGACGTCCGATCTTTAATCCCTCATTCTTGGCGGTATCCAGTGAGGACATCATATCAAGCAGTGATTTTTCACGCCAGCGGGCAAGTTCGCGGGTCTTTGTGTCATCGCTCATGTCAAAAACAATATTTACAGCTCTATCCATAATATCCATACCGTTTTCCCTCACTTTCTCAAGGTCTTCTTCGCTGTCGGCTTTGATAAACTCCATCCAGACAGCTTTGCGGTCAAGCTTTCCGCCGCTTGTATGCGCTTTGACTTTATTCAGTTCAAAGAAATGTATGCTGAATTTGTCGGAAAATACTTCGTGAGTATCGCTCATCGCCGCAACTATCTCGGTGTGATACTGTTCCCTGTTTTTAAATATGGTATGATCCATGATATTCACAGCGATAGTCTTTTTAAGATCGCCGTATCTTTCGCCTTTTTTCAGCCCCGATGTATAAAGTTTCGACCAGTAGAACAGTGTCCGCTCCCTGAAATCACTCATATAGCTCAGCTGTATTTCCACATCTACAAGTGTTCCGTCCACATCAAGGGAAAGATCAAGCCTGCCGAACTTTCCTTCCTCGGTCTCCGGCGGAAGTTCCGGATTCATTACCTGTATATTCCTTATGGAATCAAGGGGAATATCAAGTATGTCCGACAGGAACACTTTTAGTATATCCGGATTTTCCATAAAGAACTTTTTAAATATAACGTCTATTTTTATACTAACTATTTCTCTGCCCATAATATTCCACCTTCTGACCTGCTTTGCACTTTATCGTACAAATATATTATACCACATTTCTTTCGGAATTGCAACAAAAATGGCCGCTAAATGAAAATTCATGAAAAATAGTTGTTAAAAATTTTTAAAACCTATTTTCAAACGGAAAAATTTATGATATACTATAAATTATAAGATAATAAGAGAACTTTTCGGCGCGGTCTAAACGCCGTGAAATTTTCAGACATGGAGGTAATTTTTATGAACGAAACCGAACTCTATTCCCTCTGGCTTGAAAAAGCTGTTGACGACCCGGATCTGCAGACAGAACTCAAATCTATCGAAGGCGATAAGGACGCTATCACCGACCGTTTCTACCGCGATCTCGAATTCGGCACGGGCGGTCTGAGAGGCGTTATCGGCGCGGGCGCGTACAGAATGAACATCTACACCATCAGACGCGCTACTCAGGGACTTGCCGATTACGTCAACGAAGCTTTCCCCGTTAATCCTTCCGTTGCAATTGCTTACGACAGCAGGATCAAATCCGACGTTTTCGCAAAAGAAGCCGCTTCCGTACTTGCCGCAAACGGCATTAAAGTACACATCTACAGCGAACTCATGCCTACTCCTATGCTCTCCTTTGCAGTCCGTCAGCTGAAATGCAGCGCGGGTATCGTTATCACCGCAAGTCACAACCCCGCTAAATACAACGGCTACAAAGTCTACGGTTCGGACGGCTGTCAGCTTACCCTCGGAGCTGCCGAGATAGTTCTCAAGAATATAAATAAAGTCCCCATGTTTGACGGTGCCAAACTCATTCCCTTTGACAAAGGTCTTGCAGACGGCACTATCGAATACATCGGTCAGGACGTTATCTCCGCATACATTGAAAAAGTTGCCGAACAGGGTATCCACACCGACCTGTGCGCTTCCAGCGGTCTGAAAGTCGTTTACACTCCCCTTAACGGAACGGGCAACAAGCCTGTACGCATGATACTTAAAAAGATAGGCATTACCGATGTTACCGTTGTTCCCGAGCAGGAATATCCCAACGGAAACTTTACTACCTGTCCGTTCCCCAACCCCGAGATCAAGGAAGCTCTTGCTCTCGGTCTGAAGCTCTGTGAGACCGTAAAACCCGATCTTCTCCTTGCCACCGACCCCGACTGCGACCGTGTGGGAATTGCTGTTCCCGACGGAAAGGGCGGCTATGTTCTTTTCAGCGGAAACGAAGTAGGCGCAATGCTTCTTGAATACATCTGCGCGGAAAGGACAAAGCTGGGAACGATGCCCGAAGAGCCTATCGCCGTAAAAACTATCGTTACCACCGATATTACCAAAGCTATTGCCAAGGAATACGGCGTAAAGATAGTTGAAGTCCTCACAGGCTTCAAGTTCATAGGCGAACAGATAGGCTTCCTTGAGGACAAGGGCGAGCAGGACAGATACATTTTCGGCTTTGAGGAAAGCTACGGCTATCTTGCAGGATCTTATGTAAGAGACAAGGACGCCGTTGTGGCTTCCATGCTGATATGCGAAATGGCTGCATTCTACCGCACAAAGGGAATTTCCCTGCTGCAGGCGCGTGAGAATATGTACAAGAAGTACGGCGTTTACACCCACGCACAGCAGTCCTTCACCTGCGAGGGCGCAAGCGGTATGCAGAGAATGAAAGAGATCATGACCGATCTGCGTACAAACACTCCCAAGGAAATTGCCGGTCTTACAGTTACAAGATTTGACGACTACCTTGACAGCACTTCCACCGATTGTGCAACAGGCGCAAAAACAAAGCTCACTCTTCCCAAATCGGACGTGCTTACATTTGCCCTGACAGACGGTGCTTCGGTAATAATCCGTCCTTCGGGAACAGAACCCAAGATCAAGGCTTACTACACCACAACAGGAACCACAAAGAAAGAATCGGACGCTCTTGAAGCAAAGATCGCCGACGATTTCAAGGCAAAACTCGGTTTCTGATACGAATAACATCAAAAGCAAATGCCGATCCTCAGAACAGGGGATCGGCATTTTTTGAATATCAGTATTTAAAACTGCTGCCGCCTATAAATTCGCGGACAAGCGAGTCGGAAGGAACGTTCTTCCCGGGAAGCGGGGCAAGTTCTCCGAGAGTCTTTACAAGTTCCCGATAGTCCTCAATATCGGCGGAAAAATCTTCGGGATCTTTAAGATCGTCCATAAGCATTGATCTGTAAACCGACGGTTCATATGCAAGAAACGTGTCAATGTCAAAATGTGCACGTCCTTTATGCGGCATTATGTAAAGGTCTTCCCCGCGGGTAACGCTGGGCAGCATTGCAAAAACTTCCTTTGCGCTCCTGCCGCGGAAAAGCTTGTCGCGGCAAAGTCTGCGCATGAGCCTGATAAGTCTCGGGTGGAGAAGAGTGCCGTCGCTGTTTCTGATACGGGTGCGGACGCTGACATAAACACAGGTTGTAAAATCGTCCGTATCGCCTGTTACCTGAGGATTCAGGGCGTGTATGCCTTCAATAATAACTATCTCGTCCTTCCCGCGGCAGATAGTTTTCCCGGGGTTTCTGCTCTGGGTCTTGAAATTGAAGCGCGGGATCTCCACAGGTTCACAGCGCGACAGCTTTTCAAGATGTTCCGAAAATAACGGTATATCCATTCTCAGCGGCGATTCAAGATCAATGTTGCCGTTTTCGTCATGGGGGATCTCCCCCACTCCGCTTGGGAGGAAATAATTATCCATGGAAATTATATGCACAGGCAGACCTTTTTCTTTAAGCCGCTGACCGATACGCAGTGCGCCCGTGGTCTTTCCCGAGCCTGACGGTCCCGACACAAGCACAAGAGGACGTTTCTTATGATCCATATAAATTTTTTCGGCAGCTTCGGCGATCCCCTGCTTGTAGATGTCCTCACATTTCTTTACATATGCCGCGGTATCGGAAGAAAGTCCGCTGTTTATTTTTGACGCGTCAATAAAATTTGTTATCATAGAAAATTCTCCTTAAAAAGTCAGTCCGACAGCAATTATACCGTATCTTTACGGAGCGCCGATACAGATATTTTACCATGTTCCGTGAAATTTTTCAACATCTGCGGAAAAATTTTTTAGGAATTTGTAACGATCTGCAAAATAAAAAGTTTAATATACAGAAAGCGAGGTGAACGGCTCTGAAACCTGACGAAACATACAAGCAGTACGCAGATACGGTTTTCAGGTATCTTATGGTCCTTACAGGGAATGAGGACATTTCAGAAGAACTTACACAGGAAACTTTTTTCCGCGCCGTAAAGAATTCGGACAAATTTGACGGAAGCGTCAAAATTACCACATGGTTATGCGCAATTGCCAAAAATGCGTACTTTTCCTACCTTAAAAAAGCAAAGCGTAACATAGACAAAGACATAGGAGAAATGGAGATACCCGATGAAACGGACTTTCTGGAGCGGGAAAACTGACGCGAGATCTTCAGAGCCGTTCACAAGCTTGAAGAACCGTATCGGGAAATTATCCTGCTAAGACTTAATACCGACATGAAATTTTCCGACATCGGCGATATATTCGGCAAGTCGGAAGTGTGGACGCGGGTGACGTTCTACCGCGGCAAGGAAAAACTCAAACAATTACTGGAGGAATGAGCCATGACCTGTAATATCATCGAGGATCTGCTGCCGCTGTATGCGGACAATATCTGTTCGGACGACAGCAGAGACCTTATCGAACAGCATATCGCCCAATGCGAAGATTGCAGAAAGAAGCTTGAAGCCATGACCGAACAGCATGATATTCCCAAAAAGAAAGGAGAAGCAAAAATGCCGTTCAAAAAAGTAAAAAAACATTATCTGAGAATAATCATTGTAACGCTTATTATCTGCGTCATTGCAATAATTCCGTCTGTTACGGCAATAGTCCTGACCGTGAACGATCAATGCGGAACGGGACGTGGCTGGGCTGTCATTGCATTTGAAAAGCGCATGACGGAAACTGTTTCCTACCTGAAAAATGGCGAGTACCGACAATTTCTCGATCATGTGGATATTGTAAATCAGCACGAATACAGTCAGGAAGAACTTTCGGGGTTCAAGGATATTTTTGCCGATGAATTCAAACGCTTTTTTGAGAAATATCCCATAAAGAAAATAAAAGTCATCGGACGGACGGGGACTCCGAATGACTGCACGGAGGGCATTGTTCAGGCAGAGTTAGAGACCGAATATTCCGACAGGCAGAAAGCTGTATATTTCTATTTCTACCTTGGTGAACTTTACGAAAACAGCAATGATCTTTATATTGACGGTTTTGATATAAAATGTATGTCACGGGATATTCCGTTTATAAAAGACACTCAATATGATATTCCGCTTGACGGAAATATTCTGTCCGATATGAAAATACAGCTGCCGATACTTGACTTCCCGGATATTGGTTTTACCGAGGAATATTTCGGACATCTGAAAAACGCGCAGAAATTTGAAGAAGTGAGCTCTATGTCGTTATTCTTCTACAAAGAGGGAAAATACGAGAATTTCAAAGAATTCAGCGATACCATGAATGCGGATATTCAGGATCTTGCATCGGCATATGATTATATCGGCTGTGAAGTGGGCGCGCTTACCTACGAGCCGTCCGATATTATAAACAAAGGCGATATGCTTTACTTCCGGAAAGTCAAACTGACTTTTTCCGACAAGGACGGCGAAGAATTTTCGGTAAGTTTTTCAATGCCGATAGATCCCACGGGCTATCCGGAAACGATAACTTACTTTCAGGATATTTCCTACTCCGACAACGCACCTGACGAATTCAGGACTTTATTTGAAAAAGCGTTTACTTTGCAAAAATAATGGTTAATATTTGAGCAAGGCTGTGGGAAAGTCTCCCCGCAGCCTTGCTTGTTTGGTGTTATACGAGTATCGGTAATTCTTTCTGTGTCCATTCATATGCTCCTTTTTCAAGATCTTTGAAATCAAAGCATCTTTGCGATATTTTGTCATCAGGCTTGGAATATTTTCGTTGATATAGTGCTAATGCAGCTTGTTCCAAAGGTAATTTTTGTATTTCAGCCATTTCTGTTTTCAATAAGCTGATATACTTGTTTCGTGTTGCTGTGTCTTTAAATGCAACATATTTATCAATATCGCTATAATTTAATTTAGTCAGTTCATTTATGGGAACGGGAAACATATAATTTAAATTTATTACAGCAATCAACCTGTTTGATTTAGGTTCTATTATTTTATAAAAATCTATACTGTTTTTCATGTTATTATGCCGCGGTTTAGGAGAAGATACCTGAGTAACATATACAAGATCATCAACAGTAAATAAAGAACCAAAAAACGGCTTTATTCTGTCTTTACCATAATTTGTATTTGGTATCCGCTTGTCAAATTTGTTTCTTAAAAAATCGGTGTATCCTTCATTAATGATTTTCCATTCAAACATATAGATAACTTCCTTATGTATAAGAAAAGACCGTTTATGGCGGTCTTTTCTTGCTATTAAAACGATTTTAGACGGTTTCGTAACCCCTATTAAAACGATTTTAGACGGATTCGCAACCCCTATTAAGACGATTTTAGACGGATTCGCAACCCCTATTAAGCAAGCAATATATGCTTTACCACTTGTATTATAACATACAGAAGCTTTAATAATCAATTGCCTTTTTTGCTAAAAAAGCTGCCGCATTATTGTATATCTTGCACGTGAACATAAAGCCCTACAGGCAAAGTTTTGCTATCTTACGCATAAATATAGTTTAACTGAAATAAAGGTTAAATTGCCAAGAGTTTTTCCGTCCATACAGACGGGATTTTTTGTTTGCAGACCGTGCTTTACCTTGTCTCACGGCAGATATTTATTTGAAAATATCCAAACTTTGCCTGAATGCGTGCAGGCTCAGCCTGCTCTCAACTCTTAACTCTCAACTCTAAAAAGGCTCAGCCTGCTCTCAACTCTCAACTCTTAACTCTTAACTCTCTTTACAGTGATGCTTTGTATCCCGCTTTTCATTACCATCTTCCGCAGGAACGGCAGGTACATGAACGGACATTTCAGCACTTTTATAAGGATTTTTATACGCATTGGAATAATCTTAGCAGAATATTCCTTGTTGGAAGCGCCGTTCAGAAGAACGTCCGAAAGTATACGCGCACTGTTTACCGCGAAACTTATGCCTTCAAGGGAACTGGGACTTATCAGTCCTGCCGCTTCGCCGATAAGGAACGCTCCGTCCCTGCCCGTGCAGACGTCAAAGGGCGACTTCGGGCGCAGAACTACGCAGGCTTCGGTTTTTATGGGCGTTCCGAAAACAAATCCGCGGGCTTCGAGACGCTTTTTCTGCTTTTCAAAATTTTCCCTGCACCTTTCGGGAGCAAACGCTCCGCCGAAAATGAAAATGTTATCTTTTGAAATTGACCATGAACAGCAGTCGCTGGTTTCGGGATCAAAAATGCAGCTGTAGAACGGGTTGGCGTTCTCCTCGGGAAACCACTGCTGTATGGCGGTGTAACGGCGTATCTTCTTGTTTGGGTAAAGATATTTCCGCACTATGGAATTTGCCCCGTCCGCGCCTACTATCTTTTCGGCGGTGAAAATTTCTTCTTTGCCGCCGTTTCCTTTGCACACAAGGCGGAACGTTCCGTCTGCGGACTTGGAAATTTCCCTGCACTTTCCGAGAAATCTTTCCACACTGTCGGGAATAAGACTTTCAAGCCACAAGTCGAACTTGTGGCGGTCAAGATTCATGTAAAAACGCTGATAATGCCGCTCCGCGCCGCTTTTCAGGTCGATGGTGCGGACGGAAAATATCTGCGGGTCCACAAGTATTTCCTTGGGAAGCGTCAGATCAAATTCCGCAAAAGCTTTCTGCGCGTCGGGAGAAAGCAGCCCGCCGCAGGTTTTCCTGAAACTGTCCGCAGAATCGGTTTTCCCGTCAATTAACAGCACTTTGAAATTTTTCCCGATAAGCCTTGCCAGAGTCGCTCCCGCAGGTCCTCCGCCTATAATTGCTATGTCAAATTTTGTCATAAAAATTCCCCTTTAAAGTAATTTCTTCAAAATATATGAAACGCTTCTGTCTGTTTGCGGCAAAAGAATATCCCGGCAATAAGCGGAATATATTTATCCATATAGAGAATAATACTTGTCCGTGATTTTCCAGAAAATTTTGCACAATACATAAAGTATAGCATAATTTTGCGGAAAATGGAATTGCCGCGGGTGAGTTTTGTATGAAATGCACAACAAAAGTGCTGAACGCTTGTTATAAATTTTTATAGCATTTTGTCGGAATATATGTTATAATGTTTATATGACTGTATATCGTGTGTAAACACTTCAAAAGGCTTATATACGGTGGCGCAACGCTCGAACAGTATAATTTTTTGAGGAGGTTCTATAATGTCTACAATTTCATCCGTTCCTTTCGCCGGTACTCCCGAACAGGAAAAAAAGCTTCGCGAAATAATCGCAAAGCATAAGGAAGAAAAAGGCTGCCTGATGCCTATCCTTCAGCAGGCTCAGGAGGTTTACGGCTATCTTCCTATCGAAGTGCAGAAGATAATCGCTGCCGAAACAGGTTATCCGCTGGAGAAAATTTACGGTATAGTTACTTTCTATGCACAGTTCGCTCTTAATCCTAAGGGCAAATACAGAATTTCCGTCTGTCTCGGAACTGCCTGCTATGTTAAAGGAAGCGGCGATATTTACAACAAACTTATCGAAAAGCTGGGCATTGAAGGCGGAGGCTGTACTCCCGATGGAAAATTCTCCCTTGAGGCTTGCCGCTGCATAGGCGCGTGCGGACTTGCTCCCGTTCTCACAGTCAACGATGACGTTTTCGGCAGATTGACCGTGGACGATGTTGACAAGATACTTTCACAATACGATTGATTCCCCCGGAAATTACCTTTATCCCGATCTGTCCGATACTTTCGGAAAGGGGAAAATAAAAATAAAATACTCAAGGAGGAAAATTACCAATGAAAAAATCACTGGAAGAGCTTATGAAAATAGGCGCTGACATGAAAGAAAAACTGGGTATCCGCGACGAGAAAAACGCGAACGGTACCATTACAAAGCGTCACGTTCTGGTGTGCGGCGGTACAGGCTGTACTTCATCAGGAAGCACTAAGATAATCGACAAACTGAATGAGGAGATCAAGAAGAACGGCATCGAGGACAAAGTCGAAGTAGTAAGAACAGGCTGCTTCGGTCTCTGCGCTCTCGGTCCTATCATGATCGTTTACCCCGAAGGATCTTTCTATTCCATGGTAAAGGAAGAAGAGATCGAGGAGATCGTTGCCGAACACCTCAAAAACGGCAATATCGTTAAAAAATACCTCTACAAAGAGACCGTTATGGACGACGGCAGCATCAAGTCGCTCCATGAGACAAACTTCTATAAGAAACAGCACCGCGTTGCTCTCAGAAACTGCGGTAATATAGATCCCGAAAACATTGACGAGTACCTTGGAACAGACGGTTACAAGGCTCTGGAAAAAGTTCTGAAGGAAATGACTCCGGAAGAAGTTATCCGGACTATCCTTGATTCAGGTCTCCGCGGACGCGGCGGCGGCGGATTCCCCACAGGTCAGAAGTGGAAACTGGCAAGAAACATTGTTCCCAATGCGGATCAGAAATACGTTTGCTGTAACGCCGACGAAGGCGACCCGGGCGCATTCATGGATCGTTCCGTTCTGGAAGGCGACCCCCATGTTGTTCTTGAAGCTATGGCTATCGCAGGTTTTGCTATCGGCGCAAATCAGGGCTACATATATGTTCGTGCAGAATATCCTATAGCTATCCACCGTCTGGAAATTGCCATCGGACAGGCAAGAGATTACGGTCTGCTGGGCAAGGATATTTTCGGAACAGGCTTTGATTTCGATATCGAACTCCGTCTCGGCGCAGGCGCATTCGTCTGCGGTGAGGAAACAGCGCTTATGACTTCTATCGAAGGCAACCGCGGCGAGCCTCGTCCCCGTCCTCCGTTCCCTGCTGAAAAAGGTCTTTACAGCAAGCCTACTATTCTTAATAACGTTGAAACTTACGCAAACGTTCCGAGGATCATTCTCAACGGCGCAAAGTGGTTCGCCGATATGGGTACGGAAAAATCCAAGGGTACTAAGGTATTCGCTCTCGGCGGAAAGATCAACAACACAGGTCTGGTTGAAGTTCCTATGGGAACTACCCTCCGCGAAGTTGTTGAGGAGATCGGCGGCGGTATCCCCAACGGCAAGAAGTTCAAGGCTGCTCAGACAGGCGGACCTTCCGGCGGCTGTATCCCCGCAGAACATTTTGACGTTCAGATCGATTACGATAACCTTATCGCCATCGGTTCCATGATGGGTTCCGGCGGACTTATCGTTATGGACGAGGACAACTGTATGGTTGATATTGCGAAATTCTTCCTTGAATTCACAGTTGACGAATCCTGCGGTAAATGTACTCCCTGCCGCGTAGGTACAAAGAGACTTCTGGAAATACTCACAAAGATCACCAAGGGTCAGGGTACTCTTGAAGATATAGACAAGATGGAGGAACTTTGCTATTACATCAAGGCAAATTCTCTCTGCGGTCTGGGTCAGACAGCACCTAACCCCGTTCTTTCAACGCTGAAATTCTTCCGTGACGAATATATCGCTCACGTTGTTGATAAGAAATGTCCCGCAGGCGTCTGCAAAGACCTGCTCAGCTATGAGATCGATCCCGCCAAGTGCAAAGGCTGCACAGCCTGCGCAAGAGTTTGTCCCGGCGGAGCTATCGAGGGAACGGTCAAGAATCCTCACGTTATCAACAAGGATAAGTGCCTGAAATGCGGCGCTTGCATTGAGAAATGTAAGTTCGGCGCAATTTCCAAGAAGTAAGCCATAGGAGGAATTGAATAGATGGATATGATCAATGTAAAAGTCAACGGCGTTGATGTTTCCGCACCTAAGGGTACTACCATCCTTCAGGCTGCGCGCCTTGCAAATGTAGATATTCCCACACTCTGCTACCTCAAAGACATAAACGAGATCGGCGCTTGCCGTATCTGCGTTGTCGAAGCTGACGAGGGCAGAGGCAAAAGACTGGTAGCTTCCTGCGTTTACCCCATTTCCGAGGGTATGCAGATATTCACAAACACACCTAAAGTTCTGGAATCCAGAAAGAAAACTCTCCAGCTCATTCTTTCCACTCACGACAAGAAGTGTACTTCCTGCGTAAGAAGCGAAAACTGCGAACTGAAGAAGATGTGCCACGATATGGGCATTGAGGACGAGTTCAAATACGAGGGCGAGAACATTCCTTACGAGATCGACTACTCCGCTGCTCATATGATAAGAGACAACAACAAGTGCGTTCTCTGCCGCCGCTGCGTTGCAGTATGTAATGCAAATCAGGGTGTCGGCGTTATCGGCGCAAACGAGAGAGGTTTCAAGACACACATCAGCTCCGCATTCGAGCTTGGTCTTGGTGAAACAAGCTGTATCTCCTGCGGACAGTGTATTTCCGTATGTCCCGTTGGTGCTATCACCGAAAAGGACGACACTGGAAAAGTTCTTGAAGCAATCGCCGATGAGAAGAAATTCGTTATCGTACAGACCGCTCCCGCAGTCCGCGCAGGTCTGGGCGAAGAATTCGGCTACCCTATGGGAACCAATGTTGAGGGCAAAATGGCTGCCGCTCTCAGAAGGATCGGCTTCGACAAGGTATTTGACACCGATTTCGGCGCAGATCTTACCATTATGGAAGAAGCAACCGAGCTTGTTGAGCGCGTTAAGAACGGCGGTAAGCTGCCGATGATAACTTCCTGCTCACCCGGCTGGGTAAAATACTGCGAACACTATTTCCCCGATATGATAGAGAATCTTTCTTCCTGCAAATCTCCTATGCAGATGTTCGGTGCAACTGCAAAGACCTACTATGCTCAGAAGATGAACATTGATCCCAAGGATATGGTAGTTGTTGCGGTAATGCCCTGCACAGCGAAGAAATTCGAGATAGGCAGAGACGATCAGAGCGCAGCAGGCGTTCCTGACGTTGATATTTCTATCACAACAAGAGAACTTGCACGCCTTATCAAGAGATGCGGTATCAAGTTCACCGAACTGCCCGATGAAAAGTTTGACGAACCTTTGGGAATTTCCACAGGCGCAGGCGTTATCTTCGGCGCAACAGGCGGCGTTATGGAAGCTGCACTCCGTTCCGCTGTTAAGTTCATCACAGGCGAAGAAGCAGGCAATATCGACTTCACAGAAGTCCGCGGCACACAAGGTATCAAGGAAGCTTCCTACAAGGTTGGCGATCTTGACGTGAAAGTTGCCGTTGCTTCCGGAACTGCAAATGCAGCAGAACTCCTGAAAAAAGTTCAGAAGGGCGAAGCAGACTACACATTCATTGAAATTATGGGTTGTCCCGGCGGCTGTGTAAACGGCGGCGGTCAGCCTCAGGTTCCCGCTTCTGTCCGCAACTTTGAGGACGTAAGAGGTATCCGTGCAAAGGCACTGTACGATCAGGACGCTAAGATGGAACACAGACGTTCACATGAGAATCCTGCAATTCAGGCACTTTACAAGGAATTCTTCGAGAAGCCCGGCAGCCACAAGGCGCACGAAGTTCTCCACACAAGCTATGTAAAGAGAGGACTTTAATTGAATTAAAAGCAATACCGCCCGTGAGAAATTCACGGGCGGTTTACTTTTCCGGCAAAACGAAAAGACCGCAAAAGCGGTCTTTTAATTATAATTCTTTGATTATCCTGTCTGCAATTTCCTCCGCAGTGCCGTTTCCGACAATTGTAAGAGCCGCATTTTCTTTGTAGATCGGCGCGCGGCTGTCATAAATGAACTCCAATTCTTCCTTGGTATTGCTCATAACTATGGGACGGTTGTTATCCCCCGAGATCCTGCTGTAACATTCTTCAAACGGAACATCAATATAAACTATAACGCCGTTTTCCGAAGCTATTGCCGCGTTTTCCTTTTTAAGCATCGCTCCGCCGCCGCAGGCAATTATCCCTTTGCTTTCGGAAAGCTCCCTTATTGCCGCAGTTTCCGCTTCGCGGAAATATCTTTCCCCTTTTTCCGCAAATATCTGCGGGATCTTCATTTTTTCCCGCTCAACGATATATTCGTCCATATCGTAGAATCCGCAATCAAGCTTTTCCGCAAGGATCTTGCCCACAGTGGTTTTTCCGCACCCCATAAATCCGCACAGATAAACAGATCTCATGATATTTCCCCCTTTTTATCATTCTTCCTCTTCGGCAGGAAGATCGGCAGTGTATTCAAATATCTTGTTTTTCAGTTCCTCTTCAAGGCAGGAATAGAACATCGCAAACAGCACATCTGAAAATCCGAGAAGAAACATATTCTTATTGGTGATCTCCGCAAGTGACGGAACACTTGTATAGATGTACGTCTTGAACCAGTCAGCCGTAAAAGGCGGCAAGCGCTTTCCCTTGCGGACAAGATACTTTGTTTCCAGAAATGTTTCCGAAACCATATCGCGGTAATTATCCGCGCCTTTTTCCATTACAAGATTGTAAAGCCTGTAAAGCTGATCGTCCGACATATTATCATCGCTGCAGCGAACGCTTTTAAGAGTCGGTATCCTCACCGCAAGAGAATACACTATCATCGGCAGAACATGATTATACTCATCGTTCTGCATTTCGCGGCAGGTCATGTCATCTATCCGCAGACCCAGCACCTGCAATGAATCGGTATCGGTTATATTGTTAAGGACTACCTTGAACGCGTCCTTTATATTTACGTTATAGAAGTCCTTTTCGGCAATGGAATAGATGTATTTTATTGCATTGTAAAGGCTTACGCCGCCTTTTATTATCGTGTCCGCAAGACCGTTGAGAGCGGCTGCTTCATTGATAAAAACCATTATGAGCCTCCCTTAATCATCGTTCTTTTTTCCGTAAGCGTCCTCGCGGGTCAGATGCTCCCACTGAGGAGCTTTTATCTCCACCTGCTTCTTTTCATGCTTTTCGGGAACGGTCTCCTTGTCCTCATCTTCATGGGCATAGCCTGCCATGAACGCGTCAAAAAGGCTGTCAAACGTCTGGGGAACGAAAGGTTTTACCTCTACTTTTTCACTTGCAGGAATGACAACGGCTGCTTCTTTTACATCGGAAAGTTCAAGCTGCTCCGCCTGATCGTTTTTTTGCGTGTCCTTGTGTTCATAGGTCTTTTCAACGGGAGCGTGGACGGTCTTATTTTTAGCGGCAAGCTTCACTTCTTCGCAAAGTCTGTCGGAATAATCAAGAAATTCTTCAAACTGGCTTATTGTTGCTTCGCCTATTTTGATATTACGCTTCATATTGGAAAGATACTGTGACCATTCGCGGAACTCGTTTTCTTCAATGCCGCGTCCTACGCGTTTATACAAAGCATTGTAAAGCTTCTGTCCCCGTTTTTCAAGTTCCTTGGGAACTTTTATTTCCTGTTTTGGAACATCGGGTACAGAAGCGGGAACAGCCGCTGCGGGAACGGAAGCGGTTTCGGGCAGTTCTTCCGAGACAGCTGTTTCAGCGGCTGCGGAACGCTTCTCTTCCTCTGCAGATTCACGGGCTTTTACCGCAATGCTTTCGCAGAGTTCTTCGTACTGCTGACGGCAGGTCTTTCCCGAACTGTTCACCCTGTCGCAGCGGGAGTTATCATCGGCAATATTTTCAATGCTGAAATACTTTCCGCAGTTTTCGCACTTGCGCAGATATATTCCCCGCTTATACATAAGATCAAATTCAAGATCTATTGCTGCTTTCAGGCTGTCGGGAAGATAAAGTTCGGAAGGATTTGCCTTTATAGCGGAAATTGCGTAATTCATATCCAGCTCGCCGGGACGAGTCATATTCTTGACGTAGGTGTACGCTTCCATGGCAGTCTGATCCTGAATTTTAGAACAGTTCCTGCCTTCCAGCGAGGACATATCCCTTCCCATTGCAAGCGCGTCAGAAAAACGTCTGTAAATGGATTTTGAAACTTTCCCCACGGCAAATGCAGCGTTCGGCACTGTTGCAGGATTGCAGACCTTTACCGAAGGGAGCGCTTCGGGCGGACAGCCCAGTTCATTTGCGGCTACCGACAGCGCAAGATCGAAATACTCCTTGCGGACTCTTACAATATCGTCATTGAGAACGGTGTTGCCGTCCTCGGTGCCAAAGATGAAATCTATCTTATTCCGCGCATATTCCTGCAAACGGACAAGACTTGTCCATCTGTTTGCGGCGCGGCTTGTTTTATATTCGGAAATACGGCGGAATATCGCCGATTCATACATATTTTTCGGAGAAATGCACCTTGCCCACAGCTCTTCAAGACCTATCCTTTCGCTGTGGCAGATATACTCTATTATGCAGTCGGTAACGATCTCGGAATAATCGGTGGAAATGCAGGCTTCGATATACGGGTGAGCCTTGCTGATAACAGATCTTGCGTTTGAGACAAGATTCTGCGGGAGTCTGCCTGATTTCCGCGCGGTACGTCCCGCCTCGATACACTGTTCCCAGAAATAGGTAAAGTCGTACTCTGTGAAGTACAGAAGCGTTTTAGAAATATCTATCTTATAAAAATTATTATTATCGCGAACCGCAAAGCCCACGGTATTTTCCATAAAAAAGCTCCTTTCTCAAAACGTATCCGTCAGAACAGTATGACCCGCACCGTCGGCTGACCGACAGTTTACCCGTCTGCATAAGTATGTTCAAGAACTACGGCTTATATGCCTTCTCCTCAGAAATGCCAAGACAGTATTTATGATCTGTGAGGAGATGAACTTACCGCAGCAATTGCCTTTGTAACTGCAATATCAATATCCACCGTGTTCTGGTACTTGCTGGAATCTATCCTGCTGAACAGCTCTCCCTTATGGGAATTGACATACTTAGGCTTCAGCATATTCAGAGCCATTGCCATCATATCGCCCTTGCAGATCTCACACTGACAGCAATCCATTCCTGCCAGAAAAACTTCCAGCCGTTCACGGACTATATCCTCCATTACGTTGATAACAGCCATAATACTGCATTCCTTTCCGTTGAATTAAAACACCGCCGCTTGTGTTCCGAACATCGACGTTATTTTTATATTTAACGGATCCCCGTTCCCGCGGTGCGGAAATTTCCGTTGGAGATCCGCTGTCCGCATTTTATAGGGAAACGCTTCTGTTGATAACTTCGATGCACATTCTGCCGTTATGGTAAGGACATTTCCAAGGATTTACCATCGCAACGGTCTGCATGGGCTCGCCCTCAAATGTGACTTCGCCCCACCACTCTGAATCCTTTCTCTTATCGGCTTGCTTGGTGATTATCCAGTTGAAAACGGTCTTTGCAGCGTCAAGATACTTGGTATCGCCGTCATTCTGAAAAGCATTTATAAAACCAACAACGCTTTCGGCTTGTACCCACCATATGCGTTTCTTGTCGATCTTGTCGTTTTCGCGCTCATTGTTGACAGCACCGTTTTCAAAAGCGATCTCATAAATATTTCTTGCGATCCGCAGATCAATGAATCTCCATTCCGCCTGAACGCGGGTATTGCCGAGGACTTCGCAGGCGCGGTCGATGAGCCACGAAGCTTCAATATCGTGACCGTAGGAATGAATGTCGCCGATCTCGTTCAGTTCCCTGTCAAAGAAAACTCTCAGGCAGTTCTTGTCGCTGTTGAATATCTTGGTTTTGGTAATTTCCAAAAGGAACAGCAGTCTTTCTTCCACTCTGTGATCCCTGCTTGCTTCAAAAAGAACTGTGTACGCTTCTATCAGGTGCAGAACGGTGTTCATGGTCTTGTCAGCCATAAGTCCGTTTTCCGAAAGTGCATCATTGGGAACAAGTTTCCAGTCTTTTGAAAATGCTTCCATATAGGCAATATCGTCCGTGCATTTCTCCTCAACGGTATCAAAAAGCTCGAAAGCAAGTTTCAGTGCCGATCCGTCCTGAGAAGCAAGGTAATATGTGGAAAGCGCATATATTGCAAATGCCTGATTGTATGTATGTTTCATGGTATCGGCGGGTTTTCCGTCATATGTCATCATCCAGTAAACGCCGCCCTGTTCCTTGTCAACGCACTTTTTCAGGAACTCGTAAGCGTGCTTTGCATTTTCAAGCAGATAGTCATCTTTGAAAACACGGTAGCAGGAAGAATAGAACCAGAGTATGCGGGAATGTAGGATAACTCCCTTATCCGCCTTTTTGTCGACTTCCAGATCGTTATTCATAAATCCGTAAAAGCCGCCGTTTTCATCGTCCCTGAGCTTATTCCAGAACGGAAGTATCCGCTCGGTAAGTTCCTTTTTGCATTCGTTTACAAGAACAGCCATATAAATTACCTCTTTCAGAATTTATTCATTACAAGACCTGTAATAAGCTTTGGATAGAAATATGTGGATTTCTGTGGCATTTTCTCCGATGCAAGGGCAACATCGCGGATCTCCGTTACCTTTGTGGGATTCAGGATAAACGCGCAGTTTGCGTCCTCAAGGTCAACGGCTTCAAGGGCTTCCTGACGGGAACGGGTATAAGTCAGGTTCTTCTGATTTGCCATATTTTCCTTGTCAATGCCGAGAATTCTTTCCAAAATAAGGGTATGCAGCACCGAAACGTCCAGCCCGCAGTATGCGTCGGACATATCAGGCAGAAGCTTCTTAACGGCAGTTTCGTCTTTTAACGTGAGAACATAGCATTTCCCCGCACCTGCGTAAAGGGCAAAGACCTTTTTGCCGTCGTCATAGCCTGTGTTCAGAGCCGCCTGCATACGAATTTCCCCGGGAGCTTCGGAAATATCAAAATATTTCCTGCTTTCTTCAAGAACACGGTCAATATCAAAATTTTCCAGACCGCGCACGATCCTGTGTGTGGGGAAAACTACAAGACCGTCATTTTCCATGTTCACAAGCATCATGGAAATGTAACCGCTTCCGGGAACGTCCTTTCCGCTTTCAATAAGATGCTTGTGGAAATTCAGAGCAGTTTCGTAACGGTGGTGTCCGTCCGCAATATACAATTTCTTGTCCGCAAATGCCGCCGTCACCTTGGAAATGATATTTTCATCGGAAATGCACCACATTCTGTGAACAGTGCCGTCGGGATCAGTGACTTCCATGTCGGGAAGTCCTTTGGAGCAACCGTCTATCAGCGAATAGACAGAGCCGCCCTCGTCCATGTAAAGAGAATATATCTGACTGAAATTGCAGAAAGTTTCGCTCATCAGGCTGAACCTGTCCGCCTTTGCCTTGGAAAGAGTTTCCTCGTGAGGAAGTACCACGCCTTTGGAAAATTCTTCAAGCTTCACAAGAGAAACGAAGCCTTTCAGGCTTTTCCGTTTTCCGTTTGCAGAGAACTGCATTTCATAAACGTAAATGCTGTCCTTTTCATCACAGGCAAGAACGCCTTCATCAAGCCATTTCCGCAGAGTCTTTCCCGCTTCCACATAGCGTTCGTCCCCGCCCTTGGGCAGTTCCAGACGAATGATGTTGTGGGGATCGTTGGAAATATACTGTTCCCTCTGCTTGTCGGAAATGATGTCATAGGGCGGACAAACCAGAGAATTCTTGTCCTTTGCGGTGTATCTCATTCCCTTAAAAGCCTTTATTTCAGCCATAATAGTAAATCCTTTCGCAAATATTTAAAATTATTTCAGCAAATCATCTGCAAATATTACATATTTGCCTTAAATCACAACTTTTAACTCTCAACTCTTAACTCTTAAATCTCAACTCTCAACTCTTAACTCTCAACTCTCAACTCTTAACTCTCAACTCTAAACTCTCAACTGTTAACTCTTAACTCTCAACTCTCAACTCTTAACTCTCAACTCTATAAGGGTGCAGGCTCAGCCTGCTAATTACGCATTACGCATTACGAATTACGAATTATCATTTCAGGTCCATTCCGCAGCATTTCTTGTACTTTTTGCCGCTGCCGCAGGGACAGGGATCGTTTCTGCCGACTTTTCCGGTAACCTTTCTTGGAGTATTCGACACTGTTCCGTCACTGCCTGTGTCAACGGGCTTCATGACCCTTTCACGTTTGGGAGCAGCACCGTTCTGCTGTACCTGAATGGTAAACAACAGGCGGATAGTCTCTTCGCGGATAGATTCAACCATGGCGTCGAACATTTCAAAGCCCTCAAAACGGTATTCAACAACGGGGTTTTTCTGACCGTAGGAGCGAAGTCCGATACCGCGCTTCAGTTCTTCCATATCGTCAATATGCGCCATCCACTTGATGTCTACTATCTTTAACAGGATAACTCTTTCCAGTTCGCGGAGAACTTCCGAGCCAACGCGTTCTTCCTTCTGCTTGTAGAAGTCAAGAGCGCGGTTCACAAGCTTGTCAACAATGTCCTTCTTGGAAACTTCTTCAAGTTCCGCAGTTGTGTAACGGAAATCCTCGTTCACCGTGAACAGACCCATAAATCTGTCGCGGAGACCCGCAAGGTTCCAGTCGTCCTTTACATTGTCGTCTAAAATGTACTGATCCACCGTTTCGGAGATCATATCCTGTATCATTTTCAGGATATATTCGTGAATATCCTCGCCGTCAAGGACTTTTGCCCTCTGGCTGTAGATGATCTGTCTCTGGGCGGACATAACATCATCGTAGTTAAGGACGTTCTTACGTATAGCAAAGTTTCTGCCTTCTACCTTTTTCTGGGAAGATTCTATTACTTTTGTGAGGAGTTTCGCTTCGATAGGCATATCCTCCTCAACGTTGAGTGCTTCCATCATTCCCGTGATACGGTCGCCGCCGAAAAGGCGCATAAGATCGTCCTCAAGGGAAAGGAAGAACTGGCTTTCGCCCACATCTCCCTGACGTCCCGCACGTCCGCGGAGCTGATTGTCGATACGGCGGGACTCGTGTCTTTCCGTACCTAAAATGAACAGTCCGCCTGCTTCCTTTACCTTTTCCGCCTTTTCCTTGACTTCGGCGTTGTATTTATCGTAAAGTTCGCGGTAAGTCTTTCTTGCTTCGAGGATCGCCTCATCATCTGTTTCCGCAAAGCTTATAGCTTCGTTGATAAGATCATCTTCCATGCCCATTTTCTTCATTTCGGCTTTTGCCTTGAATTCGGCATTACCGCCGAGGATAATGTCGGTACCGCGTCCTGCCATGTTGGTGGCAATTGTAACGGCTCCGTACTTACCTGCCTGAGCAACGATCTCCGCTTCTTTTTCGTGCTGTTTTGCGTTCAGGACATTGTGCTTTATGCCCTTCTTGGAAAGCATTTTGGAAAGTATTTCCGATTTTTCAATGGAAACAGTACCCACAAGAACAGGCTGTCCCTTTTCGTGGCATTCCTCGATCTTTCTTATAGCCGCAAGGAATTTTCCGTGTTCGGTCTTGAATACCACATCGGAGTGATCTATACGCTGAACAGGACGGTTTGTAGGTATCTCGATAACGTCCAATTTGTAAATTTCCTTGAACTCTTCCTCTTCGGTCATAGCCGTACCTGTCATACCCGAAAGCCTGTCATAAAGGCGGAAATAGTTCTGGAAAGTAATGCTCGCCAAGGTTTTTGACTCGTGAGCAACTTTAACGCCTTCCTTGGCTTCAATAGCCTGATGCAGACCGTCATTGAATCGGCGTCCCATCATAAGACGTCCTGTAAACTCGTCAACGATAATGACTTCGCCGTCCTTGACAACATAGTCAATGTCGGCTTTCATAACGCCGTTTGCTTTCAGTGCCTGATTGACATGGTGGAGCAGCGTGGAGTTATCCGCATCGAAAAGGTTCACAACGTTGAAGTATTTCTCCGCTTTCTTAACGCCCTGACGGGTGATAGTGGCGGTCTTTGCCTTTTCGTCGATGATGTAGTCGCAGTTCTCGGAAGCTTCTTCCTGATCCACCTTGTTGTCCATTTCAACAACAACGTAGGGTTTCAGAGTCTTGGCAAATTTATCCGCCATGGTGTAAAGCTCCGTGGACTTATCGCCCTTACCCGAAATGATAAGCGGAGTTCTTGCTTCATCAATGAGGATCGAGTCAACTTCGTCCACAATGGCAAAATGGTGTTCGCGCTGAACTTTTTCGCTCTTGTAAATTACCATGTTGTCACGGAGATAGTCGAAGCCGAACTCATTGTTTGTACCGTAGGTAATATCGCAGTTGTAGGCTTCACGGCGCTGATCGTTGTTAAGGTCGTGAAGTATGCAGCCTATGGTAAGTCCCAGATAGCGGTAAACTTTTCCCATTTCCTCAGACTGGAATTTTGCAAGGTAGTCGTTTACCGTAACAACGTGAACGCCCTTGCCTTCCAGAGCGCAAAGGTAAGATGCGCAGCAGGCAACAAGAGTTTTACCTTCACCTGTTCTCATTTCCGCGATACGTCCCTGATGAAGGACGATAGCGCCGATTATCTGAACTGGGAACGGCTTCTTTCCCAGAACACGCCAAGCAGCCTCGCGGACTGTAGCCAGAGCCTGCGGAAGAATATCGTCAAGAGTCTCGCCTTCCTCGAGACGTTTTTTAAGGATCTTGGTCTGACCTCTCAGCACCTCTTCCGACATGGCGGCATACTGATCTTCCAGATCAAGAACGCGGTTCTTGATAGGTTCTATCTTAGCAAGTTCGCGCTTGCTGTAGCTTCCGAAAAGTCCGTCAAAAATACCCATTTTAACAATTCCACCTTTGTATTTGAAATGATCTTTATACTTCTTTTTAGCATACATTATAATTATACCGTAAAAATCCCGATTTGTCAACAATTTTTGAATATAATTTCACAAACATCACAAGTCAGGAAGCGGCATTGACGGTAATTTCAAATTTTCTCAGCACTTCTCCGCTGTCCTTAATTGAGATCACTATCTCCGCATTCCCCGCAGCTACGCCGTTCAACGGTATTTCCGCGCTGAATGAACTGCTGTTGCGGACGTTTCCGCACTCGGCGGAAAGAACGTTCCCGCCGCTGTCCGTAAGGGAGATCACAAGCGTAACAGATCCCGACGGGGAGTCCGTCCCCACCGTGCAGATAACATTCAGCTTGTCTTCCGCCGAAAATTCCGATGTGCAGAAACCGTCTGCCGAAGTATATCCGTCCGCATACCATTTCAGACCGTTTGCGGACGCCTTTTTCATAGCCGCGCTGTCCGAATAGTTCCCCAGCATGGCAAATATTGAATATGCGGACGCGCTGTCCGTGTCTCTGAGCGACATTCCCAGCTGATACAGCGCATTGTGGAGCTGCGCATAGGAATCCTTGTATGTTCCCGAGTTCCTGAACATCAGTGAAGCTTCATAATATTTGCCGCTTTCAAGAAGTTTCACGCCGTTTTCGTATGCGGACTCCGTGAAAAGTGTTTCGGAATCCATGTAATTCCCCATTTCGTAGAATCCTCTTACCGTTTCCGACGAAAAATTTCCGCTTCTGAATTCTTCTTCGCAGGTCTGATACATACATTCCCCGAAAAGTTCCCGCGAATCCTTGTAATCTCCAAGTTTCAGGAATCCCGCCGCAGCCGTTTCCAAATCGCCTCCGTCCTTTGCCGTCAGAGAACCTGTGTAAATGTATTCCAACGCCGCTTCATGGGAATATTTTTCCGCAATTTCCGCTGCGGAAAAGAGATCGCCCGTTTCCGCAAGCCGTTCAGCCTGAGATCTTGCAGCGTTTTCCGCAAGATCGTCTCTTCCCGCCGAGCGGTACGCCGACATTGCCGCGTCAAGTTCGCCCTTTGCCAGAAGCGTATCCGCGGAACGGATAAGACATTCCGCCGCTTTTTCGTCCGAGTCGGAAAAACCGCTCAAAGCCGCAAACGCTTCTGCCGCTTCGTCAAAATTTTCCTTTTCCGCAAGGATCTCCGCCATTCCGTAACGGCATTTCAGGATATTTCCCGCGCTTTCCCTGTAGTCACCGAGTTCTGTGAAAATATCCGCAGCGGCTTCATATTCTCCGTCGCGGAAAAGCCTTTCGGCTTTTGAATATTTCAGAAACGGAGCTGCGTATGTAGGGATCAGGAACACCGCGCCGATACAAACTGCCGCCGCAATTGCCGCAATAAGCAGAGCTTTTCCTCTTTTGGAAGAGAATCTTACCGTGCGTTCCGCTTTCGTTTCGGAAGGTTTTTCTTTTTCGGGAATTTTCACTTTTCCCGCCGACGGATCAGGCACAAAAAGCTGTTTTCCGCTGTCGAATTTAAGCCCCAGCTCCGACTTGTTTTCCGCGGCCTTTTCGGTTTCCGCGGCGGCTGTTTCCGCTTTTTCCGAAATTTTTTCCGCAGTTATTTCCGTTTCCGCAGGAGCTGTTTCCGCTTTTTCCGATTTCGCATCGGCAGAAATACTTGCTCCGCACCACGGGCAGAATTTTGCCGTATCTCTTACCGTTCCGCCGCAGCTGCCGCAGGTCATGGCGTTTCCTCCTTTCAGGGAAAATTGATAAAAAAGCCGCCGTAACGGAACGGCGGCTTCTAAATTCAGTCAAATATAGTTATGATAACGTCGGGTTCTTCTGTGACATAGCCGGTTTCCGACGGAACATCGGGTTCATCGGGGGATCGGGGTTCATCAGAAGGCTCGGTCTTGGGCGGATTCTTCGCCACATAAACAATAAGCGTTTCTCCCTTTTCAACGTCTATCTGTTCGCCCGCTTCCTTGCTTGTTCTGTAAACATAGCCTTCCAGAACGTCCTCCGTCAGTTCTTCCTGCTCCTCATACTTTATCCCGAGGCTGTCAAGCTTTGCAAAATAGTCCTTTTTGCTGAGTGTAAGGTATTCGGGAACGGTGATATACTTAGGACCAAGGCTTACCTTTACGGTAATTTCCGCGCCGTCCTCATAGGTGTCGTTCTTGGGGATAGACTGTTCAAATATCTGTCCCTTGGGGTACATATCGTTATACTCGTATTCGGGAGTAAATTTCAGATTGCTGTAATTTTCCGACTTGCTGATAACATCGTATATCTTGCCTGTAAGGTCGTTCATGACATATACCATGGCATTTTCCTGAGATGTCATGGTAGTGACTGTAGAAATTGAAGTTTCGGAAGTAACGCTTTCAAGCGGCGTCATGGAAGTCGATCCGAAACTTCCCGGACTTCCTTCCGTTATCTGGGGCAGAGTCGAACCCTCCATATAGCTTCCGCTGTGATCGTCAACAGACAGTATCAGCACCATTACAAGGAAGAACATTCCTATGCATAATATGATGGCAATTACCATTATGAAAAGTCCGTGTCTGCTGGGCGCGGAATTCTTTTTGCGGCGGTTTCCGCTGCCGCTTTGTCTGGGAATGGTTATAGTCTGCGTACTGGAAGAAGAAAGCCTTGCAGAGCCGTACTCAGGCTGTTCAAAAAGTTCTGTTACAAGTTCGGTAATGGTCTGTATGCGCATTTCTCCGTTGACGCTGAGTCCGTTCATGATAACTCTTGAAACGCTTCCGGGGATATTCTTATCTATCATTGCAGGTTCAACAAGTTCATCGTTTGAGATCCTGCTCATGGCATCTGTGGGAACGACTCCCGTCAATATCCTGTAAAGGAGCGCAGATATGCCGTAAACGTCCGTCCATGTTCCCTGCCAGTTATTTGAGCCGTACTGTTCGGGAGCGGCATAGCCGTTGTATATTTCGGGGACAAGTTCCGTATTGGCTGTTCTGGCGTCGGCGATGCAGAAACCTGTTATTTTAAGTTCGCCCTTGTCGCTGATGATAATATTTTCGGGAGAGATGCCTCTGTGGATCAGTCCCGCATTATGGACAAGCGAAAGCGTTGTAAAGATAGGCGGGAAAAGCTTTTTGACTTCTTCCCATGAAAGTTTTCCGCCGTGCTTTTTAAGGTATTCCCCGAGAGTTTCCCCGCCGACCCAGTCAAAGACGGCATAGGCGGTATTGTTGTCTCCGAACATATCTATAGCGGCGTTGATATGGTTAAGAGTGCGCATTTTTGAAAGCACTTTATTAAGTTCAACAAATTCCGAGAGAAGCGTTTTATACCCTGCAACGCAGTCCGGGTCAACGATCACCGCAGAACTGCCCTTTTCCCTTTTGCAGAGCGAATCGGGCATATACTCCCTGATAACCACCTTGGATTCGGTTATGGTATCAAAAGCTATATATGAAGCACTCTCGCCGTTGTATGCCAGAAGTTTTCCGACCATATATCTGTCATTGAGCATAGTACCGGGCGCAAGGTACGACGGAAGATGCGGCGCATTCATGTGATAACCGCATTCAGGGCATACCGCGGCATTCTCATCTATCGGCTCCATACAGCCGTAGCAAAGATTCAAGCGTTCCAATTTGAAATATTCCTCCTCCGCTTTACCTGCCGATCATACTATACTAATAATATCAGCAAGCCCGCCCTTTGTCAATGATTTTGCAAAATTGTATCCGTTTTGTAATAATTGTAATTATATTGTAATCATATACAGTATATGTTACCGCATAAAAAGATACCGTCACTTTAATATTTCAATTATATCAAAAAATAACGCTATCGTCAAGCAAAATGACTAAAATCTGTTAATTTCAACGGATTTACATAGAAATCAGGCTTGATTTTACAGCATTTCAGCAATTATTTCCCGCTTAGCAAAGCAAAAGCCGAAAGTTTCAAAGTCATATGATATACACAATTTACAGAATATATAGGCAAGATTTGGTAAAAATACCAAATTTGTAAATTCCGCCCAATTTTCTGTTGACAAAATAAAATTTTTGTATTATTATGGATTATATGCATAAATTTTATACCTGTTTTATGCCTGTCATTTGTTTTGTACAGGCAATTTAAAAGCTTTTTCGTACACGTAAACCGTGTGCATATTTTTAAAATATATGCATTTTTTATAAGATCCTGCAGAGAACATACCGCAGCAGAATGTTCCCGTACACCTCTAAAACCGCTGTTTTCCGTAAGTTCCTGACGCTCCTGATGTATCATGATGTAAAATGTCGAATTTTGTGGAAATATTTGGATAATTTACTATTAAAAATCCTGCGGTTTTATGGTAATATATGGATAAAGATAAAATATTCAGGAGGTCAATTATCAATGACAACAACAAATACCGGAATTTCCACAAAAGTTCTTATCGGAGAAGAAAATGCAGAATTCGCAGGGCAGTGCGCCCGTGCGGCGGAATTGGCAGGATATAACGTAAAATTATGCCCTGCTGACGGAATGTCCTTATTCTCCGAGATAGAAAGCTTCATGCCGAATTTTGTAATGTGCAGCGCGATAATGCCAGGCGGCGGTGCGCTGGACATTATCGAAAAGACCAAGGACATGGAGAACAAGCCGTTCTTTATCATAACTTCGTCCTATAAGAATACTTACATCGAAAAGGAAGTGATGGCTGTCCGCAACGCCTACATCATGCTGAAACCTTTTGAATCCGCCGCGTTTGTAAAAACCATAATGCATATTTCCCCTGACGAGCTTACGGAACTGACCGCAGACTGCTACCCGGAAGACCGCGATTCACGCCTTGAAATGCTCGTTACCGACATTATACATCATATCGGGATCCCCGCTCATATAAAAGGATACCATTATTTAAGAGAAGCTATCCTTCTTTCCATAAACGATCCCGAAATGCTGGAAAGCATTACAAAAATGCTTTATCCCACAATTGCGGAGAAATTCTCCACAACGCCTTCCAGAGTCGAAAGAGCCATACGCCATGCCATTGAAACGGCTTGGGACAGAGGTGATGTTGACGTACTTAACGGAATGTTCGGCTACACCGTCAGCGTCGGCAAAGGCAAACCCACCAACTCGGAATTCATTGCTCTTATTACCGACGATCTCCGTCTCAAACACAAGCTCAGGAGCCGCGAAGTAAGCAATATCTGAATCGAATAATAGGAAGTCCCTGCTCCCGAATGTGTCGGGAACAGGGACTTTCTGTGTGTTTTATGGCAGTTTATCAGTCATCTTCCGCGTCCTGAAGCGCATCATAACCGCTTTCGCCGGTTCTTACTCTTACAACGTCCTCAACATCGTATACGAAGATCTTTCCATCGCCGATGTGACCCGTGTAAAGTGCCTTTCTCGCAGCTTCAACAACCGTTTCAACAGGGACTTTGCAGACTACTACTTCCACCTTTACTTTAGGCAGCAGAGTTGTTTCCACGGGAACACCACGGTACATTTCGCCTGCGCCCCTCTGAGTTCCGCAGCCCAGTATCTGCGTTACCGTCAGACCTGTTACGCCTATGTCGCCAAGTTCGCGCTTCAGATCCTCAAACTTATTCTGCTTGCAGATAACGGAAACCTTGGTATACTTGTTCTTTGCGTCCGAAAGACGTTCGATATGGGGTCTTTCGGAAACGGTAACAGGTACTGCCGCAGAAGCGGGAGCAGGAGTTTCCGAAGTTGTTGCGCCTGTAAATACTGCAATATTGTTTGCGTTTAAAGCAGGCATAAAGTCTGCATAAGAAGAAACCAGACCGTGTTCTGTAATATCCAGACCTCTTGTTTCTTCTTCAACGGAAGCACGAAGTCCGATAGTTGCTTTTATGATAAGGAATGTGATCGTAATTGTAACAGCAGTCCATGCGCCTACTGTAAGAACGCCCAGACACTGGAGTCCGAGAAGTTCGGCGTTGCCTGTATAGAACAGACCGCCAATTGTTTCGCCTGCTTTGTTTGCAATGCCGTATTCGGGAACAGCAGGATTTGCAAGAAGTCCTACCGCAACTGTTCCCCAGATGCCGTTCATCATATGTACGGCAACAGCACCGACAGGGTCGTCAATGTGGAGAACATTGTCAAGGAGCCATACTCCGAACACTACCAACAGTCCCGAGACCGCACCTACAACGCACGCGCCTGCCGCGTCCATAACGTCACAGCCTGCTGTGATACCTACCAGACCTGCAAGAGAAGCGTTCAAGCACATTGAAACATCAGGCTTCTTGTACTTTACCCATGTGAAGATCATACATACTACCGTTGCAACGGAAGGAGCAATAGTAGTTGTAAGGAATATCGAACCAAGCTGTGCGGGAGTTGTTGCAGCAGCACCGTTGAATCCGTACCAGCCGAACCAGAGGATAAAGCAGCCCAGAGCGCCGAGAGTAAGTGAGTGACCGGGAATAGCGTTTACCTTGGTGACCTTGCCTGTTTTCTTGTCGGTGACAAATTTTCCGATACGGGGTCCGAGGATCTTTGCGCCGATAAGTGCGGAAATGCCGCCTACCATGTGGATCGCGCAGGATCCTGCAAAATCGTGGAATCCGAGCTGTGCGAGCCAGCCGTCGCCGTTCCAGATCCAGTGCGCTTCGATAGGATATATCAGCGCGCTGATAACTCCGGAATATACGCAGTAGGAAAGGAACTTAGTCCTTTCAGCCATTGCGCCCGAAACGATAGTTGCTGTCGTAGCGCAGAAAACCATATTGAAAACGAATGATGACCAGTCGAAATTATCATAAGCAGTGAAAATATCGAAACCGGGTTTTCCGATAAATCCCAGAACATCTTCTCCCATGAGAAGGCTGAAACCTATCAGAATGAACATCGGCACACCGATACAGAAGTCCATAAGGTTCTTCATGATGATGTTAGCCGCGTTCTTGGCTCTTGTGAAGCCTGTTTCAACCATTGCGAAGCCTGCCTGCATAAAGAATACCAGTGCCGCTCCTATAAGATACCATATGGAGAACACGCCGCTGTTGACTTCGGTTGCAATGGTGTCAAGTAAATTTGCATCCATATTTTACCCCTCCTGAAATATTGGTAAAATTTGAAACAAAAAGGGTACTGCAAGTAAACTGCGCCTTTGCAATTTACTTACAGCACCCTTGCTGTTTTCCATGATTTTATTATACGCCGTCCGAGCAGAAATGTCAAGGCTTTTTTGAAAGTTTATGCAACTTTTTATATTTGAACTTGCATTTTACAAGCTTTTTAGCTATATTGTTCAACATATTTGCAGGAATTAATAATTTTTATTGCATAAATAATTTCTAATTGTTACGAAAAAGTAAATCAGGCTGCAAGATCCCGGAATCGGAGATTTGCAGCCCGACAAAAAATTTTATTCATTTTCGCTTGGAAGATCTTCATATTCCTCGCCATCTTCCAAATTTTCCGAAAACTCTGTTTCCGAAAACGCAGTTTCCGTGGTGTCAGCGGGAATTTCCTCGCCGCCTGTGGGAACTATCACTATAGCCTGCCTGTACATCTGATCGTAACGTGTTTCAAATTTGTTGATATTGTAGTCGATGATCCCTTTCATGGGGTCATTGAGAGTCACAAGATCGCCGCTCATGTTGAATCCCGCAAGCACGAAGCAATGCTCATTCAGGTACCAGTCAAGCTGTTCCCCCGTCTCGTTGTCGTACCATGTTTCGTAATACTCAGGCTCGATCATTCCGTCCGTTGCCCAACAGAGGACGGGCGTTCCCGCCGCAAGATAGTCATAAAGCACATCGGGGTGCGAACCCGAGATATTCTTCACTTCAAATCCTCCGCCATGGTCGGCGATGTAAGCTTTTGCCGCCTTTTCAATGGCGTTTGAAAAGCAGCCGTAACCCTTGCTGAACGGATCGCCTATAAAATAGTCAAAGAAGCTGTCCTTGTAGGTCTTGCCGTCCTCGTAGCGGGCATTTCCCCAGCTTGTGGGAAGATAATTCTTGGCAAGATCGGTCTTTTCTGCGTCAAATCCGTAATGCCGCAGCAGGATCGTCAGGGCGGTTATCTCACAGCCAACGGGCAGTTCGGGCAATTGCAGGATATTTTCCATATCGATATAGACCGAGTTGTTATCATACTCTTTCCGCACGCGGCTCGTTATGATAGTTCTGCTTGCAGTGGTGCTTTCGCCTTCCGTGTCGGCGATCTCCGTTTCGGCGGGAACTGTGGTAGTCACGCTTTCGGTGAACGTCACGGAAGTCTCTGCCGCAGAAGTTTCCGTTCCTGTGACAGCGGCAGTTTCCGTAACGGAAATATCTGCATATGCGTCCGAAGCATCAGGCTCTTCCCCGCTGTCATTATCCACAAGCACAAACGCCACAAGCGCAAGCACGGCAATACACAATATCAGCACTATTACCCTGACACGAAGCTCACTCATAAGCTTACCCCTTTACTCAAATCTGAAACTTTCAAAATCAAAGTTGCTTCCCGGCAGGAACGCAAAGGACACCTTGCATTTTCCCGAAATGCCCTTTACGGGGAACTCTCTGGACGTAAAATCATCTGCTCCCGCAAATTCCGCAAGTATCCGCGTCTCGCTTTCGCCGTCAAAAATTATGTGTATGCTGTTCTTGTCAAGAACGGAACGTCCCGTAATAACTATCTTTGAGGGAGCTTTTTCGGTGAAATCAAACTCGCCGAATTCAAGAAGCACATTGTTTCCGATACCCGTTACCGCATCGCTTTCAACGGTGAATTTGTCGCCGTAAATTCGTTCGCTGTCAACGGCGCGTATCTCCGCAAATTCCTTTTCGGGCTTCTTGAAGCTGAATCCCTTTACATGGAATCCGTCCGACGACTCCATAACAAATGTATGAACGCCTTTCAGAACTTTGCTCAGCTTGAATGTGTTCGGCTTGTAGGTGAGCCACTCGGGCGGCTCATGATAGGTAAATTCCCCGATAAGTTCGCCGCCGTCTCCGGGAATTCCGTCATAGAAACGTATCTGCACGGGGGTGGTGCAATTTGCATAAATTGGAACGTTAACCGTGTCGCTTCCCAAAGTGCCGAAATCCACATTTTCAAAGCCGAACCAGCTGTTTTCCCAAGCGAAAGCCGCGCCCCGCTCGATACCGTTGCCCGCATTGCCGCTCTGAACGGTGAAAAGTCCGCCTATAACAAATCCGTACGGGTCAAAGGACGCCGCTCCCAGTCCCTCGCCTTTCAGGAGCATTGGCGTGAGAATATGGTACTTGTCCGTGCCGTTTTTGCAAAGTGCTCGCAGGTAAAATTCCCCGTCGCCCTTGCATTTCACCGTAACGGAATTTTCGTCATGGGAAACTATCTCCGCAAGATTGGAATTTATCCCCAGAACGGTAGTTACCCGATATTCCACATCATTCTTATAAGACGCATTTTCGGGGTAAAATTTCGTTTTAAAAGTTATCTCACGCATTTCGGGGGTGAAGATCCTGCTTTCGCCCGAAAATTCTATCTTTCGTATAGGAATGTCGCTCTTGTCGTCGGGGCAGTCGGAAATCGCAGGAGAATTTTCTGTTATCGCAGAAACGCCCGCGGGAACTTCCGCGAGAACGGCTTTCAGCGTAAGGAAAGCGTCCTTTACGGCGGGAGAAGTGATTTTCACGTTAATGTCGCCCGCCTCGGTCTTTGCGGCAATTATCGCAAGGAGTTTTCCCGAAAACAGACGGCGGGAAACGCCTTTGTATTCCTCATAGTCGGTGGAATCGCCGTT